>NZ_JBMSED010000012.1:0-228561 GCF_049446195.1 Paracoccus sp. KR1-242
CCAGCAGTTCCGGGTCATCGACCTGGTCGACCTTGTTCAGGTAGACGACCATGTACGGAATGCCGACCTGACGGCCCAGCAGGATGTGCTCGCGCGTCTGCGGCATCGGGCCGTCGGCAGCGTTCACGACCAGGATCGCGCCGTCCATCTGCGCCGCACCCGTGATCATGTTCTTCACGTAGTCGGCGTGGCCGGGGCAGTCGACGTGCGCATAGTGACGCGCGTCCGACTCGTACTCAACGTGCGCGGTCGAGATCGTGATGCCGCGGGCGCGCTCTTCCGGGGCGCCGTCGATCTGGTCATAGGCCTTGAATTCACCAAAGTATTTGGTGATCGCAGCCGTCAGCGTCGTCTTGCCGTGGTCAACGTGACCGATCGTCCCGATGTTGACGTGCGGTTTCGTACGTTCAAACTTTGCCTTTGCCATCATGGCCTCCTATCGGAGAGGGCCACCCGCGCGACAGCCCCCATCGTGAAACATCCGCCGCGACTTATATTTGCGCAGGGGAAAAATCAAGGGCAGCCGGGTCCCGCCGGCACGTCACAGAAACAGTGTCGCTCGCAGGAACCAACGGGCAATCAGAACGCTTGTGGCTGGGAAGGCAGACCCGTCCTTCAGGCGGCTGCCGTTTCATGTCGGAGGACGAGATGAGTCTGATGAAATCCCTCGCCCGGGTCGCGGCCGGCGTCATGCTGGCCAAGGGGATCGGGACCATGATGAAGAATGCGCAGGCCCGCCCGGCCGGCAGCCCCGGAGCGGGGACAGGCACGACGGCAAGCGCAGGTGGCTCGCGGCCCCATTCGGGCAGCATTCTGGGCGACCTGCTCGGCAATAATTCGGATCATCCGGGAACCTCAAAGGCGGGCTCGGGCGGGCTTGGCGACATCCTTGGCCAGGTCCTCAGCGGCCGCCCCGCTGGTGCGGGCGGCGGCAAGCCCTATGGCGGTGCGCATTCCCCCGCGGGTGGCGGGCTGGGTGGCATCCTGGACCAGCTGACGCAGGGCCGGCTCGGCAGCGGCGGATCGGCGGGCGGCGCCGGGCGCCCATCCTCAAGCGGAGGCGGCGGCCTTGGTGACATCCTGGCCGGAGGCGCCGCTGCGGGTGGCCTTGGCGGGATCCTGGGCGAGCTTCTGGGCGGGGGTCAGGCCCGCGCGGGCACGCCTGCGCCCGCTTCGCCTTCCGGCGGGCTGGCGCAGAAGGACTCGCAACCGACGAATGATTCCAGCTTCGGCGATCTTTTCAACGACGCGCTGGCAAGCGGGGGTGAACCGCAGACCGCCCCCACCCCGGAACAGAATGCCGTGGCGGGGCTGATGCTCAAGGCAATGATCCAGGCCGCCAAGTCCGACGGCAAGGTCGACGAGGTCGAGCAGGCGCGGCTGATGAAGGAATTCGGCGAACTCGATGACGAGGATCGCGCCTTCATCCGCGAACAGATGGCCGCCCCGGTCGATCCCGCAGCTCTGGCGCGCGAGGTGCCGCAGGGCATCGGGCCGCAGGTCTATCTGATGTCGGTCATGGCCATCGACTTCGACAACCGCAAGGAAGCCGAATACCTGCACGCGCTGGCGACCTCGCTGGGGCTGGACAAGGCGACGGTGAACGCGATCCACGAAAAGGTCGGGGCCACCCAGCTTTACGCCTGATCGAACAGACCAAGCTGGCGCGGGGCATTTCCTGCCCCCGCCTCTTCCAGCGCGGAAAGGGTGATCCCCAGCAGCCGCACCCCATGCGGATCGGCGAAGACCGGTTCAAGCAGGTCGCAGGCGATGGCCAGCATCTGGTCCCGGCTGATGACGGGGGCGGGCAGCGATCTTGCCCGCGTGATCTGGCGGAAATCCCCGTATTTCACCTTGAGCGTGACCGTCCGCCCCGCCTTGCCCGAGGCGGTGACATGCCGCCAGACCTTGTCCGCCAGCGGCGCAAGCTCGGCATGGGCGGCAGAGATGTCGCGCAGGTCGTCAAAAAACGTGTTCTCCGCGCCGACCGACTTCCTGACCCGGTCCGGCTTCACCTCGCGGTGGTCGATTCCGCGCGCGATATTCCAGTAATAGGTCCCCGACTTGCCAAAGCGCGCGGTCAGGAACTCAAGGCTTTGCCGCGCCAGATCCGCCCCGGTCAGGATGCCATGCGCCTCCATCCTCGCCGCCGTCGCGGGGCCGACGCCGTGAAATCTACCGATCGGCAGGGACTGGACGAACTCTGCCCCGGCTTCGGGCGGGATCACGAACAGCCCGTCGGGCTTGCGCTGATCCGAGGCCAGCTTCGCCAGAAACTTGTTGTAGCTGACCCCGGCCGAGGCGGTCAGCCCCGTCACCTCGCGGATGCGGGCGCGGATCTCCTGCGCGATGCGGGTTGCCGTGCGGCCCTCAAGGTAATCGGTCAGGTCCAGATAGGCTTCGTCCAGGGACAGGGGTTCGATCAGCGGCGTGTAATCGGCAAAGATGTCGCGGATCTGCTGGCTGACGGCGCGATAGACGTCGAAGCGCGGCTTGACGAAGATCAGGTCGGGGCACAGCCGCTTTGCCCGCATCGAGGGCATGGCCGAGCGCACGCCAAAAGGTCGCGCCTCGTAGCTGGCGGCAGCGACGACGCCGCGCTGAATGCCCCCCACGGCGACCGGTTTGCCGCGCAAATCGGCGTTGTCGCGCTGCTCGACCGACGCGAAGAAGGCGTCCATGTCCACATGGACGATGCGGCGGATGCGCTCGCTCTCGCCGGTCACGCGAGGATGCGGGCGTCCCCCGCGGTCAAGCCTTCGCCCATGCGGTCGAAGCGCATATGGGCGATGGCGCGTCCGCCCGACTGGGTGAACAGCGTCCCGGCCTCGCGCCCGTCGGCCATCAGGATCGGGGTGCCGACCGGGGCCTCGCCGTCGATGCCGACCGTGATCAGCCCCTTGCGCAACTCGGTCTTGTGCTTCATCCGCGCCGTGACCTCCTGCCCGACATAGCAGCCCTTGCGGAAATCGACGCCGTGCAGGCGCTCGAACCCGGCTTCAAGGATGAAGGTCTCGTTCGGGATCAACTCGGCAAGCGTCTCGGGGATGCAATGCTCGACCCGGATGGCATCGAAATCGGTGCCGTCGTCCTGCCCGATACTGCCGTAAAGCCGCCATCCCAGCGCCTCATGCCGGGGATCGGCGATGGCGGCGTCCGGCATATCGCCCACCCCGCGGGAAACCAGCAGGTCCGTCTCCTCGATCGTCGCGGCCGAGCGCAGCTTGTACATCGACAGCCGCCGCACCAGATCGTCGGCCAGCCGCGCATCCACGTCGATCAGCAGCCGCTCGCCCTCGGGCACGATCAGGAAATCGGACAGGTATTTGCCCTGAGGCGTCAGCAGCGCGGCCCAGCAGGGGACATCTCCGACCTTGTTCGTCACCAGCCCTTGCAGAAACGCAATCCGATCCGCCCCCGAGACCGCCAGTATCCGCCGCATCACTTCTCTCCGAACTGCAGTTGGACGAGCGCCGCATAGGAGCCGCCTTTTTCCATCAGTTGGTCATGGCTGCCCTCTTCGACAACCCGCCCGGCCTCCAGCACGATGATCTTGTCGGCGCGGCGGATGGTGGACAGGCGGTGCGCGATGACCAGCGTGGTGCGGCCGACGGACAGCTTGTCCAGCGCCTCCTGCACCAGTCGTTCACTTTGCGCGTCAAGCGCGCTCGTCGCTTCGTCCAGCAGCAGGATCGGCGCATTGCGCAGGACCGCGCGGGCAATCGCGACGCGCTGGCGCTGGCCGCCGGACAGGGCCGAACCGCGCGGACCGGCGGGCGTATCCAGCCCTTGCGGCAGCGGGTCGACGAAATCGGCGACATGGGCGGCCTCGAT
Organism: Paracoccus sp. KR1-242; assembly: GCF_049446195.1. Lineage (NCBI taxonomy): Bacteria > Pseudomonadati > Pseudomonadota > Alphaproteobacteria > Rhodobacterales > Paracoccaceae > Paracoccus > Paracoccus sp. KR1-242. The sequence goes on from NZ_JBMSED010000012.1 coordinate 3,835, forward strand.
CGCGCCGCGCAATTGCGCCTCGTCCTCGGGATGGCCCAGAAGGATGTTTTCGCGCAAGGTTTCATCAAAAAGCGCGGCATCCTGGCTGACGGTCGAGAACTGATCCCGCAGGGTCGCCAGATCGAACTGGGCCAGCGGCACGCCGCCCAGAGTGATCTCGCCCGATGCGGGATCGATCATGCGGGTCAGCAGGTTGAAGACCGTCGACTTGCCCGCGCCCGAAGGCCCGACCAGGGCCGTCGTCTGCCCGGCCTCGGCGGTGAAGGTCAGTCCGTTCAGCACCGGATGCCCGTCATAGGCCAGTCGCACGTCGTGAAGCCGGACCGTGGTATCGGGCGGTGGTTCGCGCCGCGGCCCCGACGCGATCGAGGGGCGCATGTCCAGGATCTCGTAGATCCGCTCAAGGCTGGCGGCGGCGGTTTGCCAGGTCCCGGCCAGGCTGCCCAGGCGGCGCAGCGGCTGAAACGCCAGCGCCATCGCAGTGAAGAAGGACATGAAGTCGCCGACGGTGCGTTCGCCCGACATCACCTCGGCACCGCCCAGCCACAGCACGCCCATGAAGCCGATGCCGGTCACGATGTCGACCAGCGCGGGCACCGTCGCCCCGATCGCCGACATCTTGATCTGGCCGACGCGGATGCGGTCCACGATCTGGGCGAAGCGCCCGGCCTGGTAATCCTCCATCCGGTTAAGCTTGACCGCGTTGATGCCGTGCAGCACCTCGTCCAGCCGGGTCGCGCGCTGGCTGGCATTCTGGCGGTTCTGGCGCATCTTGCGCCGGATATAGCGTTGGACCAGCACCATCGGCAGGATCAGCAGGGGCGCACCGATCAGCGCGGCCAGCGTCCATTCCGGATCGACCGCGACCGCCACGCCGAACAGCGAGACAAGCGAGACGATGTCGCGCCCCATCCCCGAGATGAAGGTGGACCAGACGCCCTGCACGGCGATCGAGTCGCCCTGCACCCGTTCGATCATCGCGCCCGGCGGGTTTTTCTGGAAGAAGTCGCTGTCCAGCGTCATGACATGGCGCAGCATGTCGGTCTGCATCCGGGTCGAGACCGCCAATGAGACCGAGGTCATCAGGCTGCGGTTGATGACAAAGGTTGCCGCGCGCAGCATGAACAGCGCGAAGATCACGCCGCCCACCCACCAGATCGCATTGCTGTCCCCACCGACGAAGACGCGGTCGAACAGCGGCTTCAGCATCCAGCTGAGCAGCCCCAGGGTCGAGCCCTCCAGGACCAGGAAAAACAGGGCAAGGATGATCCTTGCCCAATAGGGGTGCAGGTAATCCCGCCACATGCGCGAGAACAGATTGGCCGTCTTTTGTAATCTGTCCGCCATTTGGTGCTTTCCGGGTCCAATTCCGCCAAGGCATAAGCCGTGCGGCTTCGGGCGGCAAGCCGGGGCTGAATTCCCGCGTGGCGTTGACCTTGGCGCGGCGCGGGCCTACCGATTGGCGCGTTCGTCAGAAAGGCCTGCTGAAAATGAGCTTTGCCCAGGGTCGCCCGGTTGTCGCCATCCCCGGCCCCTCGCCCGTTCCGGATCGCGTCCTGCGCGCGATGCACCGCCCCTCTCCCGACATCTATGGCCCGGACATGGCGCGGGAAAACCGTGCCATGATGGCCGGGCTGAAGCGGCTGGCCGGCACCTCGGCGCATTGCGTCCCCTATATCGGGAACGGCCATGCCGGCTGGGAAGCGGCGAATGTGAACCTGTTCAACCGCGGTGATCTGGCGCTGGTCGTGACCTCGGGGCATTTCGGGCGCGGCTGGGCGCAGACCGCGCAAAGCCTGGGGATCCGCATAGAGACGCTGGATTTCGGCCTGTGCCCCCCCGACCCCGCGCGTCTTGCCGAACGCCTGGCCCGCGATCCGGGCCATGAGATCAAGGCGGTGCTGGTTTGCCAGGTCGACACCGCCAGTTCGGCGCGCGCCGACATTCCCGCCTTGCGGCGCGCCATCGGAGAGCATCCGGCCCTGTTCGTGGTCGATGCCATCGCCTCGCTCGGATGCGAGCCGATGTTCATGGACGAATGGGGCGTGGACCTGCTGGTCTCGGCCAGCCAGAAGGGTCTGATGCTGCCGCCCGGCATGGCGTTTCTGTGGTTCTCGGACCGCGTCCGCGCGCTTGGCCGTACCGACCTGACCACCCCCTATTGGGACTGGGCCCCTCGCGCCGACGCGACCGAGCTTTGGCAATTCTGGAGCGGCACGCCCCCCGTCCAGCACATCTTCGGCATGAACGAGGCTCTGGCACTGCTTCTGGATGAAGAAACCCTGCCCCATGCCTGGGCCCGGCACGAGGCGCTGGCCCGTGCGACCTGGGCCGCGCTTGATGCCTGGGGCCAGGGCGGCAGCGGCATTTCCGCCGTGGTCGCGGATCCGGCCGGGCGCGCGCGCTCGGTCACGGCGGCGACGGTTCCGAATGCCACCGCATTGCGGACATGGGCGCAAGAGAAGGCTGGCCTGACACTCGGCGTGGGCCTTGGCGCGGCGGACCCGGAGCACGGGATGCGTATCGCCCATATGGGCCATGTCAGCGCCCACCAGCTGCTGGGGACGCTGGCCGTAATCGAGGCCGGGATGGACGCGCTTGGCATTACCCACGGCCCCGGCGGGATCGAGGCCGCGGCCCGGCTGATCGCGAAGGCGGCCTGACCTTTGCCCGAAGGCAGCGTCGCATGGGTATTTGGGAAACGGTGAAGATGCTCCGCATCGCGCGGTGAAGGCCGTTGCCCTGCCCCGCGCCTCGCGCCATTTTCGGCGCAAGGCTCCTTTCACCGGAATCTTCCATGCGCCTGACAACTCCGCCCGAATTCCACTCGGAAGCGATCCTGACGGATACCGATTTCGGACTGCTGGACCGGATTCTGCGGGCCGAGGCCGAGGAGCACGGCCTTGACCTGCATGACGGCCATGGACGCTCGACCTGGTGCGAGACTGAAATGGGCGAGTTCGGCGTCAAGCGGCGGGGCAATGACGCGCTTGTCTTTGCCCGCGCGCACAGCCTGGAATGGCTCGCCTCGATCCAGGAGGCGATTTTCGAGCATCTGTCCGAGACACTGCCCGATCTGGGCCAACGCCTGCGCTGGTCCTCGCCCGCCGATGCGGGCAAGATCCCCCTGAACTTCTCCCTGGCGCGGGTCGAGCGCGTCGACCGGATCAGCGCCGACTTCGTGCGGATGCGGCTTGCAGGTCCCGACCTGCGCCGCCTTACGACGCGGGATTCGATCCATTTTCGTCTGGTCCTGCCGTCCACAGGGGACACCGCGCCCGAGTGGCCCCGGATCGGCGAGAACGGCCAGACCGTCTGGCCCAAGGGCGATAAGGCCCTGCATCGCCCCGTCTATACCGTTCGCGCCATCGACGAGACCCAGGGTTGGCTGGACTTTGACATCTTTCTGCATGCGGGCGGGCGTGTCAGCGAATGGGCCCTGTCGGGACCAAAAGGTCGCACCGTCGGATTGAGTGGGCCGAATGGCGGCGGCATCCCCGATGCGGCAAGCCTGGTTCTGGCCGGGGATGAAACCGCATGGCCCGCCATCGCGCGCATCCTGGCCGAGCGTCCCGATGCCGATGCAAGCGTCTGGCTGATGGGTGCGCGCGCCGATTACCCGCTGCCCCTGTCCACGCGCACCCGCGTCACCCACCTGCCGGAAGGGCCCGGGGAACTGGTCCGAATCCTGCGCGAAACTCCCCCCTCGCCCCAAACCATGCTGTGGATGGCATGCGAGAAAACCGTGCTTGCGTCCCTGCGCGGCTTTCTGCTGGACGAGTTGGGGCATGACCGCCACCAGACGCATCTTGGCGCATACTGGACACGGGCGGTCATGCAGAACTTCCCTGCGTAATAGTTGACAATTTTACCCTGAAGTCAGATATGACCCGCAATGCCGCGGCCAAGGCCGATGACCTGCATCTTTTGCAGGCCTCCTTACCAAGCGTCAGCGGACGGACCTATGCCGAAGAGACGAAGGATCGCCATGAGCCACCTGTCGCTGCCGCGCCTGCGCGCGGGCACCGCCCTTACGCTTGCCTGCCTGATGTTGGCTGCGCCGATTCATGCCCAGGAAGCCGGCGGCACACCACAGGCCCCGGCCATGGACCAGCAATCCGCCCCGGTGCCCGCGACCCCCGACTCCGCCGCGCCTTCTCCCCAGGCGACCCCGGCCCCGGCCCCGGCAGCGGATGCCCCGGCAGCGGATGCTCCGGCAACGACGACGTCGGCCCCCGCGACGGCCGCGCCGCAACCCGCCAGCGATCCCGCGCCGGCTTCAGTGACCCCGTCTGTCTCCGAAACCACCGCACCCGCCGAGACGGCGCCGGTGCCCGTCGTGCCGGCGACCCAGCCCGAGACGGCCCCGCAGGCCCAGTCCGGGGGGATCCTGCCGCAGATCCTGCAAGACGCGCTGGACCCGCTGACCCCGGCCGAACGCGACCCCAACCTGCCCCATGACCTGTCGCCCATCGGGATGTTCCTGGCCGCCGACTGGGTGGTCAAGGGCGTGATGATCGGCCTCGCTTTCGCCTCGGTCGTGACATGGACGGTGCTGATCGCCAAGTTCCTTGAACTGGCAGGTGCGCTTGGCCGGGTCCAGTCCGGCATCCGCCGGATCGAGGCTGCGGCAAGCCTGCCGGCCGCACTTGGCGCGATCGGCGCGCGCCGCGACCCCGTCTCGCGCATGATCCGCGCCGCCGCGACCGAATATGACCGCTCGGCCCCCGCGCTGGACCAGGCCGGCGATTCCGGCCTGAAGGAGCGCGTCGATTCCCACCTTGACCGGATCGAGGCCGTCGCGGGTCGCCGCATGGGTCGCGGCACCGGCGTCCTGGCCACCATCGGCTCGACCGCGCCCTTTGTCGGCCTGTTCGGCACCGTCTGGGGCATCATGAACAGCTTCATCGGCATTTCCGAGGCGCAGACGACCAACCTTGCCGTCGTCGCCCCCGGCATCGCCGAAGCGCTTCTGGCGACGGCGATCGGCCTTGTCGCGGCCATTCCGGCGGTCGTCATCTACAACGTCTTCGCCCGCGCCATCACCGGCTACCGCCTGCGGCTGGCCAATGCCGCGGCCGGTGTGAAGCGCCTTGTCAGCCGCGACCTGGACTTCCGCGGCACCGACCAACGCAGCGAGGTCTGATCCATGGCCGGAGGCATCCGCGAATCCCACGGCGACGATCTGGTCGAGAACCACGAGATCAACGTCACGCCCTTCATCGACGTGATGCTGGTGCTGCTGATCATCTTCATGGTGGCGGCGCCGCTGGCGACGGTCGATGTCAATGTCGACCTGCCGGTTTCGAACGCGACCCCGGCCCAACGTCCCGACCAGCCAATCTGGGTCACGGTCAAGCCGGACCTGACGCTGGCCCTTGGGAACGAAGACATCGCACCGGGCGGGCTGGCCGCGGCGCTGGCCACCGCGACCGGCAATGACCATGAAAAGCGCATCTTCCTGCGCGCCGACAAGGCCGTCACCTATGGCGACCTGATGGGTGTGATGAACACCCTGCGCGAGACGGGGTATCTGAAAATCGCGCTGGTCGGGCTTGAATCGACCGCCGCAGTACCCGCGACGCCAGCCAGCACCGCCGCAGCCGCGGCCGCTGCGACCCCTGCGCCCGCCCCCGCACAGGCCCCCGCGCCATGAGCGAGGCGCGCAACCCGATCCTGCGCGAAGGCGCGCTTTGGGGTTCCGCGGCCCTGATCGTCGTCGCCGCCCATCTGGGCGGCGCGCTGTGGATCATGCACCGGGCCGAGGCGGCGGCACCGCCGGGACTGCCTGATGCGGTCTATGTCGAACTGGCCCCCATGCCTCAAGCTGCGGCGCCGATGGACGAGGCCGAATCCGAGCAGGTTGAGGAGGCCGCACCCGATCTCGAACCGCAGCCCGAGCCGGAACCCGAACCAGAGCCCGAGCCGGAACCGGAACCCACACCCGATTTCGCGCTGGCCGAGCCGCTGCCGGAACTTGAGCCGCTGCCGGACATGAACACGCTGTTCCCGCCACCTCCCGACGCCGTGGTCATCCAGAAATCTGTCCGCCCGAAGACCCGCCCCGAGCCGCCCGACCCGGAGGAGCCGAAGGTGGTGACGCAGCAAGTGGTGACCAAGAAGGAAGAGAAGAAGAAGGAAAAGGCACCTCTGGTCCAGGAGGAGCTCAAGGCCTCCACCACCGTCCGCGCCCCCAGGGCCGAGCGGACAGCATCGCAACAATCCGGGGAGCAGCCGAGCCCGAGGCAGGTTGCGACGTGGGAGTCCAAGATCAACTCGGCCGTGTCGCGACATATGCGACGTGCGCGCGTCGCGGATAAGCGCGGCAAAGGATCGGTCTCGGTCACAGTCGCGTTCACGATTTCGCCGAATGGCGCAGTCTCGAACGGCAGGCTGCAAAGTTCAACGGGAGATGCTCGGACAGATGCTGCGCTTCAGCGTCAAGCGGCCAGTTTGCCGCGGATGCCGGCTCACCCTTCTGGCAGGTCGATCCCGCTCGTGTTGCCGGTGAGGATCGACTTCTAACCGCCTAAACTCAACGCCCCCGCCCCCAGCGCCTCGACCCCCAGAACGGGGGCGAGGCCGCGGATCACGGCGGCCAAGGCGCGGGCATCGCCCTCGGCATCGGCATTGCGCCGCCAGACCACGGCCAGATCGCGCGACGGCGCGGGCTCGGCAAAGGGCACGACCCGCAGCCGGCCATCGCGGTTCTCATCCGCCAAGGCAAGACGGGGGATCAGCGTCATCCCCATTCCGCTTGCCACCATCCGCATCAGGGTGGCCATCGACGCGGCCTCAAGGTTCACCTTGCTGCGCGGGCTGCGCATCCCGCAGACATCCAGCGCCTGATCGCGCAGGCAATGGCCGTCCGCCAGCAGCAGCAACCGCTCGACCTCGATATTTTCTGGGCGCGCGGGTCCGGCAAGATAGGATTCGTCGTCTTCGGACATCGCGATCAGGAACGTGTCGCGCAGCACCGGCTCGGCCTCGATCCCCGCGGGACCGGCGGGAAGCGCCATCACGCCCGCGTCGAAACGATGGCTCGATACCCCCTCCAGCAGCTTGTCGGTGACGACCTCGTGCAGTTCCAGATCCAGCGAGGGATGGGCATGGCGCAGCGCCGGGATCAGATGCGGGATCAGATAGGGTGCAACGGTCGGGATGATCGCCAGCCGCAGCCGCCCCGACAGGGCCGACCGCCCCGCCCGCGCCACCGCCTGAAACCGCTGGGCATTGTCCATCAATTCGCGGGCAATGGGCAAAAGCCGCTCTCCCAGCGCGGTCAGGCGCACGGGGCCGGTCCCGGCGCCACGTTCGAACAGCGCGCCGCCCAGCCGCGCCTCAAGCTGGGCGATCTGGCTGGAAAGACCCGGCTGCGAAACGTTCGATACCTCGGCCGCGCGGCCAAAGCTGAGAAGCCGCGCGACGGCAAGGAAATAGGTGATCTGGCGCAGGGTAAAGTTCATAATCCGAACTTATCACAGCGTCAGGGAATGAAAAGCACGGCTTTCGCCCCGATCAGGCAGCCTTCTCGGGCCGCCAGACCAGCAGCTTGTCGATCCGGCGACCGTCAAGGTCGACGACCTCGATCCGCCAGCCGTCCCACTCCACGCAATCGCCCACCTGCGGAATCGCCCCGGCCAGGTCCAGAACCAGCCCGGCGACCGTCGAGAAGTCGCGATCCTCGGACAGCGGGACCGACAGGCGATCGGCGAATTCGTCGACCGGCATCCAGCCCGCGACCAGCAGGCTGCCATCCTCGCGCTGGACCAGCTTCGGTTCGTCATCGTCCATGCCCGAGAATTCGCCGGTAATCGCTTCCAGCACGTCCATCGGCGTGACCACGCCCTCAAAATGGCCGTATTCGTCATAGACCAGCAGCATCTGCCCCGGCGAGGCGCGCAGGCGCGAGATCACCTCGGGCGCATCCATCGTCTCGGGGATGATCGGGGCGGCCTTCATCACCTCGCGCAGGTCAAAGGACTGGCCATTGACCGAGATCAGGTCGGCGCTGGCAACGACGCCGACCATCGCGTTCTCGTCCCCGTCGCTGACCGGCAGGCGAGTGCGGTGACTTTGCTGGAACTTGCGCGCGATGGTCGCGAAGCTGTCCTTCAGATCGACGGCGATGATGTCGCGGCGCGGCGTCATCAGTCCGCGGGCGCTGCGGTCGGCGATGCGCATGACCCCCGCGATCATCTCGGTCTCGGCCCGGTGCATGACGCCCGCATTCTCGGCCTCGGCGATGACCAGCTTGATTTCTTCGTCCGAGATGCCGCGGTCGTCCTCTCCGGTCTGGCGCAGCAGTTTCAGCACAAGCTTGCCCGAGCGGTCCAGCAGCCAGACCAGCGGCGCCGCCACGCGCGAGATGCCCCGCATCAGCGGCGCGACCCGGACTGCGACCGTTTCAGGAGAACGCAGCGCGATCTGCTTGGGGACAAGCTCGCCCAGGATCAGCGACAGATAGGTGATGGCGACAACCACGCCCCCCATGCCCAGCGGCTGCGCCAGCGAAGGCGGGACGCCCCAGCCGGGCAGCGCGGCGGCAAGGCGCGTGCCCAGCGTGGCCCCTGAAAAGGCGCCCGACAGCACGCCGACCAGCGTGATGCCGATCTGGACCGAGGACAGGAAGCGACCCGGATCATCGGCCAGGCGGATCGCCGTTTCGGCCCCGCGATTGCCCCGGTCGGCCAGCACTTTCAGACGCGCGGTGCGCGACGAGACGATGGCCAGTTCCGACATGGCCAACAGGCCGTTGATCAGTGTCAGAAGGATGACGATGGAGATTTCAATCCACATTGAGAAGGCTCGGTTCCGCTAAGGATGCAGGCGCAGGCTCATGCCAGCGCGCGTGAAAGTAGAAAGGTGGTCGCCTTGATCATCGCGTAGACGACCCCGACCGCGATGACGAAAGAGACGATGCCGACCAGCCCCCCAACTGCGACCCACAGCCCGTCCCGGCCGAGCAGACCCAGCATGGCCAGACTGATCGCCAGTGCGGGCAGCATGTTGCCAAGGGGCACGGGCAGGACCAGCACCAGCGACAGAAGCAGGCACAGCCCGCCGACGATCCGCTGCGCGACCTCGCCCGCCAGGGACTGAAGTCGGGGTCGCAGCATCCGTTCCAGCCAGGCCAGCGCGGGCGTCACCCGCCGGACCAGGGCCGTGAATGTGGCACGTGAAACAGAACGCTGCGCGATCAGGGGGGGCAGCCAGGGCTTCTGCGCCATCATCATCTGATAGCTCAGATAGACCAGCGGCAGGCCCAGCACGGCAGACATGCCGGGGGGCGCGGGCAGGACGTTCGGGGCGGCGAAGATCAGGATCAGCGCAGCCAGCGAGCGCCCGGGCAGCAGGGTCAGAAGGTCGCGCATCGAGATGCGCTGGTGAACCCCCTCATGCGCAAGATCGGCCAAGCGCTGCGAGAGGCTCTGGCGCGCATCGGGGTCGTGGGGGCCGGGCTCCGGCAAGGGATCATCCCCGGGATCGGGGACGAGGGGTTCGACATCGCCCGGCCCGCATTGTCGCGGAGGCTCGGAACTGTCGGAAGGGGCGTCGATCATCGAAGGTCGGCGGCTGTTTTCCGTGAAGGTGAGGCCCTAATGTAGCGAAAAAGGCCGCGGGAACAACCAAAGATCCGAATTCCCGCGGTCAAATCCACGAATCCGCCGAAACGCGCCGCACCCGCAGGCAGGCGACGCGTCGGGACGCGCCGCCCGAAAGCGCATCAGCGGGGGCGGAACAGCTCTTTTAGGGTCGAAGGCTGCGAGCGCAGATATTGCGGCGCGGCCGTGACGCTGGCCCCCAGTTCCGCCGCGACATGCCAGGGCCAGCGCGGGTCGTAAAGCACGGTGCGCGCCACGGCGACCATGTCGGCGTCGCCGGTGGCCACGATCGCCTCGGCCTGATGGGCCTCGGTGATCAGCCCCACGGCGATGACCGGGATCGAGACCGCCTGCTTGACCGCACGCGCCAGCGGCACCTGATAGTTCGGGCTGACCGGAATCTTCTGGCGCGGGTCCAGCCCGCCGCTGGAGACGTGGATCGCATGGCAGCCCCGCGCCTCAAGCTCGCGCGAGATCGCGACGGTGCTGTCGCTGTCCCACGTCCCCTCGGTCCATTCGGGGCTGTCCACCCAATCCGTGCCGGACAGCCGCACGGTCACGGGGTAACCTTCGGGAACGGCCGCCTTCACCGCGTCGAACACCTCCAGCGGGAAGCGCATCCGGTTTTCCAGGCTGCCGCCATATTCGTCGCTGCGCCGGTTCGACAAAGGCGACAGGAACTGATGCAGCAGATAGCCATGCGCGGCATGGATCTGGATCGCGTCGATACCCAGCCGGACCGAACGGCGCGCGGCTTCGGCAAAAGCGTCGCGCACCCGATCCATGCCGGCGCGATCAAGGGCGGTCGGGGCATTGTCCGTCGCTGCGAACGGCAGGTCCGACGCCGAAACCGTCTGCCAGCCATTCGTGGCATCGGGCGCGATCTGCGCCCCGCCGTCCCAGGGCTTCGCGGTCGAGGCCTTGCGCCCGGCATGCGCCAGCTGGATCGCGATCGGCATGTCGGACCAGTCCCTGACACCCTTCAGCACGCGCGCCATCGCCGCCTCGGTCGCGTCGTCCCACAGGCCCACGTCGCCATAGGTGATCCGCCCCTCGGGCAGGACCGCACTCGCCTCGATCGTCAGGATGCCCGCACCCGATTGCGACAGCATTCCCAGATGCATCAGGTGCCAGTCGGTCATCTTGCCGTCCTCGGCCGAATACTGGCACATGGGCGCGATCACGATGCGATTGGCAAGGGTCGAGCCGCCGATGGAAATCGGCTCGAAAAGCTTGGACTGGGGCATGAGGCCCTCCTGCTGATGGTTCCCGAATTGAGTTAGGCAGCAGAAGGGCCTTGGCAAGTCCCGCCTAGAAACTGTTCCGTTCGTGATAGGTGCGCAGGAAGGACTGGATGCGCGGATCCGCGGGCTGGTGCAGGATGCGGTCGGGGGTGTCGACGCCAACCAGCTCGCCCTTTTCCATGAAGGCGACCCGGTCCGCGACATGGGCGGCAAAGCCCATCTCGTGGGTGACGACGACCATGGTCATCCCTTCGTTCGCCAGCGCCTTCATGACATTCAGCACTTCGCCGACAAGCTCGGGGTCCAGCGCGCTGGTCGGCTCGTCGAACAGCATCAACTGCGGTTCCATCGCGATGGCGCGGGCAATGGCGACGCGTTGCTGCTGGCCGCCGGACAGGCGCGAGGGGTGGTTGTCCATCTTGTCGCCAAGGCCGACCTTGGTCAGCGCCTCGGCGGCGCGGCTATGGGCATCGGTCTTCGACAGGCCACGCACGCGGATCAACCCCTCGGCGACATTCTCGCGCGCGGTCATATGCGGCCACAGGTTGAACTGCTGGAACACCATGCCGATGGACCGGCGCATCTCGCGCAGGCGGCGGCCCGACATCTTCTTGCCGGGCGCGTCATAGCCGATCAGCTTGCCGTCGATGCGGATTTCACCGCCATCATATTCCTCGAGGAAGTTGATGCAGCGCAGAAGCGTGGACTTGCCCGAGCCGGATGGCCCGATCAGGCAGGTGACCTTGCCCGGCTGGATGTCCAGGCTGACATCCTTCAGCGCGTGGAAGGGGCCATAGAACTTGTTGACCTTGCGGATCTCGACGGCAGAAGCCTGCATCGCTCAGGTCCTTTCGATCAGATGTTTGCTGATGCGCGTCTCAAGCCGGCGGCCAAGACGCGAGATGGTTTCGACCAGAACCCAGAAGAACAGCGCCAGGACGAGGTTGGCCTCGAGATAGCGGAAGGTTTCGGCCGACATGCGGTTCACCTGATACATCAGCTCGGGCACGGTGATGATGGACAGGATCACGGTTTCCTTGGTCAGGATGATCGAGAAGTTGATCAGCGCCGGCAGCGCGGAAACCAGACCAAGCGGCAGCAGGATGCGCCGCACGATCGAAAGCTCGGTCATGCCGATGGCGCGGGCGGCCTCGATCTGGCCATGCGGCACCGCACGGAACCCCGAGCGGAAGATCTCGGCGAAATATGGGCTGCCGTAAAGGGTCAGGCCCAGCAGGCCCGCGGGCAGCGCATCAAGCCGCAGCCCGATCAGGGGACCGCCGTAATACAGCACGAACAGCTGCACCAGAAAGGGCGTGCCGCGGATGATCTCGATATAGGCCTGGATGATCCAGCGCACCCAGCGCGGGGCATAGCGCTGGACCAGCGCGATCAGCAGACCCAGCCCCATGCCGAAGATGGTGCCAAGGATCCAGCATAGGATGGTGATGCCAAAGCCCCTGAGGAGCGCAGGGCCGTATTGCTGAAAGATGCTGAAATCCATCAAACGGCCGTCCTGTGTTCGAGATAGCGGCCCAGTGCCGCAAGGCACAGGTTGATCGCCAGATAGATGATGGCCGCGGCGATATAGACCTCCAGCGGGCGGAAGGTCGTCGCGGCCTGCGCCTGGCTTGCGCGCGTGATTTCAAGGATGCCGACGACCGAGACCAGCGAGGATGCCTTGACCAGCAGGATCAGTTCGTTGACCAGCGCCGGCAGCGACATGCTGAAGGCTTGCGGCAGGATCACACGGGTCCAGACGTCGCGCGGCCCCATGCCGATCGCGGTGGCCGCTTCGGCCTGGCCCTTGGGCAGCGCCGCGATGGCACCCCGCCAGATTTCCGAGATATAGGCCGAGGCGCAGATGCCGACGCAGATCACGGCCGCCGCGATCGGCGGGATGTCGATGCCGATCACCGGCAGCGTATAGTAGAAAACCAGAAGCTGCACGAGCAGCGGCACGCCGCGCAGGAAGCTGACCCAGACCGACGCGAAGCGGCGCAGAAGGCCATAGGGCGACAGGCGTGCGGCACAGATCAACGTCCCGATCACCAGCCCCAGCACGATCCCCAGGACCGAGATCAGCAGCGTATAACGCGCCGCCCAGACGAGCGGCCAGAAACTTTCAAGAAAGACCGGGATGGAAAACATGCACGTCTCACCTTGGCCCAGAAAGACGGGCGGAGGAATGGATCCCTCCGCCCGCTGACAGGCTTACTTCGTCGGAACTTCGCGGGGCAGCTCGGTATAGGAACCCAGCCACTTTTCCTGGATCGCCTTGACGCGGCCGTCATCCGTCATCTTCAGCAGGGCGTCGTTGATCGCCTTGGCAAACGAGTCGGAATCCGCATCCTTGCGCAGCACCCACGAGAAGTACTTCGGCTCGCCGAACTTCGCCGGCTCGAACAGCGCGAAGGATTCGGGGCGGTTCTTGACCAGGTAGGTCAGGTTCGGCAGCGAACCCGCGACCGCATCCAGACGGCCCGCGGCGAGGTCGGCATAGGCCTCGTCGGTGGTGCCGTATTCCTTGATCGTCACGCCGCCCAGGCTCGCGCCATAGGCTTCAAGCTGCTTGAACTGCGCGGTGCCCTGCTGGACGCCGACGGTCTTGCCCTTGATGTCCTCGGGCTTGGCCAAGTCGCTGTTGGCGGCCTTGACCAGCGCAACGGTGGCATCGGCGATCGGCAGGGTGAACGTGTAACGCTCAAGCCGTTCGGGCGTGATGGTCACGGGGGCGATCACGATATCGAACTTCTTGACCTCAAGGCCCGGCAGCTCGGCTGTCCAGGGAATGTCCTGATAGACCGGTTCGACGCCGATTTCCTTCGACACTTCGTCGAACAGGTCCTTGGTCATCCCTTCATAGGTGCCGTTGTTCAGCATGTCGAAGGGCGTGTAGTGCATGTCGGTCGCAGTAACGATCTTGCCCGCCGCCTTGATGTCGGCCAGCTGGTCGGCCGAGGCCGCCGTGCCCGCGCCAAGCGCGATCAGGCTGACAAGCGCGGCCCGCAGGGTCATGTTGAAACTCATGTCTTTCTCCTTGTTGGTCGGGTGATGGGGGCGACGGCGGTTCGTTGCGTCGTCGTCCCCCTTGGATCAGAGAATGCCGGGCAGATTCAAGCCATGCTCACGCGCGCAATCCTGCGCGATGTCATAACCTGCATCCGCATGACGCATCACGCCCGTCGCCGGGTCGTTCCACAGCACGCGGGCAATGCGCCGGTCGGCATCTTCGCTGCCATCGCAGCAGATGACCATGCCCGAATGCTGGCTGAAGCCCATGCCGACACCACCGCCGTGATGCAGGGACACCCAGGTCGCGCCCGATGCTGTGTTCAGCAGCGCGTTCAGCAATGGCCAGTCGGACACAGCGTCCGAGCCGTCCATCATCGCCTCGGTTTCCCGGTTGGGCGAGGCGACTGAACCCGAGTCCAGATGGTCGCGGCCGATCACGACCGGGGCCTTCAGTTCGCCATTGCGCACCATTTCGTTGATGGCCAGACCCGCGCGGTGGCGATCCCCCAGACCGATCCACATGATCCGCGCCGGCAGGCCCTGGAACGCGATGCGTTCCTGCGCCATGTCCAGCCAGTTGTGCAGATGGTGGTTGTCCGGGAACAGTTCCTTCATCTTGGCGTCGGTTTTGTAGATATCCTCGGGGTCGCCCGACAGGGCGGCCCAGCGGAACGGCCCGACACCACGGCAGAACAGCGGGCGGATATAGGCGGGCACGAAACCGGGGAAGGCAAAGGCGCGTTCGAAGCCCTCTTCCAGCGCCATTTGGCGGATGTTGTTGCCATAATCGACGGTCGGGATGCCGGCATCGGCAAAGGCGACCATCGCCTCGACCTGAACGCGCATGGAGGCGCGAGCGGCCTTTGCGACGCCTTTCGGGTCGCTTTCCTGTTTCGCGCGCCATTCCGCAACGGTCCAGCCGATCGGCAGGTAGCCATGGACCGGGTCATGCGCGCTGGTCTGGTCGGTAACGATGTCGGGTCGAACGCCACGCTTGACCAGTTCCGGGAAGACCTCGGCGGCGTTGCCGATCAGGGCCACGGACTTTGCCTCGCCCGCCTTGGTCCAGCGGTCGATCATCGCCAGCGCCTCGTCCAGGTCGTGGGTCTTTTCATCGACATAGCGGGTGCGCAGACGGAAATCGGCGCGGGTCTCGTCGCATTCGACGGCCAGACAGCAGGCCCCGGCCATGACGGCGGCCAGCGGCTGCGCGCCGCCCATGCCGCCAAGGCCGCCCGTCAGCACCCATTTGCCTTTCAGGTTGCCGTCATAGTGCTGGCGCCCTGCCTCGACAAAGGTCTCGTAGGTGCCCTGAACGATGCCCTGCGTACCGATATAGATCCACGAACCGGCGGTCATCTGGCCGTACATGGCCAGGCCCTTCTTATCCAGCTCGTTGAAATGGTCCCAGTTCGCCCAGTGCGGCACCAGGTTCGAGTTCGCGATCAGCACGCGCGGCGCGTCCTTGTGGGTGCGGAAGACACCGACCGGCTTGCCGGATTGGACGAGCAGGGTCTCGTCCTCTTCCAGCTTGCGCAGGCTGTCGACGATCAGGTCGAAATCCTTCCAGGTGCGCGCGGCACGGCCGATGCCGCCATAGACGACCAGCTCATGCGGGTTCTCGGCCACGTCGGGATGCAGGTTGTTCATCAGCATCCGCAGCGGTGCCTCGGTCAGCCAGCTTTTCGCGGTGATCTCGGTTCCGGTCGCGGGATAGATGTCGCGGGTGTTGTGACGGGGGTTGTCCATGTCATGCCTACTCGGTCAGGCCAGCATATTGCCGGAAATGATGATGCGTTGAATTTCCGACGACCCTTCGTAGATGCGCATGATGCGCAGGTCGCGGTTGATGCGTTCGATGGGGAAGTCGCGGGTATAGCCATAGCCGCCCAGCAATTGCAGCGCGGTGTCGGCGATCTTGCCCGCCGCCTCGGAGGCGGCAAGCTTGGCCATCGACGAAGCGAGCGAAAAGCGCCCGCCGCCATGATGAGCCGCCTGACGCTGGCGCGCCGCGTCCTGAGACAGCAGCAGCGCCTGACGATAGGCCAGCCCCATATCCGCGATCATCCACCGGATGCCCTGTCGGTCGCTGAGAAGCTGGCCACCGATGACGCGGTCCTTGGCATAGCCGATCGCGGCCTTCATCGCGGCTTCGGCAAGGCCGAGGCATTGGGCCGCGACCTCGATCCGGCCATTGTCCAGCACCTGCATGGCGGTGCGGAAACCCTTGCCCTCTTCGCCCAGCAGCGCGTCGCCAGGAAGGTGGCAGTCGATGTTCAGGGTGAAGACATGGCCGCCCTTCAGCCCCATCGTCCGCTCGGGCGCGCCCGGCTCCAGCCCCGGCGTCCCTTTCGGGAGGATGAAGGCCGAGATGCCGCGATGGCCCTTGTCGGGATCGGTCACGGCATAGACGACGATGAAATCCGCCACCCCGCCATTCGAGATGAAGCATTTCGTGCCCTTCAGATGCCAGCCTTCCGGCGTGCGGCGCGCGCGGGTCTTCATGTCGGCGGGATCGGAACCGGCGGTCGGCTCGGTCAGGGCGAAGGCCCCCAATGCCTCGCCACTGGCCGCGCGGGGCAGCCATTCCTGCTTCTGCGCCTCGGTTCCGCCCAGCAGGATCGAGTCGGTCGCAAGGTAATGCGCCGTCAGGGCCGAGGCGGTCGACCCGCAGGCCCCCGCGACAATCGCCACCGCACGCAACAGGGCCGGGGCAGAAATGCCGCTGCCGCCATATTCCTCGGGCAGGTTCGCCCCAAGCATCCCGGCCTCGGCCAGCGTGACCAGTTGCGCATGGACAAAGGTCGAGTTTTCGTCGGTCTCGGCAGCCTTGGGCGCGATCTGTTCGGCACAGATCCGTTCCAGCATGTCGCTGAACAGCCGCTCCTCCTCGGCCAGCATGTGCCAGTCGTCGTTCATGCCATCTCCTCCAGTCCAAGATCGCGCAGGATCGCCGCGCGGTCGCCGCCCAACGCCGGGGACGAATGTGCCGCGACGGGCTTTTCGCCGTCGAAGCGCACCGGCTGGCCGATGGTCGGCGCCATGCCCAGCAGATGATGCGGCAGGCTGCTGACCAGCCCCCGCGCCAGCGCGTGTTTGTTCCCGGCTGCCCGCGCGATGTCCCAGATCGGCGCAGCTGGCAGGCCCGCCCCGGCCAGCGCCGAGACAGCCTCTTCCGTCGACAGGGTGCGCGACCAGTTCTCGATCAGCGCCTTCAGCGCGGATTCATGTGTCGTGCGGCTTTCGTCACTGGCAAAACGCGGATCCGACGCTGCCTCGGGCGCGCCGATCAGCGTTGCAAGCGTCGCGAACTGGCGCGCGTTCAGCACCGCGATGACCACCTGTCCGTCGCGGGTCGCGAAGCAGCCGAAGGGCGTCGACAGCGGATGACGGTTTCCGACGCGCTGCGGCAACTGGCCCGCATAAAGATGCAGCGCGTGGCTGGTCGTCAGCATCGAGAACAGCGCGTCATACATCGCGACATCCAGCACCGCCCCTTGCCCGGTCCGGTCGCGCTGGACCAGGGCGGCCATGATCGACCAGCTTGCGAACAGGCCCGCGATCAGGTCGGCGATGCTTTCGCCGGTCTTCAGCGGCTGGCCACCCTCTTCGCCGGTCCCAGCCATCAGCCCGGACATGGCCTGCACCACCAGATCATAGGCCGGCAGGTCGCGGAACGGCCCCTCCTGCCCGAAACCCGAGATCGAGCAATAGACAAGGCGCGGGTTTGCCGCGCTCAGCGCCTTTGGCCCCAGACCCAGCCGCTCGGCCACGCCGGGACGGAAATTCTCGACCACCACGTCGACGCGGGCGGCCATGGCCTGCGCCAGTTCCAGATCAGCAGGATCCTTCAGGTCCAGCGCGATGCTTTGCTTGCCGCGATTGTTCAAAGTGAACAGCGCGCTTTCGCCGTCCTTGAAAGGGCCGATATGGCGATAGTCGTCGCCTTGCGGCGGCTCCAGCTTGATGATCTCGGCCCCCAGATCGGCCAGAAGGGCCGTGCAATACGGCCCCGCCAGCACGCGGGACAGGTCGAGGACGCGGATGCCCGAAAGCGGCTTCATGCGCGCAACTCCGGCGCAAGTGCCGCGAGGCGTTCAAGGACCGCCTTCAGCGTGACGCGCAGCACCTCGGCCTTGGCCTCGTCATAGGCAAAGGGCGGCGTTTCCGTAGCGAGATGGCTGGATTGCGCCAGCTCCATCTGGATCGCGTGGACGCCAGTGCCGGGCTGTCCGTAATGGCGCGTCGTCCAGCCGCCCTTGAAGCGCCCGTTCAGCACATGGGTCCGCCCGGTCGCGGCGCAGGTGTCGAAGACAGATTTCTCGATCCGCGGATCGCAGGCTGCACCGCTGTTCGTGCCGATGTTGAAGTCGGGCAGCGTGCCTTCGAACAGGAACGGGATATGGCTGCGGATCGAGTGGCAATCATAAAGGATTGCCACGCCATGCCTTGCCCGCACCCGCTGGATCTGCGCGTCAAGCGCGGCGTGATAGGGGGCGTGGAAACGCGCCTTGCGGTCCGCGATCTCTTCGGCCGTGGGTTCCTCGGTCCAGATCGGGTCGCCGTCGAAATCGGTGACCGGGACCAGCCCGGTGGTGTTCTGGCCGGGGTAAAGGCTTGCATCGTCCGGCCCGCGATTTGCGTCGATGACATAGCGGTGAAAACTCGCCCGCACCGTGGTCACGCCGGGCAGCAGCCCGTCGTAAAGTCGCTCGATATGCCAGTCGGTATCGGCCAGCACCTGCCCGCGCGGGTTCAGCCTTGCCCGGACATCCTCGGGAAGCCACGTCCCGGTATGGGGCAGGCCAAGGATGACGGGGCCTTCCCCCTCGTGAATTTCGACGGGGTTCACAGCGCCACCTCGGCCAGCAGGTCGGCAGAGAGGGTCCCGGTCAGCACGCCGTCGCGGACAAGTCGCGCGGCCTCGGCAAGATCGGGGGCCATGTAGCGGTCCTGATCCAGCGCGGGCACGGTTTCGCGCAGCTTTGCGATCACCGCCTGCAAGGGGCCCGAGGTCGCCAGCGGCGCCCGGAACTCGACCCCCGCCGCAGCGCAAAGCGCCTCGATCCCCAGAATATGGGCCAGGTTCGCGTTCATGCGCTTCAACCGGCGCGCGCCATGCGCGGCCATGCTGACGTGATCCTCCTGATTGGCCGAAGTCGGGGTCGAGTCGGTCGAGCAGGGATTCGCCAGATGCTTGTTCTCGCTCATCAGCGCGGCGCTGGTGACTTCGGCGATCATCAGGCCGGAATTCAGGCCCGGATCGGGGGTCAGGAAGGGGGGCAGATCATGGGACAGCGCCGGGTCCACCATCAGCGCGATGCGCCGTTGCGAGATAGCGCCGATCTCGGCGATGGCCAGCGCGATCTGGTCGGCGGCAAATGCCACCGGCTCGGCATGGAAGTTCCCGCCCGAGACGATCAGGTCGGCGCTGGTCAGCACCAGCGGGTTGTCGGTCGCGGCATTCGCCTCGATCTCCAGCGTGCGGGCGACCTGCCAGAGCAGGTCGATGCAGGCGCCGGTGACCTGCGGCTGGCAGCGGATGCAATAGGGATCCTGCACGCGGGTATCGCCCTCGCGGTGGCTTTCGCGGATCTCTGACCCCTCCATCAGCGCCCGGATGGCGCGGGCGGCGACGATCTGGCCGCGATGGCCGCGCAGCGTGTGGATCTCTTCAAGGAAGGGTGCGGTCGAACCCATGATCGCATCGGTCGACAGCGCCGAGGTGACCAGCGCCGCGCGCGCCGCCGCAAGGGCGTCGAACAGCCCGGCCAGCGCGAAGGCGGTCGAGGCCTGCGTGCCGTTGATCAGCGCCAGGCCCTCTTTCGCGGCCAGCACGACCGGCTTCAGGCCAGCGGCAGCCAGCGCCTCGGCCCCCGAGGTTTCGCGCCCGTCAAAGGTGGCGCGCCCCTCGCCCAGCATGGCGGCGGCCATATGCGCCAGCGGCGCAAGGTCGCCCGACGCACCGACCGACCCTTGCGAGGGGATCACGGGCAGGACGCCGCGGGACAGCATGTCCTCGATCAGCTGGATGACCTCGGGGCGCACGCCCGAGGCGCCGCGGCCCAGCGACAAGAGCTTCAGGACCATGATCAGGCTCACGGTTTCCGGTTCGACCGGCTCGCCCACGCCGCAGCAATGCGACAGGATCAGGTTGCGCTGCAGTGTCGCTGTATCCTCGGACCGGATCTTGATCGAGGCGAGCTTGCCGAAGCCGGTATTCACGCCATAGACCGGGACCGCGCCGTTCGCGGCAGCCTCGATCCGCGCGGCGGACGCGGCGATGCCGGGCCGAGCGCTGTCGGCCAGCCGGACGGCAAGTCCTTGGCGCCACACCTTTTCAAGCTGGACCAGCGTGGTGTCACCGGGGGTCAGGATCAGTTCAGACAAGTTCGCCTCCGACAAAGCGGGTATGAAGGGGATTGAAGCCGATGCGATAGGTCAGCTCGGCCGGGTGCTGGATGTCCCAGACAGCAAGATCGGCGCGCAGGCCGGGTGCAATCACGCCACGATCCGACAGGCCCAGCGCCGCTGCGGCATGGCGCGTCACGCCGGTCAGGCATTCGGTGGGCGTCATGCGGAACAGCGTCGCCCCCATGTTCATCGTCAGCAGCAGCGAGGTCATGGGCGAGGTGCCGGGGTTGCAATCGGTCGCCAGAGCGATCCTGACGCCGGCATCGCGCAGCGCCTGCATCGGCGGATATTGCGTTTCGCGCAGGGTATAGAAGGCGCCGGGCAGCAGCACCGCGACGGTGCCCGAGACGGCCATCGCGTCGATTCCGTCCTGCCCCAGCCATTCCAGGTGATCCGCGGACAACGCGCCATGCTGCGCCGCCATCGCCGCGCCGCCCAGATCGGACAACTGCTCGGCATGCAGCTTGACCGGCAGGCCAAGGCGCGCAGCGTGGTCAAAGATCCCCGCCATCTCATCACGGGAAAAGGCGATGCCCTCGCAGAAACCATCGACAGCGTCGATCAGCCCCTCGGCATGGCCCCGCTCCATCCCGGCGATCACGACATCGCGGATATAACCTGCGCGGTCGTCCTTGTATTCCGGCGGCAGGGCATGGGCGGCCAGCCAGGTGGTGCGCACGGTCACCTTGCGCAGCTCTCCGATCCGGCGCGCGACGCGCAGCATCTTCAACTCACTTTCGACATCCAGCCCATAGCCCGACTTGATCTCGATCGTGGTGACGCCTTCGACCAGCAGCGTGTCGACGCGCGGCAGGGCCGAGGCCAGCAGCGCCTGTTCGTCCGCTTCCCGCGTCGCGCGGACGCTGGACAGGATGCCACCGCCAGCCCGCGCGATCTGTTCATAGCTAGCGCCTTCCAGCCGCATCTCGAATTCGCGCGCCCGGTCGCCGCCAAAGACGATGTGGGTATGGCAATCGACCAGCCCCGGTGTGACCAGCCGCCCGCCAAGATCATGGCGGGGAAGCGTGGTATATTCCGCGGGCAGCGCCGCTTCCTGCCCGACCCAGATGATTCGTCCGCCCCCAAGGACTGCGGCGCCCTGTTCGATCAGGCCGTAACCGCCTGATTCAGCGTCCATGGTGGCAAATCTTCCGTGGGTGAGAAGCAGCATGCCGAAGCTCCCGCATTGATTTCTTGCTTTGCTTATGTCTAAACTTAATTATACTCTATGTCTAAACTTATTTTGGCGAAAAGAAGGGCAACGACATGGCGCGGATCTGGGCTGAGCGGGCCTTGCTGCCCGAGGGCTGGGCAGAAAACGTATCGGTGACGATCGAACAGGGCCGCATTGCCGCGGTCGAACCCGGCACCGCCCCCACCGGGCATCGGGTCGGCCTGCTGCTTCCGGCGCTTGCGAACCTGCACAGCCACGCCTTTCAGCGCGCCATGGCGGGCCTCAGCGAGGCGAAGGGGCCGGAACCGCGCGACACTTTCTGGACATGGCGGCAGATCATGTACCGCTTCCTTGACCATCTGACGCCCGAGGATGTCGAGGCGATCGCGGCCCTCGTCCAGATGGAGATGCTGGAGGCGGGTTATGCCACCAATGTCGAGTTCCATTACCTGCACCACCGGCCGGGCGGCGGGCATTACGACAACATCGCCGAGATGTCCGAACGCGTCGCCGCCGCCGCAAGCCGCACCGGAATCGGCCTGACCTTGCTGCCGGTGCACTACCAGTTCGGCGGCGTCGACCGCCGCGCCTTGACGCCCGGCCAGAATCGCTTCGGCACCAATCCCGACGAGTTCCGGCGGCTGCTGGACGGGGCCGAACGCGCGCTGGCCGCGCTGCCCCCGGATGCCGGGATCGGGGTTGCCCCCCATTCGCTGCGCGCCGTCTCGCCCGAGGGCTTGCGCCTGTGCGAAAGCCTGCGCCCGGATCGCCCGCTGCACATGCACCTGGCTGAGCAGATCCCCGAGATCGAGGAGATCAGCGCTGCCTATGGCCTGCGCCCGGTCGAATGGCTACTTGAGAACCATCGCCCCGACCGGCGCTGGACGTTGATCCACCTGACGCACATGACCGAGGACGAGACCCGCCGCCTTGCCGCGACCGGCGCCGTCGCGGGTCTGTGCCCGATCACCGAATCATCCCTTGGCGACGGCATCTTCAACGGCACCATCTGGGCCGAAGCAGGCGGGCGGCTGGGTTTCGGCTCGGACAGCAATATCCGCATCTCGCTGGTCGAAGAGCTGCGCACCCTTGAATACAGCCAGCGCCTGCGCGACCGCGGCCGGGCGATCCTGGCCACGCCGGACCGCTCGACAGGGCGCGTCATCTATCAGGCCGGACTTGACGGCGGGGCGACGGCGGCGGGCCGGGAAACCGGCGCGATCCGCGCGGGGCTTTGGGCGGATCTTTGCGCCGTGGACCTGAAGAATCCGGTGATGTTCGGCCGCGACGAAGACCAGATGCTGGACAGCCTGATCTTTGCCGGGCACGACGGGCTTGTCAGCGACGTCTGGTCCGCAGGCCGCCACATGGTCCAAGGTGGCCGCCACCTTGAGCGTGACGCGATCATGGCCGAATATCTGGCAGCCATTTCCCGTGTGCAGGAGCGCATGTGAACGACCGCCCCGCCCCCTCGTCCTCGAAAGCACAGGCCATCGTGGCCGAGGTCCGGCGGCGCATCGTCGATCGCGAATGGCGCCAGGGCGACCGCATCCCGGACGAGGCCGCGCTGGCCATCGAGTTCGGCGTCGCCCGTGCCACTGTGAACAAAGCCCTGCAAATGCTGGCAGATGAGGGGCTTCTGGACCGCAAGCGCCGGGCGGGCACGCGTGTCACCGTGAACCCCGCGCGCAAGGCGACGCTGACCATCCCGATCGTGCGCGAGCAGATCGAGGGTGCGGGCATGATCTATCACCACCGCATCGTCTCGCAAAAGACAGCGCCGGCGCCGGACGAGGTGGCCCAGCGGATGGACCTGCCCCCCGGCCGGATGCTGATCCATCTGCAGACCGTTCATTACGGCGACGCCAAGCCCTTCCAGGTCGAGGATCGGTGGATCAACCCCGTCGCCGCCCCCGGCGTCGAACTGGTCGATTTCCAGCGAATCAACCCCAATGAATGGCTCGTGCGCAACTTTCCCTGGCTGCGGGCCGATATCGAGTTCCGGGCCGAGAATGCCGACGCGCGCGACGCCCGGCTGCTCGATACCCGGCAGGGAACGGCGCTTCTGATCCTGCAACGGACCACCTGGAACGACCTTGGCGCGATCACCGCGGTGCGTCTTGCGTTCCGTCCCGGCTATTCCCTGACGGCCAGCCCCTAGTGCGGCTTCACTTTTTGCGGCCCTTTGGCTAATAGGCTTCCCAATCCCAAAAAGGAAAAGCCATGGCCAGCGCCAATCTCAACATCATGATCAAGGCCGCGCGCAAGGCGGGCCGCAGTCTCGTCAAGGACTTCCGCGAGGTCGAAAACCTTCAGGTCAGCGTCAAGGGCGCGGGCGATTTCGTGACCCGTGCCGACCGCGAGGCCGAACGGATCATCAAGGAAGACCTGCGCGGCGCGCGTCCGAACTATGGCTGGATCGGCGAAGAGACCGGCGAAGAGGCGGGCGAGGATCCCACCCGCCGCTGGATCGTCGACCCGCTGGATGGCACCACCAACTTCCTGCACGGCCTGCCGCACTGGGCCGTCTCGATCGCGTTGGAGTATAAGGGCGAAATCGTCGCGGCCGTGGTCTATGACGCCGCCAAGGACGAGATGTTCACCGCCGAAAAGGGCGATGGCGCCTTCCTGAACGACCGCCGCATCCGCGTCTCGGGCCGCCGCCAGATGATCGAATCGATCTTTGCGACCGGCGTGCCTTTCGGTGGGCGTGGCACCCTGCCAGCGACCATCCGTGACCTTAGCCGGCTGATGCCGGTCACTGCTGGCGTGCGCCGCTGGGGCGCAGCATCGCTTGACCTTGCCTATGTCGCCACGGGCCGCTTCGACGGCTACTGGGAACGCGGCATCAAGTCCTGGGACATCGCCGCGGGCATCCTGCTGGTGAAAGAGGCGGGTGGCTTCGTCGAATCGATCCGTTCCGAGGACAACCCGGTCGAATCCGGCTCGATCATCGCAGGCAATGCACAGTTGTTCGAGCCCTTCGCGGAAATCATCCGCAGCCGCGACTGAGCCGGTTGACCTTTGCCCCAAGCGGGCGCATGGCTGCCATACCACAGGAAAGCCGCCATGACCAAGAACAGCCAGACGGGGCCTGCTTTGGCCCCGCCCGCCATGCCCAGTGCTGCCACGGCTGAAGACCGCCAGGGCAAGGCGATCCTGATGATCTGCGCCTCCGCCCTGATCTTTGCGGCGCAGGACGGGATCTCGCGCTATCTGGGCACGGCCTATCCCCCGACATTCATCATCATGCTGCGCTACTGGTTCTTCGTGGCCTTCGTGCTGGTGCTTTGCGCCCGCGCGCCCGGCGGCATCCGGGCCGCGATGCGGACCCGGCGGCCGGTGACGCAGATCTTTCGCGGCGTCCTGCTGGCGCTCGAAGTCGTGGTCACGGTCGAGGCCTTCGTCCGCCTTGGCCTGATCAACACCCATGCGGTTTTCGCCTGCTACCCGCTGCTGATTTCGGCCCTGTCCGGCCCGATCCTTGGCGAGAAGGTCGGCTGGCGGCGCTGGGTCGCGGTCGGGGTCGGGTTCGCGGGCATCCTCGTCGTGCTGAAACCCGGAAGTGGGGTCTTCACGGCCGAGGCCGCCCTGCCCTTCCTTGCCGCCGGTATGTTCGCGCTTTACGGCCTTCTGACGCGGCTCGTGGCGCGCGACGATGGCGCGATGGTCAGCTTTTTCTGGACCGCGGTGGGCGGCGCCGCAGCGATGACGGTGATCGGCATCGGGGATTGGCAGCCGATTGCGCGCGCCGACCTGCCCTGGCTGCTGATCCTATGCTTCTGTGGCGCGGTCGGGCACATGCTGCTGATCAAGGCCTATGAATTCGCCGAGGCTTCGGCCCTGCAGCCCTTTTCCTATACTCAGCTGGTCTGGGTCAGCATCTTCGGCGTCGTGATCTTCGGCGAAACGCTGGCTCCGAACGTCGCCATCGGCGCGGCCATCGTGGTCGGCGCGGGGCTGTTTACCTGGTGGCGGTCTCGGCTGCGGGAGAAGGCAGCGCGGGGCTGATTGCCGCGCCAGCGGGCAGGCTTGCGGCGGCGCTTGCCTCTTCGATGACAAGCGCGGGGCGGACCACCTCGGCCAGAACCCCGCCTGCCCCCATGAAGGCCAGCGCGCGCGCCGACATCGGCGGGCGACTGGAGAACGCCAGCCGGATCGGCGGCTGTGGCGGCACGGGCATCATGCCGCCCCCGGTCAGGTCGAAGGTCGGCACGATCGGCGCGGGGTGGCCCATGATCCGCGCGCGATAGATCGGCAGCGCCTCGGCCACGCGCATGACATAGTTGCGGGTTTCATCCAGCGGGATCATCTCGACCCAGTCGACGGGATTGGCCGATCTGCGCAGGTCGCCGAAATCATCAAGCCAGCGCGCCGGGCGCCCCGGCCCGGCATTATAGCCCGAGCTGACCAGCGCGATCGAGATCCCGAAACGTTCCCGCAAACCCGCCAGATAGGCCGAGCCGAGGCGCGCATTATAGGCCCCGTCCTGTGTCAGGCGGCCCTGCTCGAATGGCTCGCCGACCTTGCGAGCCATCGCGCGGGCCGTTTCGGGCATGACCTGCATCAGCCCCAGCGCACCGGCATGGGACGAAACCGTGTGGTTGAATTCGCTTTCACGCCGGGCAATCGCCATCACCAGTTCCGGCGGCAGGCCGAATGTGGTCTTTTCCAGACCCGTCAGCGGAAAATAGGCCGCGGGATAGATGACGCCCTTGGCCGCCGCCGCCTTCGCCAGTCGCAGGGCATACCAGGGACGACGCACCTCAAGCATCAGCCGGGCCATGCGCCCGATATCCTCGGGGTCGGCCGTCTCGGCCAGATGCAGGAAGAAGCGCCCCGCCTGATCGGTATCCCCAGCCGCCAGCAGCCAGACGCCCGCCTGCCAGACCGGGTCAAAGCGCAGCTTGCTGCCCCGCCAGTCGGGCAGGCTGTCTGCGGCCAGTCCCGGCTGCGCCAGCGCGGGCTGCATCGGCTGGCCCAGCTTTTCGGCGGCAAGCTGCCCGTAATAGGCGGTCTGCCAGGTCGCGGCATGGCCATAGGCTGCCCGCGCCTCGTCCGTCCGCCCAGCAGCCTCATGGCTGCGGCCCTGCCAATAGAATGCGCGGGCCAGTGAAATCGGGCTGGTCACGCCCGCTTCAAGTCGTTTGAAATGCCCCAGCGCGCGGTCGAATGCGCCCTGTTTCAGCGCCGCATATCCCGCGATCCATTCCAGATCGATGAAGGACTCGTCGCCCTCGGGCAGGAAATGCGGTGCGGCCAGCTTTTCGGCCAACGCCCAGTCGGAACGGCGCAGCGCGGCGCGGGCGTAATCGGCGCGCGCATCAGCCCATGCGGCAGGGTCACGCAGCGCCTCGGCGCTGGTCGAACGCTCGATCATCAGGTCGCGGGCAAGGTCGGGCATCTTCGCGCGCGCGCGCCAGCGGAACCGATCCAATGCCAGTCCGGCATCATCCCGCTGCGGTTCGGGCAGGGCCAGGATCAGCGCATCGACACCAGCCTGTCCGGCCTGCAGCGCGATCCGCGCGCGGCCGACCTCTTGCGCGGGGACTGAAGCCAGGGGCAGCAGCTTCTGCGCCGCGGCCCATTCACCCTGATCCAGCAGGCTGGCCAGCCGGGCATCGTGCAGACCCCTCAGTTCCGCGCCATAGATGGCCACGAAATTCTCGCTATCGGCATCGCTCAACGGCTGGCTGCCCCAGAACCGCGCAAGTTCCGCCGTCGCGGCCGTCTGGTCCGTCGCCTTCAGCGCGGTGATCAGCGCCTTGGCGCCGGCCAGGGTATCGGGCTGGCGGTCGCCGAACCACTCCACGATCTCGGCCGGGGGCAGGTCTGGACGCAGCAGCGCATCGCCCCGTCGATACAGCAGCGCCATTCCGGGCCAGTCGCGATGGGCACGGGCAAAGGCCAGGTATTCGGGCCAGCTTCCCTGCCCCGCCCGCAGCCTTTGCCACTGGATCAGCGCCGTCCCCATGGGACCCGATCGCGCCGCTTCGGTCGCGGCGGTCGTCCAGTCCCGCGCGCCCGACGCCGCCAGGGCCCGCGCGATGGCCTTGGCATCCTCGGCGACAGCCGGGATCGGACCGGCAGCCAGCAGGACTGCCAGCGACCAGACCAGAATCCTGTCGCGCAAAGGATACATCATGGCCCCCTTTGTGCGGGGAAGCGAAGGGCCGCGCAACTCACATCCTTGGCAAGCGGCCCTGCCGGCTGTAAGTCCGACGGATATGCAAACTCAGGATACCGTCATGTTCAAAGGCTCTCTGCCCGCGCTGGTCACGCCATTCACCCCCCAAGGGGAGGTGGATCTCCCTGCGCTGAAGAAGCTGGTCGAGTGGCATATCTCGGAAGGAAGCGACGGTCTGGTGCCCGTCGGCACCACCGGCGAAAGCCCGACTCTGAGCCATGACGAACACCGCCAGGTCGTGGAAGAGGTCGTCCGTGTCTCGGCCGGGCGCATCCCGGTCATCGCGGGCGCTGGCTCGAACTCGACTCGCGAGGCGATCGGGCTGGTCCAGCACGCGCAGGCCGCGGGCGCCGATGCCGCGCTGGTCGTGACCCCCTACTACAACAAGCCGACCCAGATCGGGTTGGTCGCGCATTTCACCGCTCTGCACGACGCGAGCGAGCTGCCGATCATCATCTATAACATCCCCGGCCGCTCGGTCATCGACATGACCCCGGAAACGATGGGCGAACTGGCGAAGCTGCCGCGCATCATCGGCGTCAAGGACGCGACCGGCAAGCTTGAACGCGTGTCGATGCAGCGCGCGACCTGCGGCAAGGATTTCGTCCAGCTTTCGGGCAATGACGACACCGCGCTTGGCTTCAATGCGCATGGCGGGGTCGGCTGCATCTCGGTCACCGCGAACGTGGCACCGAAACTCTGCGCCGAGTTCCAGGCCGCGACCCGCGCGGGCGATTACACCAAGGCGCTGGAATACCAGGATCGCCTGATGCCGCTGCATATCGCGATCTTCATGGAGCCGGGCGTCTCGGGCGCGAAATACGCGATGTCGAAGCTGGGCCTGTGCTCGGACCGCGTGCGCCTGCCGCTGGTCGGCCTGACGGACGAGACGAAGGCAGCGATCGACAGCGCGCTGGCCCATGCCGGCCTGATCTGACGATCGCCCCGAACGCAACCGCGAATGGCCGCCCAAGGGGCGGCCGTTTTCGTTCCGCCCTTAACGTGGCGCGGAATAGACCACCGACCAATAGGCGACGCGGCCATCGGGCGACAGCGCGTGACCGATTCCCATCTCTTTCAGCTGGGGGATGACCGTGTTCGCGCGGTGCTTTTCGGACCGCGCCCATTCGCTCAGCGTGCCGTTCAGATCGAAGATCGAGGATGCGCCGGCAGCGATGTTCTCGGCCGTGATCCGGGGTTTGTAGCCCAGTTGCTTGACCCGCATTCCCGGCCCGGTCGAGGATGTGCCGCGATGCTCCATCACCCCCCGGCTGGCCATGTCACAGGCCTGAAGCTCGGCAGCGCGCTGCAGGCGGGCATTCAGGCGCAGCGCCGGAAGCCCGGCAGCCGCGCGCACCGCGTTGCTGTGGGTCAGCGCCACGCGCGCCTGATCGCGGTCAAGGCTTTGGCATTGTGCCGTCCCCGCGACCGAAACCGGAACCGCGCCGTGCCCGTCGGTCCTGACGATGCCGCGCGGCATCGCCGATTTGGTCGAGACCGCCACGCTCCCCGGTGCCGAAAGCGCTGCCTGCGCGCAGGCCGCCAGCACCGCACAGGCGGCAAGAAGGGTCAGTTTCCCCATGATGCTATCCAGAAATTGCCAAGTCGCGCGAAACTGGCATGACGGCAGCGGTCTGAAAATGGAACCGACGGTATTTTAAGGTTTTTCCAGGCACCGTGCCGGGGTCAGTGACCACGCCCGGCATCTTGATCCGGGTCGTCGAAGGTCGACCATGTCTGGCCCGGCGATGGCTCTGGGATCTCGTCCGGGCGCCAGTTCATGTGCATGTTCGCCTTGGCGATGACATTGCCGGTGACGGGGGCCGTCAGGAACAGGAACAGGGTGATCAGCAGCTCGTGCCAGGTCACGCCCTGCCCCTGCGTCGGGAACCACACCAGCGACGCGATCAGGACCGCCCCCACGCCCAGTGTCGCGGCCTTGGTTGGGGCGTGCAGCCGGGTCATCGGATCAGGCAGCTTGACCAACCCGTAGGAACCGACCAGCCCGAAGAAGCCGCCGATCACCAGCAGTGCCGAGACAAGGATTTCCGCCACAAGCTCCATGCTGTTCCCCTATTCGATGATGTCGCCGCGCAGGATGAATTTCCCATAGGCGACGGTCGAGATGAAGCCGACCATCGCGAACAGCAGCGAGGCCTCGAAATACATGCCGGTGCCCTTGTCGATGCCGAACAGTGCCAGCAGTGCGATGGCGTTGATCGTCATCGTGTCCAGCGCCAGCACCCGGTCGGCGATCCCCGGCGCGCGCACCACGCGATACAGGCAGAACAGCATTGCCAGACCGAAGCAGCCATAGGCAAAGGCAAGGGCATAGCCGATCATGCGAAGATCTCCTTCAGCCGGGCCTCGTAGCGGGTCTTGATCTCGTCCACGACCGAATCCGGGTCGGGGGCATGCAGGCAATGGACCAGCAGCGCCTGCCCGTCCGCCGACAGATCGCATGTCAGCGTGCCCGGCGTCAGGGTGATCGTGGCGGCAAGCGCGGTGATCGCCTCGGGCTGGCGCAGTTCCAGCGGGATGACGATCCATGCGGGCTTCAGCGCGCGGCGCGGCAGGAACAGCACGATCTTCGCCACCGCGAAGTTGGCCTTGACGATGTCAAGGATCACCACGGCAAGATAGCCGGGAATCCGCCCCGGAGATTTCAGCCGGGCGCTGTCCGGCCAATATGGCGCGGTCAGCCAGGGAATGACGATGCCGATCATTGCGGCAAAGACCAGCGAGCCGACGGCCCAGCGGTTGACCAGCAGCATCCAGACCACGGCCAGCGTCACCGACAGATAGGGATGGGGCAAAAGGCGGCGCATCATTTCGTGCCCTCCTGCCCTTCCAGCACCGCATGCAGGTAAAGCGCGGGGTCGTGCAGCTGATCGGCCGTCGCGCGCGCGAATTGCGTCACCGGCCCGGCAAAGACCGTCAGCGCGACGATTCCCGCCAGCAACGCGCCCACCGCCACCGCCGCCAGCGCCGGAGAGGCCGCATCTCCCAGATCCTGGATATGCTCGTCCGGCTCCAGCTTGGTCGGGATGCGCCTGCCCCGGCTGGGAAGGGGGGCGGGCTCATGCGGGACGGGACGCTCCTGCAGGCCATAGGGCTTCCAGAAGACCAGCGACCCGGCGCGGACCATGCCGTAGATCGCGATCAGGGATGAGACCAGCACCGTCGCCCAGATCCAGACCACCTGCGGCGCGGTGCGCGTCGCGTCCAGGACCAGAAGCTTGCCGATGAAGCCGGAAAAGGGCGGCATTCCCACCACCGCGATGGCTGTGACAAAGAACATCGCACCGATCAGGGCATTGCCCGGCATCACCGTGTCCAGGCGCAGCCACAGGTCGCCGCGCCGGGCGCCGATCATGTCCACGATCAGGAACAGCGCCGCCCCGGCAAGGGTCGAATGGATGATGTAATAGATCGCCGCCGTGGTCCCCTGCGGCGTAAATTGCGACACCGCGATCATCAGCGTCCCGACGGACCCGATCGCGGCATAGGCCGCCAGCCGGCCCAGGTTGCGCGTGCCCATGATGCCGATCTGGCCGATCGCCAGCGTGAACAGCGCGGCGGGCAGCAGCAGGTCCATGACCACGGATTCGATGACGGTATCCTGCGGAAAGACCAGCGTGTAGAAGCGCAGGATCGCATAGACCCCGACCTTGGTCATGACCGCGAACAGCGCCGCAACCGGCCCCGGCGCGTTGGCATAGGTCGAAGGCAGCCAGAAATGCAGGGGCACCAGCGACGCCTTGATCGCGAAGACCAGCATCAGCAGCACCGCCCCGGTGCGCAGCAGCGCCGTATCCTCGACCGGCATCACCGCCACGCGCGCCGCCATGTCGGCCATGTTCAGCGTCCCGGTGACGGCGTAAAGCACCCCCAGCGCGACCAGGAACAGCGTCGAGCCGGCCAGGTTATAGGCAATGTATTGCACGCCCGCGCGCAGGCGCATCGGTCCACCACCGTGGATCATCAGCCCATAGCTGGCAATCAGCAGCACCTCGAAGAAGACGAACAGGTTGAAGGCGTCACCGGTCAGGAAGGCGCCGCAGACGCCCATCAGCTGGAACTGCCACAACGCGTGGAAATGCCAGCCCTTGCGGTCCCAGCCCGAACCAAAGGCGTAAAGCTGCACCGCCAGCGCCAGCGTCGCCGTCAGCGCGACCATCAGCGCCGACAACCGGTCCAGCATCAGCACGATCCCGAAGGGCGCGGCCCAGTCGCCCAGACGATAGACCTGGACCTGGCCCGATGCGGCAAGCACGTTCAGATAGATCGCGACCGCCAGCAGCGCCGCGGTCCCCGCGATGGAAAAGACGCGCTGCAACAGCAGGTCCGCCCGCATCCACAGGATGATAAGCGCGCCGATGACCGCCGGCAGGATGACGGGAGCAATCAGGACATGGCTCATGCGCGAAAGTCTTCCCGGCTGCGGGCCAGATCCGGTTCCCGGTCGGCGCGGGGCATGTCGACGCGGTCATCGCCCCCTTCCAGAAAGGCGCCAAGCGCCATCATCACCGTCACTGCCGTCATCCCGAACGAGATGACGATGGCGGTCAGCACCAGTGCCTGCGGCAGGGGGTCGGTATAGGCGGTCGCCCCCTCTTGCAGGATCGGGGGCCGATCAACGACCAGTCGCCCGGTCGAGAACAGGAACAGGTTGATCGCATAGCTGAGCATGGTGGTGCCCAGCACCACCGCAAAGCTGCGGCGGCGCAGGATCAGATAGATGCCCGCCGCGGTCAGCATCCCTATTGCGCTGGACAGCAAAAGCTCCATCAGCGGCCTCCCTTGGATCGGCTGGGGTTGATGTCCATCGGCTCGGCATTGACGGTCTCTCCCGCCTGCCGGGCGATGCGCGACAGCGAATTCAGCGCCAGCATCACTGCACCGACAACGCACAGGAATACGCCAAGATCGAAGCCCATCGCCGAGGCCAGCTCGAACTTCTCGATCCCCGGCAGCTTCACATAGCCATAGACCGAGGTCAGGAATGGCTCGCCCGCGAACCAGGCGCCGATGCCGGTCGCCCCTGCCGCGATCACGCCCGCCCCAATCAGCGCATGATAGGGAACGTGGTTGCGTTCCTGCGCCCAGGCAAAGCCCGAGGCCATGTATTGCGATACAAGCGCGATGGCCACCACCAGCCCGGCGATGAAGCCCCCGCCTGGCGCGTTGTGGCCACGCAGGAAGATATACAGGCCGACGACCAGCGACATCGGCAGGATCAGTCGGGTGATGACCACCAGAAGCAACGGGTGGCGCGCCCCCGCCCGGCGGCTGTCATGGGTCCAGTTGCGCAGCCGCCGGCCGCTGGCGCCCAGAAGCAGCGTTTCTGTCAGGGCAAAGATGGTCAGCGCGGCAATGCCAAGAACGGTGATCTCGCCAAAGGTGTCATAACCGCGGAAGTCGACCAGGATGACGTTGACGACGTTGTCCCCTCCGCCCAGCTTGTGGCTGTTCTCGATCATGTAATTCGCGATCGAAGGCAGTGCGAAATCGCTGCGCATGACGGCATAGGCCAGCCCGCCGAAGCCCAACCCGGTCAGCGCCGCGATGAAGGCGTCGAAGCCGCGCTTGCCGTCGCGGCTTTCGCGCAGCGTGCGCTTGGGCAGGAAGTTCAGCGCCAGCAGCAGCAGAATGATCGTCACCACCTCGACCGAGATCTGGGTCAGGGCAAGGTCGGGCGCGGATAGATAGACGAAGCAACCCGAGACGATCAGCCCGATGATCCCGACCAGGACCAGCGCCAGCACCCGCTGCCGGTGAAAGGCGACCATGCACACCGTGGCGACCATCAGCAGCACCCAGCCGACCAGCGGGACCACCGAGATCGGCAGCATCGGCCTGGAGGCGCCACCGTAACCCCCGGTCGAAAACGCCCAGCCGCCGCACAGCAGCACCGTCAGCGAAAAGGCCGCGAAGGCCCGCGCCATCGAGCCGTTGGTGAATCTGTCCGTCAGCCGGTGCGACAGACGCAGCGACCAGTCGGTCAGGGCGTCGAACATGACCTTGGCATCGGGTCGCCAGAATCGTGCGCGCAGCGCCTCAAGCCCGGCATAGCGTGCCAGCACCAGCGCGCCGCCAACGATGGCGATGACGGACAGCAGCAGCGCCAGCGTGATCCCGTGCCACAACGCCAGATGCGGATGCTGTGTACCCTGCGTGACCGCCGCGGCCGAGGCATCGACCAGCCAGCCGACCATGGTGTTCGGAAACAGCCCGACCAGGACCACCAGCACCACAAGGATGGCGGGCCCCGCGATCAGCCCAAGACCGGGATCATGCGGCTTGTGGGGGTAATCGTAACGCTCGGGGCCCAGGAAGACGTGCCAGATCAGGCGCAGCGAATAGGCGACCGAGAAGATCGCGCCAAGCGTCACCATGACAAAGACCAGGCTGCCATTGCCCGCCCAGTCGGTGCGGGTTGCGCCCTCAAGCATCATCTCTTTCGACAGGAAGCCGTTCAGGGGCGGAATGCCCGCCATCGACAGTGCCGCGATGGTCCCGATCAGGAACGTGACCGGCATCAACCGCCTGAGGCCGCCAAGCCGGGCAATCGAGCGTGTCCCGGCCTCGTGGTCGATGATCCCGGCGGTCATGAACAGCGCGGCCTTGAAGGTCGCGTGGTTGATGATGTGAAACACCGCCGCCACCGCCGCGCTCTCGGTCCCGAAGCCCAGAAGCATGGTGATCAGGCCCAGATGCGATACGGTCGAGAATGCGAGAAGCGATTTCAGATCGTCCCGGAACAGCGCGATCCACGCGCCGATGATCATGGTGACAAGGCCGGTGGTCGCGACGATGTAGAACCATTCCGGCGTGCCCGAAAGCACCGGCCAAAGCCGCGCCAGCAGGAACAGCCCTGCCTTCACCATCGTCGCCGAATGCAGATAGGCCGAAACAGGGGTCGGCGCGGCCATCGCGTGCGGCAGCCAGAAATGGAACGGGAACTGCGCCGATTTGGTAAAGGCGCCCAGCAGGATCAGCAGCAAGGCGGGCAGATAAAGCGGGCTGGCCTGAATCGCCTCGCGCGCGTTCAGAATGTCCGAGATGTCATAGCTGCCCGCGATATTCCCCAGGATCAGCATCCCCGCGATCATGGCCAGCCCGCCGAGGCCAGTCACGGTCAGCGCCATGCGCGCGCCCTGCCGCCCTTCGGGAAGGTGCTTCCAATAGCCGATCAGAAGGAAGGACGAGAGCGAGGTCAGCTCCCAGAAAACCAGCAGCAGCAGGATGTTGTCGGACAGCACGATGCCCATCATCGCGCCCTGGAACAGCATCAGATAGGTATAGAAGACCCCGACCGGATCTCGCCGCGACAGGTAGAAGCGCGCATAGGCGATGATGAGCAGGCCGATCCCCAGGATCAGGATCCCGAACAGCAGGCCCAGTCCATCGATGCGGAAATTCGCATTCAGCCCAAGTTGCGGCAACCATTCGAACCGGGCGGTCACGACCTCTCCGGCCAGAATCGCCGGGATGTGCAGGCACAGTCCCAGCAGTGCCGCGGCGGTCGCCGTGGCGCAAGAGATCGCGGCGACGTCCCGTCCGGAACGGATCAACAGGCCCGGCAGCAATGCGCCGATGAAAGGCAGGGCGGCGATGAGTGCGGGCGACATGGATCCTCTTTCCGGCTGCGCCCTTATGTCCTTGAGACGGTCCCGCAATGTCAACCCGAAGTCGAACTTGCGGCTAGGCGATGTTCGCCTTTCGTGCTAACCATCGGGGAAAAATCGGGACAGGCATGAAGATTATCGGCATTGATCCGGGCTTGCGGAACATGGGCTGGGGCGTGATCGACGTCGATGGCCCGCGCCTGCGGCATCTGGCGAACGGCATCATCCATAGCGATGCGGGCGATCTGGGGCCGCGACTGGCAGTGCTGTATCGCGGCCTTTGCGAAGTGCTGACCCAGCACGCGCCCGACGCCGCCGCGGTCGAACAGACTTTCGTCAACAAGGACGCCGTGGGCACGCTGAAGCTGGGTCAGGCGCGCGGCATCGCGCTGCTGGCCCCGGCGGCCGCGGGGATCGAGATCGGCGAATACGCCCCGAATGCCGTCAAGAAAAGCGTCGTCGGGGTCGGCCACGCCGCCAAGGAACAGATCCAGCATATGGTGCGCTTCATGCTGCCCGGCGTCGAATTCGCCGGACCGGACGCCGCCGACGCGCTGGCCGTGGCAATTTGTCACGCCCATCACTTGCAGGGCCGCGCGCTCCGCATCAAGATCAAGGCATGAGGAACAGCATATGATCGGACGCATCGCCGGGATCATCCTGCACCGGGCGCAGGACCATGTTCTGATCGACGTGCGCGGCGTTGGCTATATCGTCCATGTGAGCGAACGGACAGCAGCCAGCCTGCCCCCTGCCGGACAGGCGACCGCGCTTTATACCGAACTTCTGGTGCGCGAGGATCTGCTTCAGCTTTTCGGCTTTCCGACGCTGCTGGAAAAGGAATGGCACCGTCTGCTGACCTCGGTCCAGGGGGTGGGCGCCAAGGTCTCGCTTGCGATCCTTGGCACGCTTTCGGCCGAGGGTCTGTCGCGCGCGTTGGCGCTTGGCGACTGGTCGGCCTTGCGCAAGGCGCCGGGTGTCGGGCCGAAGCTTGCCCAGCGGATCACGATGGAGCTGAAGGACAAGGCCCCCGCGATCATGGCGCTTGGCGGCAGCCTGACCGTCGATCCGGGTCCCCTGCCCGATTCCGAAGTGGTCGAGTCCCCCGCCGCGACACGAACCGCCCCCGCCCCGCGCATCGACGGCAATGCGCAGGCAACGGCGGATGCGCTGTCTGCGCTGTCCAATCTGGGCTATGCTCCGTCCGAGGCGGCGGGCGCGGTGGCCGAAGCCCAGGGCCGGGAACCGGGCGCCACCACAGCGGCGTTGATCCGCGCCTCGTTGAGGCTTCTGGCTCCGAAGGAATGAGGTCGGGCATGATGGGGAACCTGCGCACATTCATCCTGATGGCCGCGATGACCGCACTGGTCATGGGCATGGGCTATCTGCTGGGCGGGACGGGCGGTGCGGTGATCGCGCTGGTCATCGCTGGCGCGGGCAACATGTGGGCCTGGTGGAACAGCGACAAGGCGGTGCTGCGCCAGCAGGGCGCGATGCTGGTCACGCGCCAGCAGGCCCCGGAACTGATCGACATGGTGGCCGGACTGGCGCAACGGGCGAACCTGCCCATGCCCAAGGTCTATGTCCTGCAGACCGACCAGCCCAACGCATTCGCCACCGGCCGCAATCCCCAGAACGCCGCCGTCGCCGTGACGCAGGGCATCATGCGCGTCCTTGACCGCGACGAACTGGCCGGCGTGATCGCCCACGAGCTTGCCCATATCAAGCATCGCGACACGCTGACGATGACCGTGACCGCCACGATGGCCGGGGCCATCGCGATGCTGGGCAACATGCTGATGTTCTCGGGCCTGTTCGGCGGACGCAACGACAACCGCGGTGGCGGGCTGGCGGCGATCCTTGCCATGGTCTTCGCCCCGATCGCTGCGGGCCTGGTGCAGATGGCGATCTCGCGCACCCGCGAATACGAGGCTGATCGGACCGGTGCGCAGATCTGCGGCCAGCCCTTGGCGCTGGCCGGAGCGCTGGCAAAGATTTCGCGCGCGGCAGGTCAGGTCGTGAACATCCCGGCCGAGCGAAACCCCGCCTCGGCCAGCATGTTCATCGTGAACCCGCTTCACGCGCTGCGGATGGACCGCCTGTTCGCCACCCACCCCGCAACCGAGGATCGGATCGCCCGCCTGCGCGAGATGGCGGGCCGCGGCGGACAGGGTGGCGGTGCCCCCTGGGCTGACGCCCAGCCGGTCCGGTCGCGGATCCCGCCCAGCGGTGGCCCCGATTCCGGGCCCTGGGGCAAGGGATGATGCAGCCCGATCCAATGCTGCGCCCCGAACCGATGGAAACGGATGGCGAGGATCGCGCGCTGCGTCCGCAGATGCTGTCCGATTTCGTCGGACAGGCCGAGGCACGCGCGAACCTGCGCGTCTTCATCGAAAGCGCCCGGATGCGCGGCAAGGCGATGGACCACACGCTGTTCCACGGGCCTCCGGGGCTGGGCAAGACCACGCTGGCGCAGATCATGGCGCGCGAACTGGGCGTGAACTTCAAGATGACCTCGGGGCCGGTCCTGGCCCGCGCGGGCGATCTTGCCGCGATCCTGACCAACCTCGAGGCGCGGGACGTCCTGTTCATCGACGAAATCCACCGGATGAACCCGGCGGTCGAGGAAGTCCTGTATCCCGCGATGGAGGATTTCGAGCTGGACCTCGTGATCGGCGAGGGTCCCGCCGCCCGCACCGTCCGGATCGAGCTTCAGCCCTTTACCCTGGTCGGGGCGACAACGCGGCTTGGCCTTCTGACGACGCCGCTGCGCGACCGCTTCGGCATTCCGACGCGGCTGCAGTTCTATACCATCGATGAGCTTGACCTGATCGTCACCCGCGGCGCGCGGCTGATGGGCATCCCTTCAGAACCGGCCGGCACGCGCGAAATTGCAAAACGCGCGCGCGGCACGCCGCGGATCGCGGGCCGCCTGCTGCGCCGGGTGATCGACTTTGCCCTGGTCGAGGGTGACGGCCGCCTGACGCGAGAGATTGCGGACAGCGCCCTGACCCGGCTGGGCGTCGATCATATCGGGCTGGACAGCGCCGACCGCCGTTACCTGACGCTGATGGCCGAACATTACGGGGGCGGCCCGGTCGGTGTTGAAACCTTGTCCGCCGCCCTGTCCGAAAGCCGCGACGCCATCGAAGAGGTCATCGAGCCCTTCCTGATGCAGCAAGGGCTGGTCAGCCGCACCCCGCGTGGACGGATGCTGGCGCGGCTGGGCTGGCGGCATCTGGGGCTGGACGCACCACGGATGCAGGACAGCCTGTTCGATGACTGAGGTCGAAACCCGCATCCGCGACAGCTTCGACCGCCAAAGCATGATGCTCACTTTGGGCGCGACCCTGGCCGAGATTGCGCCGGGCCGGGTCGTCATCCATGCGCCGATCCTGCCCGGATCGCTTCAGCAGCACGGGGCCGGCCATGCGGGGCTGGCCTTCAGCATCGGCGATTCCGCCGCGGGCTATTCCGCGCTCAGCCTGATGCCCGAGGGTGCCGAGGTGATGACGGTCGAAATGAAGATCAACCTGATGTCCCCGGCGATTGGAGACCGGCTTGAGGCCGAGGGCCGGGTGATCCGCCCCGGCCGCCGCATCATGGTGGTCGCGGCCGATGTCTGGGCCGTCAGCAACGGCACCCGAAAGCATGTCGCGATGCTGCAGGGGACGATGATCCCGGTCTAGCCTTCGGTACCGGGCGGAGCGGACAGGACACGATCCTCCTGCGCGATGAAATGCTCCATCATCAGGCGCCACAGCGCGTCGGCAAGGCCGGGATCCAGCCCCTCCTGCGTGGCAAGGCGACGGGCATTTGCCGCAACCTCCTCGACCCGGCTGTCGATCCGGGCGGGCAGGTGTTCTCGGGTCTTGATGCGCGCGGCCTGATCGATCAGGCGCGACCGCTCGGCCAGCAGCACGATCAGCCGCGCGTCCAGCGCGTCGATCCGGCGGCGCAGCGCGGGCATCTGGGAATCGGGCGAAAGCTTCGGTTCGGTCGGGTTCATGCCGTGCTTTTACGCCGGAACGCCCCGCCGCCGCAAACGTGCATGATGCCTGACTGTGGCCCCGCTGCCATGCGGAACGGCGCATTTCCGCCGGGCCGGGGAACGCTAGCCACGCGTCAGGGTTGATCTGGACCGGGGGAAACAGGCCCCCGTCCAAGAAGGAGGAGACCGATGAAGGCAGCAAGCATTGCGATCAATATCGGTTTCGGCCTCAGCATCGCACTGGGCGCAGTGGCGCTTCTGGTGCTTTGATCGCGGTCGGACTCTGACCGGACACATGCAAAACCCCCGGCCAACAGGTCGGGGGTTTTTCGTTTCAGGTGATCGCAGATCTCAGCCCTGCGGCTGGGGTGCCGGGGTGGCGTCGGCCGGTCCCGCCGTTACGCCCGCGCGCGGGATCGAGGTGACCGACGGGATCGAAGAGCCGGGCGTATCGTCGTCCCCGCCCAAAGTCTCGCCCCGGATGATCTTTCCGATATCCTCGCCAGTCAGGGTCTCGTATTCCAGCAGCCCCTTGGCCATGCGCTCGAACTCCTCGGTCTTCTCGGTCAGGATCCGATAGGCGTCCTGATAGCCCTGTTCGATCAGGTCATGGACTTCCTGCTCGATCAGTTCCTTGGTCGCCGCCGAAACCGAGAAGCCGCCCGTATTGCCCGAATAGCCCTCATGCGCCTCGGCATAGTCGATATTGCCGACCTTGTCCGACATGCCCCAGCGCATCACCATGGCGCGCGCAAGCTGGCTCGCCTGCTGGATGTCGCCCGCCGGGCCGTTCGAGACGCCCTCTTCCCCGTACTTGATGATCTCGGCCGCCTTGCCCGCCATGGTCATGGCCAGCTTCTGCTTGGCCTCGTCCTTGTGATAGTTCAGCCGGTCCATCTCGGGCAGCGAGACCACCATCCCCAACGCGCCGCCGCGCGGGATGATCGTCGCCTTGTAGACCGGGTCGCATTTCGGCAGCGACAGGCCGACAATGGCGTGGCCGGCCTCGTGATAGGCGGTCTTTTCCTTCTGCTCGGGCGTCAGGACCATGCTGCGGCGTTCGACGCCCAGCATGACCTTGTCCTTGGCATTCTCGAAATCCTCCATCGCGACGAAGCGACGGCCCAGACGCGCGGCCATCAGCGCGGCTTCGTTCACGAGGTTCATCAGGTCCGCGCCCGAGAAGCCGGGCGTGCCGCGCGCGATGATGCGCAGGTCGACATCGGGGCCGACCGGCACCTTGCGGCTGTGAACGGCCAGGATCTTCTCGCGCCCCTTGATGTCCGGGTTCGGGACATAGATCTGGCGGTCGAAGCGGCCGGGGCGCAGCAGCGCGGGGTCCAGCACGTCCTTGCGGTTGGTCGCGGCGATGATGATGACGCCTTCATTCGCGTCAAATCCGTCCATCTCGACCAGAAGCTGGTTCAGGGTCTGCTCACGCTCGTCATTGCCCCCGCCGATGCCCACGCCACGGGCACGGCCCACGGCGTCGATCTCGTCGATGAAGACGATGCAGGGGGCCGATTTCTTGGCCTGCTCGAACATGTCGCGGACACGGCTGGCGCCAACGCCGACGAACATTTCGACGAAGTCCGAGCCCGAGATGGTGAAGAAGGGCACGCCCGCCTCACCCGCAATGGCGCGGGCGAGCAGCGTCTTGCCGGTGCCGGGCGGACCGACCAGCAGCGCGCCTTTCGGGATCTTGCCGCCCAGGCGGCTGAATTTCTGCGGGTTGCGCAGGAATTCGACGATCTCTTCCAGCTCTTCCTTGGCCTCGTCGATGCCTGCGACATCGTCAAAGGTCACGCGGCCATGCTTTTCGGTCAGCAGCTTGGCCCGCGATTTGCCGAAGCCCATCGCGCCGCCTTTGCCGCCGCCCTGCATGCGGTTCATGAAGAAGATCCAGACGCCGATCAGCAGCAGGAACGGCAGCCAGACGCCCAGAAGCGACATGAAGCCGGATTGTTGCTGGCGTTCGACGCGGACTTCGACGCCCTTGTCGATCAGGCGGTCGGCGATTTCCTCGCCTTGCGGGCGGACGGTCGAGTATTGTTTGCCGTCCTTGGCGGTGATGCCGATGGTTTCGCCGTCAATCGTGACGGCGTTCACCTCGTCCTTGTCGACCCGCTGGATGAAGTCGGAATAGCTGATCTGGCGGCTGTTCATCTGCGACGAGCCGTCGCTGAACAGGTTGAACAGCGCCAGAATCATCAGGAACAGCACCACCCAGAAGGCGATATTGCGCGCGTTGCCCAAAGGCATATCCTCCACGGGTAGACAGGCTTTGGCCTGAAAATAGGGATTCCGGCGTCAGGTTCAATGAGTATACAGCAAAGCCATGAACTCTGGGACGCCGGCAAGCGGTCTTACGGTCATTTCCGCCCGCGATTCCAGCAGCGGTGCGGCGATCAGTTGGTCCCCTTTCCAAATGCCGGGACTGGCTGCGGCCTCGTCGCGGGCAAGGCCTGACAGCCGCCATTTCAGCCCCGGCAAAGGATCGTATCCCAGCGCACGGACCTGCTGGTCGGCGCAGAGGCCGGACAGAAGCCAGCGCCCGTCCCAGCGGCATTCCCCCTGCGCATCCGGCACGCCCGGCGCCCCACGGGCCGCAGCCACAGGCTCACGCATGATCCGCAGCCAGTCGCCCGCCGGCTCGGCGATCGCACCCTCCAGCGTGGCCCTCGCCCCCGTCAGGATGGCGGTCAGGGCGCGTAGAACGGCCTCGCGCCGCGGCGGGTAGTCGGCGCCTCCGACAAGACGCAGCCCCGCGACAATTAGTCGCCGCCTGACTTCTTGCGGCGCGCGGCGAAAGGGCGTCCAGGGCAGATAAAGGCTGCCATTGCGAATCTCGGCACCGGATGCCGCAGCCGCAGCCACGTCTTGCAGGGCATCCCGCGCGCTTGCCAGATTCGCCGCCGATTGGGCAATCTGCGCGGCGGGCAGGCCAAGGGCCTCAACCGCCTTGCGAATGCGGACACGGTCATAATCGGCATTCTCGTTCGACGGATCATCAACCCAGCCGATGCCCCGGGCGGTTAGCCAGTCGCGCAACTCGGCGCGCGAGACGGCCAGCATCGGCCGCAACCAGACCGTGCCGTTTGCGCGGCGGCTTGCAGACATGCCAGCCAGCCCGTCGACGCCCGCGCCCCGAGCCAGCCGCATCAGCACGGTTTCCGCCTGATCGTCCAGCGTATGCCCCAACAGGACCGCGTCCAGCCGGTTCTGCGCCGCCCAGTCGGAAAGCAGCCGCAGGCGGGCATCCCGCGCCGCGGCCATCAGGTTGCCGGAAGCGGGCCCCCGCTGCCAGGAAAGGGTCGCATGGTCGATCCCCAGAGCTGCCGCCGCGCGGCCCGCCCCCGCCGCCTCGGCCGTGGATTCGGGGCGCAGGCCATGATCGATGGTCGCGGCCATCAGGCAACGGCCCCGCGCCCAGCCCTGCGCAAGATGCAGCAGCGCAGTCGAATCGCCCCCGCCGGACAGCGCAATGCCAAGGCGCGACATGTCGCCCGCCAGCCGGTCAAGGGCAGCGTGGACCCTGCGCGTGACGGGGTCGTCGGTCGTGGGGTCGGGGTCTTCGTCGCAAGGGCCTGCGGGATCACATCCCATCGGCCATGTCCGCCGCCTCTTCCGGGTCCATCATGGCCGGATCGGTCGCGTCATTCATGTCGGCACCCAAGTCGACGCCCGGCTCGGCACCCATGCCGGCATCGGGCTGGGCCGCGCCTTCGGTCACGGCGGCGCATTGCGCATCGGCGATCCGCTTTTCCGCCTCGGCCGCTTGCGGGGCATCGGGGAAGCGGGCCAGGATTTCCTGAAGATAGAAGCAACCTTCCTGCGGGCCACCCTTGGCGCTCATGGCGCGGGACAGGCCCAGAAGGGAATCGGGCGCCTGCGGCCCGTTCGGATTGGCAGCGAAACTTTCAAGCCAGGCGATTCCTGCCCCGGACAGATCGCCCGCAGAATCCAGCGCCGCCCCCCGCAGGAACAGCGCCTCGGCGGTCAGTGGACCGCCAGCATGGGTTTCGGCGACGGCCGCGAAGAGGTCCGCAGCACGACGAAAGTCACCTTGACCGAGCACCTCCCGGGCCCGGTCAAAATCGGCCCGTTCCGCCGCGGTGGCGACCCCGGCCGAGGGGAGCTTGGTGGCCGGACCGGTCAGCGCGCCGCCCCGGTCCGAGGATGGCATTGGCGACGAGGCGCCGCTCTGCTCGCCCAGTGTCGGTGTGGTCAGGCTGCCAAGGTCGCAGCCCTCCTCCATCTCGCAAAGCCGGAACTCGATGTCGCCGATGCGGCTGGTGCCGTCCTTGACGATGCGGTCGACGCGGTTCTGCAACTGCTCGGTCTGGCCGGTCAGTTGCTGAAGACGCGCCTCCATCGTGTTCATGCGGTCGATGGCGCTGTCGCCGCCCGCCGCGGCAAAGCCCGCCGGGCCCGAGGCGACCAGCTCGCCGCGCAGCCCCTGAAGGTCGGCGGTCAGCTGGTTCAGCTCGGCGCGGATGTCGGCCAGGCTTTGCTTGTCCTGCGCCGCGGCGGGCAGCGCGGCCAGCACCAGCCCCGCCGCAAGCATCATGCCCCGAAGGCGGCCCATCACATGCCCGCCCCTGGGCTGACCACGGTCACCGCGCGGCGGTTCTTGGCATAGCAATCCTCGGTCGAGCAGACGGCAAGCGGACGCTCCTTGCCATAGCTGACCGTTCGCAGGCGACCCGAAGCCACGCCTTGCGAGATCATGTATTCCTGGACCGAGTTCGCACGCCGCGCGCCGAGGGCCAGGTTGTATTCCCGCGTCCCCTGCTCATCCGCGTGCCCCTCGATCAGCGCCGAGAAGCCCTGGTTCTGGTTCAGCCAGCCGGCCTGGTTGGCCAGGATCGTGCGCGCCTCGGGGGTCAGCGTCGACTGGTCGACCGGGAACAGGACGGTATCGCCCGCCACCGCCTTGAAATGCTCGGCCGTGC
Organism: Paracoccus sp. KR1-242; assembly: GCF_049446195.1. Classification (NCBI taxonomy): domain Bacteria; kingdom Pseudomonadati; phylum Pseudomonadota; class Alphaproteobacteria; order Rhodobacterales; family Paracoccaceae; genus Paracoccus; species Paracoccus sp. KR1-242. The sequence goes on from NZ_JBMSED010000012.1 coordinate 48,051, forward strand.
CGGGCAGCACCCCGGTCCCGACCCCGCCTGCGCCCATATTGGCATAGGGGTCGTTCACCATCGCCCCCTGCTGGGCCGGGCGCGAACAGGCCGCCATGGTCAGCATCGCGCCGATGGCGGCAATTTTCACGAAAGTCTTCATCATCCTGTCCCGTTCCCGCGGTTACGGCAGCAACGGACCCCAGTCGGGATCCGAGGCCGCGCCATTCAACTTGACCGGGCGCATGTTCCGCCCGGTGATATCGACCGAGTGCAGGCGAGGTTCGCCGTCGCCGCCCGGAGTGACGCGCGTGAACATCACGACGCGCCCATTGGGGGCCCAAGTCGGGCCCTCGTCAAGGAACGATTCTGTCAGCATTTTTTCTTCCGATCCATCGGTTCGCATGACTCCGATGTGGAATTTTCCGCCCACCTGCCGGGTAAAGGCGATCATGTCCCCGCGCGGCGACCAGACCGGCGTGCCATAGCGGCCCTCGCCAAAGCTGATGCGCTTGGCGTCGCCGCCATTGGCCGACATGATGTAAAGCTGCGGCACGCCCGAGCGGTCGCTTTCAAAGACGATCTGCTTGCCGTCGGGGCTGAAGCTTGGCGAGGTCTCGATCGAGGGCGCGTTCGTCAGCGGGCGCTGCGCGCCGCTGCCGGCATCCATCTGGTAGATGTCGGTATTGCCGTTCTTCTCCAGCGAATAGACGATCCAGCGCCCGTCGGGCGAGAAGCGCGGCGAGAAGCTCATCGTGCCCTGCTCGCCCGCCAGCGCCCGCACGCCCAGCGAATTAACGTCCATCAGCATCGCCTGCGGGAAGCCGCTGGCATAGCTGGTGTAAAGCAGGCGCGAGCCGTCGGGCGAGAAGCGCGGCTTCAGCACCAGCGTGGAATCGTCGGTCAGCCATTTGATGTTGGCCCCGTCGTAATCCATCACGCCCAGCCGTTTGCGGCGGGCGTCCTTGGGACCGCTTTCCTGGACAAAGGCAACACGGCTGTCGAAATAGGGGCCCTCGCCCGTCAGCCGGGCATAGACCTGGTCCGCCGCCTTGTGCGCCGCGCGCCGCCAGTTGCCGGTCGAGGCGTCGAACTGCATCCCGTCGCCCAGGGGCTGGCCCGCGAAGACGTCGAACAGGCGGAACTTGACGATCACCTTGCCACCTTCGACACGCACCGCGCCCGTCACCAGCGCCTGCGCATTGATCGCCTTCCAGTCCTCATAGGAGACCGGTGCGTCAAAGCTTTCGGGGCGCGCAATATGGGCGCTGGCCGGGATCTCGCGGAACAGACCGGTGCCGGTCAGGTCCGCCGCGATCAGGTTCTGCACCTGCGCAAGATATTCGCCCGCGCCGCCCTCGTCATGGAACTTGGCAATGGCGAAGGGCATCGGTTCGACCACGCCGTCGGTGATCTCGATCCGCAGGGGCCCGTCCTGTGCCAGAACCGGCGCGGCAAGGCCAAAGCTGGCCAGGATCATGACCGGAGCCATGACGGAGGTCGTCAGGAATTTACGCAACATGTATCGCCTCTGAAGGTCTGGTTGCAGAATATCGGGTCGGTCGGCTGCTTTCCACCGTCACTGGATGCGAGCCCCACCACCAGGGTTGAAGTCAATGATCGTTGTCTTCCAACGGTTATATTTCTCGGAAGGCAGCGGATAGCCGTCCTTCTGGCAGCGCAGAATGGCGCGCCGCGCCGCCTCATAGGCCTGTTTCGCCGCCGCGTCCGACCCGCCGGAATGGTCGATCATCTTCAGCGAATTCGCCTCGACCCGGCCGTCCGGCGACATCGAGAACTGGACCGAGACCTTGGTCCGCGATGCCTCGCTGGACAGCGAGCCAATGTTCCAGCACGCCTCGACCGCGACGCGGAAACCGTCCTTTTCGCCTTGGTTCAGCGGTGGACCACTGGCCGCCGCACCGCCCCCGCCCGTACCGGCGGCGCCTTCCTTGTCCTTCTTGGCCTCGGCCTGTGCCGCCTTCTTCGCGGCCGCATCCGCGGCCTTGCGCTCGGCCTCGGCCTTTTCCTTGGCCTTGGCCGCAGCGGCGGCCTCTTCGGCTTCCTTCTTCTCGGCGGCGCGTTTTTCCTCGGCGGCCTTTTCGGCGGCGGCCTTCTTCTCGGCCTCTTTCTTCGCCTTGGCGGCAGCTTCGCGCTTTTCGGCCTCTGCTTTCTCGGCAGCGGCTTTCTCGGCCTCTGCTTTCTCGGCAGCCGCCTTCGCGGCAGCCGCCTTCTCGGCTGCGGCCTTGTCCGCGGCAGCCTTTTCTTCTGCAGCCTTGGCGGCCGCCTTTTTCTCGGCCGCCTTTTTCTCGGCAGCGGCCTTTTCCTCTGCGGCTTTCTCTTCGGCAGCTTCGGCGGCCTCGGCTGCGGCCTGACGGCGCGCACGCGCGTCGGCCTCGGCGGCCTTGCGGGCGGCCTCTGCCTCTTCGCGACGCTCGGCGGCCTCGCGGCGTTCGTCCTGCGCGCGCTCCTCGGCGGCACGGCGTTCGGCTGCTTCCTCGCGCCGCTTGGCCGCGGCTTCGGCGGCGGCTGCTTCAGCGGCCTCGCGTGCCAGCACCTGCTCGCGCTGACGCGCTGCCTCGGCGGCTTCCTGACGGGCACGGGCCGCATCGGTCACACCCTGCGGGCGACCGTTCGGACGCGACGCCGCAATCGGCGCATCCGCCGAACGCTGAGGAATCGGGGCCGGAGCCTGTGGTTGCACCGCTTCGCGCGACGGGTTCGGACGCGAGGCATCTTCCGGAAGCGCGGCCGGATCGTCGGACGCTGCGGGCTGGTTCGGCTGCGGTGCCAGGGTCGCGACCGCGACGGGTCGGGCCTGATCCTGAAGATCCGACAGATCGGGTTGCGCCTCGGGTCGTTCGGCGGGGGCCGTCAGCTCGGCCGCATCCGAAACTGGCGCGGGCGGGCTTTGCGCTTCGGGCGCGCCGGTCACCACCTCGTCAGCGGGCGGGCGCGGCTGGGCCGGGGTGGACTCGGCCAGATCGGCAAGGGGGGCACTTCCCTCGGCCGCCGAGGCCAGGGCCTGGAATTCGGCCTCGGACATGGTCGAGACCTCGGCCATGCGAATCGCGTCATGCGGTTGCGGACGGAACAGTGCCCCGCCCACGATCGCAAAGCCCAGCAGGCCGACATGCGCGACGCCCGAAACCCAATAGCCGATGCGATCGGCGCGATCCATGGCGTCAGCCTTCGGGGTTCTGGCCGTCCATCCGGGGCCCGCCCGAATCCGTCACCAGCACGATGTTGTTGAAGCCAGCCGCGTTCAACGCCCCCATCACCTCCATGATGCGGGCATAGGGGATCGAGCCGTCGGCGCGCAGGTAGATCTTGTCGCTCTGGCGCTCTTCGGCCACGGCACGCAAGCGCGTGACCAGCTCATCCTCGGGAACCTCGGTGGTCATGACCATGATCGGACCCTCGGGCGTGACGGACACCGACAGCGGCTCCTCAGGCTCGGCGGGCACGGATTGCGCGGCAGTCTTGGGCAGCTCCAGCGGAACGCCCACGGTCAGCAGCGGCGCGGCGACCATGAAGATGATCAGCAGCACCAGCATCACGTCCACGAAGGGCGTGACGTTGATTTCGGCCATGGGCTGGGACTTGCCGCGCCCCCTGCGCCCGCGGCTGCTGCGCTTGACGACCCCGGCCCCCATCAGTCGTCTTCCAGCTGGCGCGACAGGATGGTCGAGAACTCATCCGAGAAGGATTCGTAGTTCCCGACGATGCGGTCCGAATCGGCGCTGAGCTTGTTGTAGAAGATGACCGCCGGGATCGCGGCCAGCAGGCCCAGGGCGGTCGCGACCAGCGCCTCGGCGATGCCGGGGGCGACAACGGCCAGCGAGGTATTCTGCGAAATCGCGATTTCCTCGAAAGCGGTCTTGATCCCCCAGACGGTACCGAACAGCCCGATGAAGGGCGCGGTCGACCCGACGGTCGCAAGGAAGGGCAGCCCGCGGGTCAGGCGGTCATTCTCGCGGTTGATGGCGACGTTCATCGCGCGGTCGATCCGCGCCGTCGCACCGGCGATCAGCCCGCCATCGTCGCGGTGGCTGCGGCGCCATTCGGTCATGCCCGCTGCGAAGATCCGCTCGGACGCGCCCGAAGGCTCCTCTCCGACACGGTCGAACAATTCGTCAAGCGGCTGGCCCGACCAGAAGGCACGGTCGAACCGCCCAGCTTCGCGCTTGGCGGCTGCAAAGCTGATGAATTTCTGGATGATGATCGCCCAGGCCCAGAACGAGGCCAGAATCAGCATGATCATGACGATCTGGACGGTCAGCGACGCGCGCGCGAAAAGAGCGATCAGTGAAAAGTCGACCGGCTGACCGGCTCCGACGATTTGTTCCATGAAATAGGCCTGTGCTTTTTGCACCGCTGCGCCGCGGCTTCTGGCGTCGATTACCAGAATGCCCGCAACAGACAAACCCCAACAGCGTCAATTCTGCGTCAGATGCAGCCCTTTGCATCACCGGGAAAGACCGCGGCGATGTCGGCGGGAATCCGGACAGGCCGTCCGGCATCGTTGATGCAGACGAGCGTCACCACTGCCTTGAACAGCACTGCCCCGTCCCGCATCACCTTCTGGCACATCGAGATCCGCGCCGCGCCGCAATCGTTCAGGGTCGAGACAACCTCCAGCACATCGTCGAACCGCGCCGGAGAGATGTAATCGGCCTCGATCCGGCGCACGACAAAGACCATGCCCCGCTGCTTCAGGCCAACCTGGTCTATCCCCAGCGCGCGCAACCACTCGCTGCGGCCGCGCTCGATGAAGCGCAGGTAGTTCGCGTAATAGACGATCCCGGCAAGGTCGGTATCCTCGTAATAGACGCGGATGGGAAAGCTGTGCATCGGGACAATCCTCAGGCAGGCAGCCGCGCGGCCAGACGCAGCGCGTGCGACGCATCGCGCGCAACCACCGGCAGCGCCGGATCATAGGCGGCGCGGATCAGGTCCGCGACCTGCCGCGAAGGTTCCACATCCCGCGCAAAGGTCAGCAGCGAACGCATCACCATCGTCTCGGCCAGTCCGGCGGGATGCGCTTCTGCCAGCCCCCCACCCATGTTCACAAAGTTCATGCAGGCCCTGATCCCACCATCGGCATCAAACCGGAAGATGCGGTACTGGTCCGCGGCCTGGGTGGTCAGCCGCTCGACAAGCTCGCCCTGCCCGGTCAGCCGCTCAAGATCCGGCATATCCGCCAGCTCCTGCCAGTCGCGCACGAAAAAGGACAGCATGTTCGCGCCCATTTCGGGATCCGTCTCGGCCATGGGATGACCGGCATGGGCAAGCGCAGCGCGGGTCACGGCGCGAAAGATGTCCAGCGTCTCGTCGGCAAGACCGAAGATCACCGGGACGACCGGCCGTCCCCAGCGCGCGCAAAGAAAGCGCCCGTCACGGGTGAACAGCCCGGCGATCTGGTCGGGATCAAGCACCACGGTCCCTCATCATCCTTTTCCAAATACCCTCGGGGTTGAATTGCGGCAGGGCCGCAAGAGGGGCTGAAAGCCCCTAATGCCGATCCCTGCGAAACTCAACCGACGATCGTGGCCTCGGTTGCCGCCCGCAGCTCGTCCTCGGTGACGTCATCCGCCAGTTCGACGATCCGCAACCCGCCCGGGACGACATCCAGCACGCCAAGGTTGCTGATGATGCGGTTGACGACGCCCTTGCCGGTCAGGGGCAGCGTGCATTCGCGCAGCACCTTCGATTCGCCTGCCTTGTTGGTGTGGTCCATGACCACGACCACGCGCTTGACGCCCGCGACCAGGTCCATCGCACCGCCCATGCCCTTGACCAGCTTGCCGGGGATCATCCAGTTTGCCAGATCGCCATTTTCGGCCACTTCCATCGCGCCAAGGATCGCCATGGCGATCTTGCCACCGCGGATCATGGCAAAGCTTTCCGCGCTGTCGAAGAAGGCGGTCTGCGGCAGTGCGGTCACGGTCTGCTTGCCCGCGTTGATCAGATCGGGATCTTCCTCGCCCTCGAAAGGAAACGGCCCGATCCCCAGCATTCCGTTTTCGGATTGCAGGGTCACATGGACCCCCTCGGGGATATAATTCGCGACCAGCGTCGGGATACCGATGCCAAGGTTCACGTACCAGCCGTCCTGCAGTTCCTGCGCGGCCCGCGCCGCCATCTGGTTGCGGTCCCAAGGCATCACGCGGTCTCCTTTTTTCGGGTCGTGCGCTGTTCGATGCGCTTTTCGTGCTGCCCTTGGATCAGGCGATGGACATAGATGCCGGGCAGATGGATCGCATCGGGATCAAGGCTGCCGGTGGGCACGATCTCCTCGACCTCGACGATGCAGACCCGCCCGCATTTCGCCGCGGGCACGTTGAAGTTGCGCGCGGTCTTGCGAAACACCACATTGCCGGATTCGTCGGCCTTCCAGCCCTTCACGATGGCAAGATCGGCGATGATCCCGCGTTCAAGGATATAGGTCTCGCCGTCGAAATCCTTGTGCTCCTTGCCCTCGGCGATCACCGTGCCGACGCCGGTCCGGGTGTAGAAGCCGGGAATACCCGCGCCGCCCGCCCGCATCCGTTCGGCCAGCGTACCCTGGGGGTTGAATTCAAGCTCAAGCTCGCCCGACAGGTACTGGCGCATGAATTCCGCGTTCTCGCCGACATAGGACGAGATCATCTTCCGGATCTGGCGGCTGTCCAGCAGGATGCCCAAGCCGAACCCGTCGACGCCGCAGTTGTTGCTGGCGACGGTCAGATCCTTCGTTCCCGCCTCGTGGATCGCCCTGATCAGAAGTTCGGGGATGCCGCACAGGCCAAAGCCCCCCGCGGCGATCAGCATTCCGTCCTTCAGGACCCCGTCCAGCGCCTCAGCCGCGCTGCCATAGATCTTCTTCATCCGCTCCTCCGCCAATGCCCGGAAATTTTTGGCGGGCTTGCGGGCCGGAGTCAACGCGCCGCACCGCCGCGTGACGGTTGCACATGCAACCGTCCGCGGGATGCCACGATATCGGGCTTCCTATTCGGCGGCAGGCTTCGCCTTGGGCGCGGCCTTCTTCGCGGCGGGCTTCTTCGCCGCGGGTTTCTTGGCCGCAGGCTTCTTCGCGGCGGGCTTTTCAGCCTTGGCCGCCGCCTTCTTCGCCGGTTTCTTGCCGGATTTGGATGCCTTTTCCGCAATCAGTTCCAGCGCGCGCTCCAGCGTGACGGAACCCGGCTCCAGGTCGCGCGGCAGGGTCGCATTGACCTTGCCCCATTTGACATAAGGTCCATAGCGCCCGCTCAGCACCTGGATCGGCCCGCCTTCGGGATGCTCGCCCAGTTCCGCCAGCGGCGCGGCGGCGGCGGCACGACCGCGCACCTGCTTGCTGGCCAGCACCTCGACCGCGCGGTTCATGCCGATGGTGAAGACCTCGTCCACCTCGGGCAGGTTCGCATATTTCGACCCGTGCTTCACATAGGGACCATAGCGGCCGATCCCGGCCTCGACAGCGACGCCATCCTCGGGATGCGGCCCGATCTCGCGCGGCAGCGCCAGCAGCGCCAGCGCGCGCTCCAGATCGATCGAGGCGATTTCCCAGCCCTTGGGGATCGAGGCCCGCGGCGGCTTCGGCACTTCGGCCGTGGCCTCGCCACGCTGGACATAGGGGCCGAAGCGGCCATTCTTCAGGCTGATCTCGTCGCCCTTGTCCTCGCCCAGCACCGTATCGCCGACGACCTCACCCTCGGGGCTGCTGATCGGACGCGTGAAGCGGCACTCGGGATAGTTCGTGCAGCCGATGAAGGCCCCGCCCGACCGCGCCGTTTTCAGATGCAGCCTGCCCTTGTGGCAAAGCGGGCATTCGCGGGGATCGCCACCATCGGCGCGCGGCGGATAAAGATGCGGTGCCAGCGCCTCGTCGATTGCCTCCAGCACCTCACTGATGCGAAGCTCGCTGGTCCCTTCCAGCGCCGCGGTGAAGTCCTTCCAGAAACGGCGCAGCACCTCGCGATAGGCGCGCTCACCCGACGAAATGTCGTCAAGCTCGCCCTCAAGGCTCGAGGTGAAGTCATAGCTGACATAGCGCGGGAAATATTTCAGCAGGAAGATCGTGACCAGCCGTCCCTTGTCCTCGGGGATCAGGCGGTTCTGCTCCTTGCGGACGTAGTCGCGGTCCTGAATGGTAGTCACGATGCTGGCATAGGTCGACGGCCGGCCGATCCCCAGCTCTTCCATGCGCTTGACCAGCGTCGCCTCGGTATAGCGGGGGGGCGCCTGGGTGAAATGCTGCTCGGGGCTGACCGAGCGCTTGTCGGCCTTTTCGCCCTCCTTGATCAGCGGCAGGCGGCGGCTGTCCTCGTCTTCCTCGTCGTCGCGGCCCTGGTCGTAGACCTTCAGGAAGCCGTCGAACATCATGACCTGGCCATTGGCCCGCAGACCGACCTGCGCGTCGGCCGACGCAATCTCGACGGTCGTGCGCTCCATCCGCGCCGATTCCATCTGGCTGGCAATGGTGCGCTTCCAGATCAGGTCATAAAGCGCCTTCTGGTCCTTCTCGGCCACCGGCAGCTTGTCCGGCGACATGAACATGTCCGTCGGCCGGATGCATTCATGGGCTTCCTGGGCGTTCTTGGCCTTGTTCTTGTACATGCGCGGCGATTTCGGCAGGTACTCCTCACCGAAGCGCTTCTTGATCGCATCGCGGGCGGCCATAACCGCCTCGGGAGCCATGTCGATGCCATCGGTCCGCATATAGGTGATATGGCCGGCCTCATACAGCCGCTGCGCCGCCGACATGCAGGCCTTGGCACCCATGCCCAGCTTGCGGCTGGCCTCCTGCTGCAAGGTCGAGGTCATGAAGGGCGGCCAGGGATTGCGGCTGGCGGGCTTGGCAGTGACGCTTGTCACGTTCAGGTCGCGCGCGGCAATGGCCGAAACCGCCAGCATCGCATCCTTCTCGGTGGCGATGTCGAAACGCTCCAGCTTCTTGCCGCCATAGACGGTCAGCGTCGCGTCGAACTGGTCGCCGCGCGGGGTCGCCAGCTTGGCATGGACCGACCAGTATTCGCGGGCCCGGAACGCCTCGATCTCCATCTCGCGGTCGACGATGACGCGCAGGGCGACCGATTGCACCCGGCCCGCCGATTTCGCGCCGGGCAGCTTGCGCCACAGCACCGGGGACAGGTTGAAGCCGACCAGATAGTCCAGCGCGCGGCGCGCCAGATAGGCGTCGACCAGCGGCTGGTCGATCTGGCGCGGGTTGGCCATCGCCTCGGTCACGGCGTTCTTGGTGATCGCGTTGAAGGTGACGCGGCTGACCCCGGCGCCCTTCTTCAGCGCGGGTGCCAGCGTCTCCAGCAGGTGCCAGGAAATCGCCTCGCCCTCGCGATCGGGGTCGGTGGCAAGGATCAGGTTCGGATCGGATGCCAAGGCATCCTTGATCGCCTTGACGTGTTTCTTCGACTCCGACGCAACTTCCCATTTCATCGCGAAATCGGCTTCCGGATCGACGCTGCCATCCTTGGGCGGCAGGTCGCGGACATGCCCGAAGGACGCCAGAACCGTATAGTCGTCGCCCAGATACTTGTTGATCGTCTTGGCCTTGGCCGGAGATTCGACGACGACGACAGGCATGGATAATCCTTCGAGATGATTCGGGCCGGAAAAATGAGCATAGCCCGGCGCAGTGTCAACGCCGGGCATTCATCGTTTCAAAAATACCCCACGGGGGTCCGGGGGTGTGAAACCCCCGGCAGCCGCCTCAGACGCCGTCGCCGACAAAGGCCTTTTCGACCACGAATTCCTTGGGATCGCTGTTGGCGCCCTCGGTCAGGCCAAAGCCTTCCAGCACCGCTTTCACGTCGACGTTGAAGGCCAGGCTGCCGCAGACCATCGCGCGGTCATTGGCAATATCCATGGGCGGCAGACCCAGATCCTCGAACACCTTGCCCGAGGTCAGGTTGTCGGTGATCCGGCCCATGAAGGGGCTCTCTTCGCGGGTGGTGGTCGGGTAATACAGCAGCCGGTTGGCGAAATCCTCGCCATAGATCTCGCCCAGCAGCGGGTCATGCTTCAGGTTCTCGACCAGCTCGCGACCATAGGTCAGCTCCTCGGTGGTGCGGCAGGTATGCATCATGATGACCTGCTCGTAACGCTCATAGGTTTCCGGGTCGCGCATCAGGCTGGCAAAGGGCGCAAGCCCGGTCCCGGTGGCCAGGAACCACATCCGCTTGCCCGGCAGCAGCGCGTCCAGCACCAGCGTGCCGACCGGCTTCGGACGCAGGATGATTTCGTCGCCCGGCTCGATCAGTTGCAGCTTCGAGGTCAGCGGCCCGTCCGGCACCTTGATCGAATAGAATTCCAGCTCGTCATCCCAATTGGGCGAGGCAATGGAATAGGCGCGCAGGATCGGCTTGCCGTTATCGCCCGGCAGACCGATCATCACGAATTCGCCCGAACGGAAACGCAGGCTGGCGGGACGCGTCACGCGGAACGAAAACAGCGTATCGCTCCAATGCTGGACCGAGGTGACGGTCTGGGCATCAGGCAGGGTCTTGGCGGGTTTCACGGCAACATCGGCCACGGAGAGATCCAGTGTCATATCAGGGTCCCGGTCTATCTAGGTCATCAGGAAGCCGGGGAAAACCCCGGCAAGCTCAGCCGGCAAGGCGCGAACGGTGATCCCATTGCTGCCAGTCGGCACGGTACAGCCACTGTTCTTGCGGCTGGCGAGCCGCCAGGGCCGCTGAGATCCGCACTTCGTCGAAACCGACGCGGCGCGCCATGGCATATTGGTCCGAAATCATCCCGCCAACCGCGCGCAGCCGCCCCTTGTAGCCCTTTTCGCGCAGGATGCGCGCCAGCGAAAAGCCGCGTCCATCGCTGAACGAGGGGAACTCGATCGCAAGAAGATCGTGGTCCAGATAGTCATCCAGCGTCGCCGGATCAACATCGGGCGCCAGCACGACAGGCTCGGCCCCGTCATCGGGGTGGAAGCCGTCATCGCGGACCAGAAAGAAATCGCTCATGAAGTCGCTCCTGCGCGGACCATGCGCCCGCCGATGAAATGGATGCCGCACTCGGTCTTCTGGCTGCCACGCCAGCGACCGGCCCGCGGGTCTTCGCCCGGCTTCACCGGCGAGGTGCAGGGGGCGCAGCCGATCGAGGCAAAGCCCTTGGAGACCAGCGGATGCCGCGGCAGATTGTTCTCGGCCATATAGTCCTGAACGTCCTCGGACCGCCAATGGGCCAGCGGGTTGATCCGCAGTCGGGCCGGAGGCTCGGCCTCGAAGAACTCCAGCTGCTGGCGCTCGCCACCCTGGAACCGCTTGCGCCCGGTGATCCAGGCATCGAACTTGCCCAGCTCGCGTTCAAGCGGGACAGTCTTGCGGAAGTTGCAGCAGGCATCGGTGCTGAACTGGTGCAGCGTGCCGTCCGGATCGTTCAGCGCGACCTCGCGTTCGGTCGCACGGACGACGCGCACATCGGTCAGCTTCAACCGTTCGGTGACCTCAAGCTGATAATCCAGCGTCTCCTGGAACAGCATCTGCGTGTCGATGAACAGGACCGGCGTGCCCGGCGCCACGACCGAGACCATGTGCAGCAGCACCACCGATTCCGAACCGAAGGACGACACCAGCGTCACCCGGCCCAGATCGGGGTCGTTGAGGGCACGCCGCAACACCTCGGTCGCGGCGTGATGCTTGTAGCGGTCGTTCAGAAGCGCCGCGCGATCGTCCAGGCTTCCATCAAGCATCGGCCGGATACAGCGCCGCCTTGAACGGAGCTGCCCCTACGCGACGATAGGCGTCGATGAAGCGTTCCTCGGCCGAGTCGCGCAGGTCCAGATAGGTATCGATCAGGCGGTCGATGGCGCCCACCACCTCCTCGGCCGGGAAGCCCGCGCCGGGCTTCTGGCCGATGGCGGGAATGTCGTAGCCGTCTCCGCCCAGCGTGATCTGGTAATTCTCGACACCGGCACGGTCCAGACCGAGAATGCCGATATGGCCCAGATGGTGGTGGCCGCAGGCGTTGATGCAGCCCGAGATGCGGATGTCGATCTTGCCGATCTCGTCTTCGATGTCACGGGCGCGGAAATGATCCGCGATTTCTTGTGCGATCGGGATCGAACGCGCGGTGGCAAGGGCGCAGTAATCCATGCCCGGGCAGGCCACGATATCGCTGATCAGCCCGGCATTCGCAGTCGCCAGCCCCGCCGCCTTCAGCTCTTGGTAAAGCGCATACAGGTCCGACTTGTGGACATGCGGCAGGACGATGTTCTGGTCATGGCTGACGCGCAGGTCGTGATGGCCGTAGCGCTCGGCCAGGTCCGCCAGCAGGCGCATCTGTTCGGCCGAGGCGTCGCCCGGCGTCTGGCCCGGCGCCTTGAAGGTCACCATCGCGCTGGCATAGCCCGGTGCCTTGTGGGCCGAAAGGTTGGTATCCGTCCAGCTGCGGAAACCCGGATTTGCAGCGCGCTGCGCTTCGAAATCGCCATCTTCCTCATTGCGGAAGGCGGGGGGCGAGAAAACGGCCTTGAACTCGGCCAGAAGCTCCTGATCGGCGCCGGTGAAGGTCGAGCGACGGTTCAGGAATTCCGCCTCGATCTCGTCCCGCATGACGTCAAGTCCGCGCTCGGCGACGGTGATCTTGATGCGGGCCTTGTACTTGTTGTCGCGACGGCCCGACAGGTTGTAGGCCGAGATGATCGCCTCGACGTAGGGAAGCAGATCACCCTCGGGCAGGAACTCGCGCACGACCTGACCCAGGATCGGGGTCCGGCCAAGGCCGCCGCCGATCCAGACCTGGAAGCCCAGCTCACCCTGCTCGTTGCGGCGCAGGCGCAGGCCGATATCGTGGGCTGCGATGACGGCGCGGTCCTTTTCGCCGCCGGAAATGGCGATCTTGAACTTGCGCGGCAGGAACTGGAATTCGGCGTGATCGGTGGACCAGGCGCGCAGCAGCTCTGCATAGGGGCGCGGATCGATGACCTCGTCGGCGGCCGCGCCGGCATAGGCGTCGGTCGTGACGTTGCGGATCGTGTTCCCCGAGGTCTGGATCGCGTGCAGCCCGGCATCCGCCAGCGCATCCAGCATGTCCGGAATGTCCACCAGTTTCGGCCAGTTGTACTGGATGTTCTGCCGGGTGGTCCAATGGCCATAGCCTTTGTCCCATTTCCCGGCCAGCAGGGCCAGCGTACGCATCTGGTCGGGGCTGATCGTGCCATAGGGGATCGCCACGCGCAGCATATAGGCGTGAAGCTGCAGATAGACCCCGTTCATCAGGCGCAGCGGTCGGAACTCGTCCTCGGTGAGGCTACCGTCCAGGCGGCGCTCGACCTGCTGGCGGAACTGCTGCGCCCGGTGGCGCAGATATTCGTTGTGCTGGGGACGGGCATCAAACATTGCTGGCCTCGAGATCGGCTTGCTTGCCATGGAAATAGTTGGACGGACCGCGGCGACGGAAAGCCTCGCGGAAATGGGTCGGCTCGGGGCGGCCATCTGCGCCGCGCTTCGCCTCGGCCAGATAGGGGCCAACGACGATGCTCGCCTGCCCGATCGCGTCCAGCAGGGCGAGATCGGCGATGGCCTCGTCCTCGAAAAGCTGCGCCTCGCGCGGATCGGCGGTCCAGCCACCGTCACTCATCCAGACGCAATGGCCCATGCGCAGATCATTCGCGGTGATGACGGCGGGTCGTGCTTGCGTGGGGGTGAAGGTCTTGGACATGGCCTTTTGCCTTTCGGATTGGGTCTGTCTTATATAGAAAATTCTCCCCCATATTGACGAGTGGGGCAGAAAAATAAGAAACCGTTTCCAGTAACCAGCCATGCAAACAGGACCAAATTTCGCGATGAGCCAAGACAGACAAACTCCGGTCCGGCTGGACGACACGGATCGTAAAATCCTGTCCCTTCTGCAGGAGGATGCCACCCTGTCGCTGGACGATATCGCGGCCCGCGTGGGCGCCTCCAAGACTCCGGTCTGGAACCGGATTCGCAAGCTGCGCGAGGCGGGGGTGATCCGTGGGCAGGTCGCGCTGCTTGATCCGGATTCACTGGGGCTGGACGCGTGTTTCTTTGTCCTGATCCGAACCAGCGAGCATGACCCGGATTGGGCGCGGAAATTCCTGACCGCCGTGCGCGCCCGCCCCGAGGTGATCGAGGCGCACCGGCTGGCAGGCGATATCGACTATATCCTGAAGGTCCGGGTCCGGAATGCGCGCGCCTATGACCGCTTCTATCAGGCGCTGATTTCCGAGGTGAAGATCCACAACGTCACCGCGCTTCTCTCGATGGAAGAACTGAAGGCGACGACCTCATTGCCGCTCGACTGACCCGCGCGACGGCAAGCGCCGCGGGGGTATTTGGAAAAACGGTGAAGCGCGCAGGCCGGCGCGCGTCAGGCGGTGCGCGCGCGCGTCAGTGCCAAGGGAAGCGCCTCGGCAAAGGCCGCCAGTTCGGCTTCCGGCCCGCAAGAGATGCGGATGCAACGGTCCATCGGCGCGACGCCGGGCATCCGTGCGAAGATGCCCTGTGCCTCAAGCGCCGACAGCACGGCACGGGCGAAGCTTCCATCACGCCCACAATCGATGGCGACGAAATTTGTGGCCGAAGGCAGCGCCGACAATCCGTTGTCTTGCGCAATCCCGGCGATCCGCAATCGGGCAGCGGCGACATTGGCGCGGGTCTGTTCCAGCCAGGCCTTGTCCTGCAACGCAGCCAGGGCCCCGATCTGTGCGGTGCGGTTGATCCCGAAATGGTTACGGATCCGGTCGAAACCCGCGATCAGTTCGCGCGGGCCGATGGCATAGCCGACACGTGCGCCCGCCATGCCATAGGCTTTCGAGAACGTGCGCATGCGGATGACGCGGTCATCCTCGGGATCGATGCGGGGAATGGCATCTTCGGGCGCGAATTCGGCATAGGCCTCGTCCAGGACCAGCAGCGCTCCTGCCGGCAGGCGATCCAGCATCGCCAGGATCGTCGCTCCGGAATGCCAGCTGCCCATCGGATTGTCGGGATTGGCGAAATAGGCCAGCCGCGCCCCCGCGTCATGCGCAGCGGCGACCAGCGCGTCCGGATCCTCGGCATCGCCTCGATAGGACACCTTGTGCAGTCGCCCGCCGAAGCCCGCCACGTGGTAATTGAAGGTCGGATAAGCCCCGTCCGAAGTCACCACGATCTCGTCCGGTGCAACCGTCAGCCGGACCAGAAGACCCAGCAGCCCGTCGATCCCCTCGCCCAACATGATCTGGGCAGGATCGATGCCATGCAGTTCGGCCAGCGCGGCGCGCAGGTCATGGCTGTCGGGATCGCCGTATTTCCAGACTTCGGCCGCGGCACGGGCCATCGCCTCGACCGCGAGGGGCGAGGGGCCAAACCCGTTCTCGTTCGCGCCCAGCCTGGCACGGAACGCGGCCCCCCGGCGGCGCTCCAGCGTTTCGGGGCCGGTGAAGGGAACAGAGGCGGGAAGGCTGGCGGGGATCGGGGCAAAGCGAAGGCGTGTCATGGCGAAACCAGAACCTCAATTGGCCCGCGGGTGCAAGGGGCGCGAACGGCGCGGCCCGCCCCCCACGGCATGGCTTCACCGTTTTTCAAATACCCCTGTAACGCCGATCGCAGGTGCAGGTTCAGCCTTCGGGCCCCGACCTCTCGCGCGCACCGTGCCGGATCAGGCGGCGATCCTCGTCCATTTCCAGCCACATCGCGTTCAGGACCGCAAAGCCCGCGGCCAGCGGCAATCCCAGGATCCAGGCGAAATACCACATCGCATTCTCCTCAATAGGCGTGACGTTCGGGGTCCTCGACATCCTCGGGGCCGACCTTGCCCCAAAGCACGCGATAGACCCAGGCCGTATAGGCCAGGATGATCGGCAGGAAGATCAGCCCCGCCACCAGCATCACGAACAGCGTCTGGTGCGAGGAAGAGGCATCCCAGACCGTCAGCGAACTGTTCGGATCGGTCGAGGACGGCAGGATGAAGGGAAACATCACCAGCCCGACCGACGAGATCACGCCGAAGATCGCCATCTTCGACCAGAGCAGCGGCGAAAGCTCTCCCTGCCCCGACAGCGCGCGCCGCGCCATGAAGGTGCCAAGGAACCCCAGCACCGGGGCAATGATGATCCAGGGCCGGGCGGAATAGGCTGCAAGCCAGCTTCCCGTGCGCGTCACCTCGGACAGAAGCGGGTTCGACGGCCCGTCATGGGGCGGCTCGGTGACGAAGGCATAACCGCCGATTCCGAAGGCCAGCCATAGCCCGGCAAGGGCATAGCCCGCCATGACGATCAGCGCCGTCGTCTGGCCAAAGCGTCTGGCGCGCGCCTGCACGTCTCCGGTTGTCTTCAACACCAGCCAGCCCGCGCCATGCATGACCAGCATCGAGATCGACACGATCCCGCATAGCAGCGCGAAGGGGCGCAACAGCCCGAACAGCTTTCCGAAAAGCCCGCCTTCATAGATTGGCATCAGGTCCGGGGTCAGATGGAAGGGCACGCCCAGAAGGACGTTCCCCACCGCCACCCCGAACAGCAGCGCGGGCAGCGCGCCGCCGAAGAAAAGCACCCAGTCCCAGAAATTGCGCCAGGCCGGGTCCTCTCGCTTGCTGCGATACTTGAACCCGACCGGACGCACGATCAGCGCGACCAGGATCAGGAACATCGCCAGATAGAAGCCCGAGAAGCTGACTGCGTAAAGCGGTGGCCAGGCAGCGAAGATCGCCCCGCCGCCCAGGATGAACCAGACCTGGTTGCCCTCCCAGACCGGGCCCACCGTGTTGATGACGACCCGTCGCTCGGTGTCGGTCTTGGCGACGAAGGGCAGCAAGGCCCCCGTCCCCATGTCGAAGCCGTCGGTCAGGGCGAAGGCGATCAGAAGCACACCCAGCAGCAGCCACCAGATCACGCGCAGGTATTCAAACGGAATAAGCTCGAACAGGATCATTTGCGCACCTCCGCACCGGCGGTCAGCAGGCTTTCATGCCGCTCGACCCAGGCCCGCGTGAACTCGACATCCTCATGCGGGCCCTTGCGGATGTATTTCAGCATCAGGCCCATCTCGACGACGAACAGCGCGGAATAAAGCAGGAAGAAGCCGCACAGCGTCAGCGCCACCTCGGCCACGCTGAGGTGGCTGACCGACAGCGCGGTTGGCAGCACCTCGGCGACCGTCCAGGGCTGGCGCCCGTATTCGGCCACGATCCAACCCATCTCGACCGCAATCCACGGGGCGGGGATCATCAGGACTGCAAGGCGCAGCGACCACCGCGGAAAGCTCATCCGCTTGAACGAGGCCCGCCAGAAGAAGAAGGCCATCGTCGCGATGAAGCAGAAGCCAAGCCCCGCCATGATGCGGAAGGCCCAGAAGATCGGCCAGACGGTCGGGATGGTGTCCATCGCCGCCTGCTGGATCTGCGCCTCGGTCGCCTGCCGCGGATCGTCCAGATACCGTTTCAACAGCAGGGCATAGCCCAGGTCGCCGCCATGCTCGCGGAACTGCGCGACCAGCGCCGGATCGACATCGCTGCTGCGCTGGTCCTGGATCTGCATGAGCAGGTCATAGGCGATGATGCCGTTGCGCACCCGGACCTCGGCCTCGCGCTCCAGATCGGCGATGCCCCGGATCTCCTCGGTCAGTGATCGGGTTCCGATCAGGCCCATGACATAGGGGATATGGATGCCCCACTTGGTCTCTCGGGCGTCCTGATCGGGCCAGCCGAACAGCGTGAAACTGGCGGGCGCGGGTTCGGTTTCCCACATGGCCTCGATCGCGGCCATCTTCATCTGCTGGTTCACCCCGGCATCATAGCCGGATTCATCGCCCAGCACGACGACCGAGAACGCCGCCGCCAGCCCAAAGGCCGACGCGATCCCGATCGAGCGTCGCGCCAGATCGACATGGCGGTTCTTCAGCAGGTACCAGGCCGAAACCCCAAGCACGAACACCGAGGCCGTGACATAGCCTGCGCTGACGGTATGGACGAACTTCGCCTGCGCGACCGGATTGAAGATGACGTCGTAGAAACTGACCATCTCCATCCGCATCGAGATCGGGTTGAACTCTGCGCCGACCGGGAACTGCATCCAGCCATTCGCGATCAGGATCCACAGCGCCGAGAAGTTCGACCCCAGCGCAACCAGCCAGCCGACGACCAGGTGCTGACGTTTGGACAGTTTTTCCCAGCCAAAGAACCACAGGCCGACAAAGGTGGCCTCAAGGAAAAATGCCATCAGACCTTCGATGGCCAAGGGGGCACCGAAGATGTCCCCGACATAATGCGAGTAGTAGGACCAGTTCATACCGAACTGGAATTCCATCGTCACCCCCGTCGCCACACCGATGGCGAAGTTGATGCCGAAAAGCATGCCCCAGAACTTGGTCATCTGCCGCCAGATCGGGCGATCGGTCATGACATAGACCGTCTCCATGATCGCGACGATGACGGACAGGCCAAGGGTCAGGGGAACAAACAGGAAGTGAAATAAAGCAGTGGCAGCAAATTGCAGACGGGAAAGCTCGACGACTCCGAATTCCATGGCTCTCTCCTCGGGGAATCGGGAAAAAGTCTAGTCCAAGGCAATGAATTGGGTAGCGAGGGCAAGGTCGCAGCGACGATGTGACGCAACCACCAGCGGAACATCGCATGAATATCGCGCAATTGCAGTCATAATCTGTGCGGCAAGGGCGTCGTCCAAGCCTTCGGTGGGTTCATCCAGCAACAGGATTGCCGGACGTTTCAGCAGGGCGCGCGCAATGGCGACGCGCCGGGCCTCGCCCCCGGAAAGCGGAGCGCCCCCGTCGGACAGGCGCATGTCCAGCCCGCCCGGCAGGTGGTCCAGCCGCATTGCGGCCAGCATTCCGGCCAGCTCCTCCTCGCTTGCCCCGGGCGCGGCCAGGGCAAGGTTCTCGCGCAGGGTTCCCGCGACCAGCGCGGTCCGCTGCGGCACCAGCGTCAGGACGGTGCGCAGCTCGTCCTCGGGCCAGTTCTGGACCTCGCGCACTCCAAGGATGATCCCGCGTCCCGCCGGCGGGATCAGCCCGGCAATCTGCGCCAGCAAGGTCGACTTTCCGGCGCCGCTTGGCCCGGTGATCCCCAGCACCTCGCCGGGGCCAACCGTGACCCCGTCCACGACCAGCGGCACCGGATTTCCTGCATTTTCCCTTACCCGCGGCATGGGCTGTTCGAGAACGGCCGCGACTCGCAGCATCGCCTGCCGGATGCGTCCCCAATCACCGACCGCGCGACGCAGCGGCGCCACCGCCTCGGACAGGGCCAGCGCGGCAAAGAAGCACATGGCGGCGATCGCGGGATCCAGCGCCCCTTGCGCGACGGCACGGCCGCCAAGGACCAGCGCCCCGACCATCGCCGCAAGGCGGCCCAGTTCCTGCACCGCCACGACTGCGCGCTCGGTCGCCTCGATCTCATCGGCAAGCGCCCCTGCCCGCCTTTCCGCAGCCATGGCCTGCGCGATCTGCGCATCGATGCGGCCGTGAACCAGCAGGTCGTCCCGCGCTGCGGCAAGATCCAGCGCGTGGCTGCGGAAATCGCTCTCGGCATCGTCAAGCGGACCGCCGAGGCGTGCGGACCGGGCAAATCCCCAGGCCCCGGACAGGCCCGAGGCAAGCAGATGGCAGCCGCAGATCCACAGCGCCATGACCCAGCCGGCCAGCCAGCCCAGGACCAGCAGCGACAGCAGGATCACCACCGCCGCCGCGACCCCCGGCAAAACCAGGCGCAGCGGCAGGCCGTCAAGGCGGTCGGTATCGGCGATGACCCGCGCCAGCGCCGGGCCGCGCCGCAGCATCAGCAGCCTTTGCCAAGGTAAGTCCGACAGACCCGACAGGACCGCGCCGCGCAGGTCGACGACCGCCCGCAGCGTCGCATCGTGGCCCAGCATCCGCTCGCCATAGCGTGCGGCGGTGCGGATCAGGGCCAGACCGCGCACGGCGGCGGCCGGGCGGAACACGTCGAACATGACGGCACCCCCGGCATAGCCCGCCAGCCCGGCCAGCGCGGCGGCGCTGATGAACCAGCCCGACAGCATCAGCAGCCCGACGCCCGCCAACAGGACCAGCACCGCCAGTCCCATCGCCCGCAGCATGGCAGAGGAACGGGCCATGACCTTCCACAGTTGCCACATCACGCCGCCCCGATCCGGTATTCGCGGCCGATGGCGCGGATCAGAGCGCCGTCATGGGTGGCGATGACCAGCCCCGCCCCGGCGCGGTGTGCTGCCAGCAGGCCCTGGATGACGCGGGCCGCCGTCTCGGCATCAAGGTCAGCGGTCGGTTCATCCGCAAGGATCCAGTCAGGCTGGCCATGCAGTGCACGGGCCAGCGTCAGGCGCCGCCCCTCGCCGCCCGACAGGCCGGCGCCACGCTCGCCCAGCCGCGTCTCCAGCCGCTGCGGCAGGACATCGACCAGATGCGCCGCCTGCGCCCCCGCCAGCGCCGGGCCCAGATCGCCGCCCCTTCCCAGCCGCAGGTTGTCCTCAAGGCTGGCGTCCAGGAAATGAACCGACTGCGGCATCCAGCCCAGGCGCGCGCGCGAAGGACGCATGACCTCGCCTCCGTCCGGCGTCTCCAGCCCGGCCAGCAGGCGCAGCAGCGTGGTCTTGCCCGCACCGCTGGGTCCAGTCACCACAAGCGCCTCGCCGGGCAGAAGCTCAAGGTCGGGATAGTCAAGTCCACGCAGCGACACCCCCCGCAGTGCAAGGCCGCTTGGCCCTTTGGCGGCAGCGTCGCGTGGCAGCATCTTTGCCGGGGCAAGCTCATCGACCAGAATATCTGCTGCGGCCTCGGCGGCAGCACGGTCATGCCACAACCCGGCCAGATCGCGCAGCGGCTGGAAGAATTCGGGCGCGATCAGCAGCAGAAACAGCGCCGGGCGGATCCCCAGTGGCCCGCCCCAGGTGCCGGTGCCGATCTCACCCAGCACCGAAAACCCGCAGAACACCGCCATCATCGCGATCCCTAGCGCCGCGAACAACTCCAGCACGGCCGAGGACAGGAACGCGATCCCCAGCACCCGCATGGTGCGCCGGCGCAGTCGATCGGCGGCCATCCTGAAGCCACGGGACAGCGCGGGCACGGCATCCAGCAGCCGGATATCGGGTAGCGCTCCGATGCGGTCGGCCAACAGCGCGCCCATATTCGCCATCTCGCCCAGTTGCGCGCGGCTGGCACGCCCCGTCGCCTGTCCGATCAGGACCATAAAGACGATGATCGCCGGCCCCGCAACCAGCAGGATCAAGCCCGCCGCCCATGCACTTGCAAATGCAGCCGCGCCAACCGCCAGCGGCACCGCCAGGCTGCGGTCGCGGATCAGCGCATTGCGCGCGGCGAATGTCCCCAGCAAGGCCAGTTGATCCCCGGCAAGCGTCGCGATCGCCCCGGCGCGGGATCGCGCGGCCCGGAGGGCAACATGCTCCAGCAGCTCGCCCCGCAAGCGTCCCACGGCAATCCGCCCGGCACGCTGCGCCAGACGTTCGGCGACCAGCGTCAACGCCAGCCGCAGCAATCCGGACCCGCCCAGCAGCCAAAGCGAGCCCGGAACCGCAGCCCGTTTCTCGATCATCGCCGACAGCATATCCGCAGCCCCCCAGGCCATCGGCAACCAAAGCAGCCCGGCCAGCACCGACAGGGCCGAGGCTCGACGCAGCAGGACAGCCTCGGGCGCGAGCAGGCGCGAAGCGGAACCGGATCGCGCATCAGACATGAACGCTCACCCGGCTTCTCCGTTTCGGAAATACCCCAGGGGAGTCGCGCGGAACGCGCGGCGGGGGCAGCGCCCCCATGCCCTCGCCCCCCGCTCAGAACGCCTTGAAGGTCATCGTCGTCAACGTGCGCGAGATATGGGGAATGTCGAATAGGTTCTCGGCCAGGAACCGGCCGACATCCTGATCCTCGGGGACATAGATCTTGGCAATCAGGTCGTAATCGCCCGAGGTCGAGTAAAGCTCGCTGACGATTTCCCGGTCGTAGATCGCATCGGCAACCTCATAGGTCTTGCCGGGCGTGCAACGAAACTGGACGAATACCGGACGCATGGCGAACCTCCTGGGCTTGGCGCGGACAACCTAGACCGCGCTCGGCGCCGGGGTCCAGTCCCCGCGCGCATGGCCGCGCCAGAACCGGCGCATCAGCAACGTCGCGGCAAGGGTCAGGCCTGCGACCAGCCCCAGCCACAGGCCCTTGGGGCCCAGTCCCAGCACAAAGGCCAGGCCATAAGCCACCGGAATCCCGACCAGCCAATAGCTGATCCCGGCAATGACCATCGGCATCCGGGTGTCCTGCACGCCGCGCAGCAGGCCAAGCGCGATCACCTGCAGCGCATCGGCCATCTGGAACAGGGCGGCATAGAACATCAGCCCGGTGGCGAAATCGATCAGGGCCGGCGTCTCGGGATGGTTCACGTCCAGATACAGGCCGACCAGCGCGCGCGGGAACAGGATGAAGGTAGCGACCGCGATCAGGGCGATGCAGACCGAAACCACGGTGACCGTTACCGCGGCATCGCGCATCCAGCCGCCATCACCCCAGCCCTTGGCCTGACCGACACGCACGGTCGCGGCATTCGACATGCCAAGATGCAGCATGAAGGTGATCGAGGCCAGTTGCAGTGCGATCCCATGCGCGGCCAGTTCGCGCGTCCCGATCCAGCCCATCATCACGTTCGAGCCGACGAACAGCCCGCCCTCGGCCACCATGGTCAGACCGATGGGCAGGCCCAGCAGGAAGACCTTGCGCATATAGGCCCAGTCAGGGCGCCAGAAACGCTTGAACAGGTGATACTTGCGCGCCACGGGCAGCCATGCCGCATAGGCCGTGATCGCGGCCAGTTGCAGGAATTGCACGATGATCGCGGCGACGGCCGCGCCTTCGACCCCCAGCGCGGGCACGCCAAGGTTGCCGAAGATCATCACCCAGTTCAGGAAAATCACCAGTGGCAGGCCCGCCAGCGTGATCCACAGCACGACCTGCGGACGCTCCATCGCGGCCAGATAGCTGTTCAGCGTCAGCTGGCACAGGACGGCCAGCAGGCCGAAACCGGCAATGCGCAGGTAATCCTGCGCCAGCTCGGCCACGACGGGGGCCTGGCCGATGGCCAGAAGGATCGCCTCGGAGTGCCACAGCAGCGGCAGCATGACGATGGCATGGATGATCGACAGCCACAGCGCCATCCGGGCCGAACGGCGGACCTCGGTCTCGTCATCGCGGGCGATCGCGGCGGCGATCACGCCCATCACACCGATGCCGAATCCCATGCCCAAGAAGAACAGGATGTTGAAGAACGAAACGGCGATGACCAGCGCCGCCAGTTCGTTGACCCCGTACCAACCGACCATGATGGTATCGGCGACGCTGATCGCCATGCGCGCAAGATGGCTGCCGACCAGTGGCAGGCCGAGCGCGAGCGTCGCGCGCAGATGGGGGGCATAGCGATCAAAGGTCATGCCCCTGCCTTATCCTTGGGCAAAGGCCAGAGCAAGCTGCACGTTTCAGGGCCGGATCTCGACCTCGGTTCCGATCCTCGCCAGCGCATAGATTTCCTCGATCTCGTCATCCAGGATGGCGATGCAACCTTCGGTCCAGTCGCCCCGCACGCGATAGCCCTTGGGGATCTGGTTCGGCTGTCCGTGGATCATGATGTCGCCGCCCGGATCGATCCCGGCCTTGCGCGCGGCCTCGCGGTGGCGGCGCTGGGGATAGTCGATGCCCAGGGACAGGTGAAAGCGGCTGCGATCGTTCAGCCTGTCGATGCGGAAAACCCCCTCAGGCGTCCTACCGTCCCCTTGCCGCGACTTGTCGCCGCGCGGGGATGAACCCAGCGCGACGCGAAATGTCTTGGGCGGCCCGTCCTGCTGAAAGACGGTCATGCGCCGGGCGGCCTTTTCGACAAGGATCCGCTCGATGGGCGATGTCAGGCGGGCGGGTTCCTCGGGTCCGGTCTGGGGGACATAGCCGCCCTGTCCGGGCCGCGTCGGAAATTCGGGCAGGCGCGCCATGATGCCCGGATGCGGGCGCACCAGCATCCACCCGCTCCAAAGCAGGAAAAGCACGGCCAAGGCCGAAAACAGCGCCGCCAGCCTTTTCATCGCTCGCTTCCTTCAACCTCCTGCTATTGCAGGTCGGCAAAGGCCTTTTTCAGACGGGCCACGGCCTCGACCACGCGCGCCCGCGGCGTCGCCAGATTGAACCGCAGGAAGCTTTCGCCCCCCGTCCCGAAGGTCGGCCCATGATTCGCCGCGATGCGCGCGCCCTGTTCGACGCGGACAGTGAATTCGGCGGCAGTCATGCCCGTGCCCGAAAAATCGACCCAGGCCAGATAGGTCGCCTGCAGCGGCATCGAGCGCAGACCGGGGATCGCGTTCACACCCTCGTCGAAGATGCGGCGGTTGCCGTCCAGGTATTCGACCAGGGCATCGACCCATTCCGCACCCTCGGGGGAATAGGCGGCGGTGACCATCTGCGGGCCGAACATGTCCGGCTTGACCCCAAGCGCCAGCAGCCGCTGCCTGATGCGGTCGCGCAGGGCTTCATCGGCGATGATCATGTTGCCGATATGCGCGCCCGCGATATTGAACGTTTTGGTCGCGGCATTCAGCGTGACCAGTCGCGGCGCCAGTTCCGGCACGACTTTCGCAGTTACCAGATGACGCGGCGCGCCCGGCATCACCAGGTCGCTATGCACCTCGTCCGAAACCAGGATCAGGTCATGCGCCTCGCAGAAGGCGGCGACTTCGAGCAATTCCTCGGCCGACCAGACACGCCCGCCGGGGTTGTGGGGCGAGCACAGGATCAGCATCTTCTCGCGCCCGGTCATCAGCGGGCGCCAGTTGTCCCAGTCCATGCGGTACTGGCCGTCGTGCATTGCCAGCGGCAGTTCGACGACCTCGCGCCCCGAGGCGCGGGCCACGCGGGCAAAGGCGTGATAGACCGGGGTCATCAGCACGATCCCGTCGCCCGGTTCGGTCAGCGCGTCGATGCAAAGCCCGGTCGCGTTCACCAGCCCTTGCGTGGTCAGGATCCAGTTCGCCTCGATCTCCCAGCCGTGGCGCGTCTTCAGCCACCAGCGGATCGCGTCGCCATAGGCGCGGGTGTCGGACGGATAGCCATAGACCCCGTGCGCGGCGATCGCCTCGACCGCACGCTGGACCGAGGCCGGGGGGCGGAAGTCCATGTCGGCGACCCACATCGCGATGCCATCCGAGGCGGACACGCCAAAGCCCTGTTCCATGTCGTCCCATTTGGAACAATCGGTGCCCACGCGGTTGATGATCTCGTCGAAATCGGGTCTGGTCATGGCGTCGCTTTCTCTCAATTCCCCGCGCCACCATAGCGGCTTGTTGCGCAAGGCCAAGGGTTGCCCTAGATCACAGTCATGACATTGCGCAGCATCATCCTTCACCCCGATCCGCGGCTGAAAAAGCCTTGCGACCCCGTCGCCCGCATCACGCCCGAGATCGAGACCCTGGCCGCCGACATGCTGGCGACCATGTATGACGCACCCGGCGTCGGCCTGGCCGCGCCGCAAGTGGGCGTGATGTCGCGCCTTTACGTCATGGATTGCGAAAAGGATCCGGACGCGCCGCACAATCCGATCGTCATGGTGAACCCGCAGATCACCTGGACCTCGGAAGGGCTGAACACCTATGAGGAAGGCTGCCTGTCTATCCCCGACCAATATGCCGACGTGACCCGCCCGGCCGAGGTCCGCGTGGAATGGCTGGGCCTTGACGGCAAGACGCATGAACGCGAATTCGACGGCCTTTGGGCGACCTGCGCCCAGCACGAGATCGACCATCTCGACGGGCGGCTGTTCATCGACTATCTCAGCCCGATGAAGCGCCAGATGATCACCCGCAAGATGGTCAAGCTGAAGCGCGAGCGCGCGCGCCCCTGACCGCAGCCGCCTCTC
Organism: Paracoccus sp. KR1-242; assembly: GCF_049446195.1. Taxonomy (NCBI): domain Bacteria; kingdom Pseudomonadati; phylum Pseudomonadota; class Alphaproteobacteria; order Rhodobacterales; family Paracoccaceae; genus Paracoccus; species Paracoccus sp. KR1-242. Next base: position 73,896 of record NZ_JBMSED010000012.1, read on the forward strand.
AACGACTTATGCAAAGGCGCCGCAGATGACCGTCCGCCCGTTCATTCCCTATTCCGATCGCCGTCTGCATGTCGCGGCCGAACCCGTCGCCGCGATCACCGAGACGGTGCGCATGATCTGGGACGACATGATCCACACGATGGACGCGATGCCCGGCGTGGGACTTGCCGCGCCGCAGATCGGCATCATGCAACGCCTGGCGGTGGTCGACGCCTCGGACAAGCGCGGGCAGGCCGTCCGCATGGCCAATCCCGAGATCCTGCACGCCTCGGTCCAGTTGCGCGCCCATGACGAGGCAAGTCCGAACCTGCCCGGAGTCTTTGCCCGGATCGAACGCCCCCGCGCCGTCACCGTCCGGTTCCTGAACGACCGCGGCGAAATCGAGGAACGCGATTTCGTCGGCCTGTGGGCGACCTCGGTCCAGCACCAGATCGACCACCTGAACGGCAAGCTCTATGTCGACCACCTGTCGCCGCTGCGCCGCAAGATGCTTGTCGCGAAATCCGCGAAGCTTGCCCGCGCCTGACACGTCAAGCGCGCTTTCCTTTGCCGAAGGCGCCGTCTAACCTTGCGCCGATGCGCCCGTCTACGCGGGTCCGATCCTGAAGGAAGGGACCGAAATCCGCATGATTTCAGTTTTGCCTTTGCTTGCCGGGCTGCTGCTGGCCGCCGCTTCACTGACGCCATCGCTGATTCCGCGTGACTGGGTCATGCAGGGGGCGCTGGCCGGTATCTCGACCGCGGCCGGTTATCTGGTGACGGTTTTCCTGCTGGCGCTGTGGCGCACGCTGCAGATCCCGATCTTGTCGCGCAAATGGGCGATGATCTGCCATTCCGTTCTGGCTGTCCCTGTGCTGGCGCTGCTGGTCCGCTGCATCGCGCTGTCCGACGACTGGCAGAACAGCATCCGCGAACGCATGCAGATGCCCCCCCTCGAGGCCGCGAACACCACCAAGATGCTGCTTCTGGCCGCGGCGGTCTTTCTGGTTCTGGTGGTGCTTGGCTGGACGCTTCAGGGGTTGTTCAACCTGCTGCGCAACCGCCTTGCCCGCTATATCCCGGCCGCCAGCGCCAACGTGCTGGGCCTGCTGCTGGCGGCGCTGATCGTGGTGACGATCACCCGAGACGGCGTCGTGAACTGGGCGCTGAAAGTGGCCGACAGTTCCTATGCCGCCGCCCAGCACCTGACCGATCCCTCGACCGCGCCGCCGACCGAAGGCTGGCGCTCGGGCGGGCCGGGATCGCTGGCGGACTGGGATCTGATGGGCAAGCCCGGCCGCGACTTCGTCCTGGACGGGCCGCGCGCCGCCGCGATCCAGGCCTTTACCGGCCGCCCGGCGCATGAGCCGCTGCGGATCTATGTCGGCCTTGCGCAGGAAAAAAGCGCCGAGGCCCGCGCCCGCGTCGCCTTGGCCGAGATGATCCGCGTCGGCGCCTTCGACCGCAAGATCCTGATCGTCTCCAGCCCGACCGGCACCGGCTGGATGGACCCGGCCAGCTATGACGCGCTGGAATACATGAACGATGGCGATGTCGCGACCGTGGCGGTGCAGTATTCCTATCTGCAAAGCCCGCTGGCGCTGATCTTCGAAACCGAATCCGGGCTTGAACAGGCGACCGCCACCATGCGCGCCGTCTATGACCATTGGCGCGAACTGCCCGCCGACGCCCGGCCAAGGCTCTACCTGCACGGCATCTCGCTGGGGGCGTGGTCGTCGATGTATTCGATGAACCCGTTCCAGATGATGAACGAGCCGATCTCGGGCGCGTTCTGGGCCGGACCGCCCTTCCCGTCCGAGCTGTGGCGGCAGGCCAACACCGCACGCCGCCCCGGCAGCCCCTTCATCCTGCCAGAGGTCGATGAGGGAGAGGTGATCCGCTATGCCAGCCAGTTCGCGCCGCCCGACCGTTCGGGCCGGCCCTGGGGCAGGCTGCGCATCCTGTTCCTGCAACATGCCAGCGACCCGATCGTGTTCTACAACCCCGCCTCATTGTGGCGCGCGCCGGAATGGATGCACGAGCCGCCAGCGCCCGATGTCTCGCCCCGGCTCAGCTTTACGCCCATCGTCACGCAGCTTCAGCTTGCGGTGGACATGCTGGTCTCGACCTCTACCCCTCCGGGATTCGGGCATATCTATGATGCCGACGAATATATCGACGGCTGGGTGTCGATCACCGCACCTCAAGGCTGGACTGCCGAGGATACCGCGCGGCTGAAGGCGAAATGCGGCAAGGGCGGGCTGATCGGATGCGACAACGGTTGATCGTGATGGGCGGAGCAGCGGCGGCAATCATCCTTGTGATCCTGGGGCTCAACACGGCGCGTAACGCGGCCGGGTGGCAGCCGATCACCCAGACCCCGGCAGAGCGGGAAGCGATGCTGGCCCCGGCCTGGGACATTCGCCAGCCGCCGACGCCCGGCCCCCACAAGGCGGCCATCCTGCTGTCCGGCTGCGACGGGGTCCATGACAACATGGATTACTGGGCCAATGTCCTGCTGGGCCAGGATCGCACGGTGATGATCCTGGACAGCCATTCACCGCGCAAGCTGGACAAGGTGCAATCCTGGCGGGCGGTCTGCGCGGGCCAGATCCTGCCCGGCTCGGAACGGGCGGGCGATCTTGCGGTAGCCATGGCCGCGCTGCGCCGGATGCCGGGGATCAGGCCCGAAGACACGATGGTCCTTGGCGCGTCGCATGGCGGCTGGACGGCGATGGAATTCATGGCCGAGCTGGACAGCGACAAGCCCCCGCCCGGCCTGACCGAATGGCCCGAGGATCCCCACTCCCTTGCCGCCCGCGTCGGCCCGGTCGTGCTGCTTTACCCCTATTGCGGGTTGCTCAGCCGGGGCGAGGAAGGCCGCTGGCCCGAGGGCGCGCGCGGTTTGATGATCCTTGCCGAGAAGGACAGCATCACCGACCCCGATGCCTGCCGCCAGATGGCAGACAAGCTGGTCGGCAAGGGCGTCGACCTGCACAGCATCACCCTGCCCGGCATCAATCACGGCTTCGACCAAAGCGAGCGGTCGGCCCTGTCCTCCTTGCAACTGGACCCTGCGGCGCGGAAGAAAGCGACAAGCCTTGTGACGCGGTTCCTGCAGGGTTTTGCATTGCGCAAGGCCGGTCTATAGGGGCCGGATCAGCACAAGGGCCAGGATCATGCGCGTCGTTTTCATGGGAACTCCGGATTTTTCAGTGCCCGCGCTGCGCGCCATCGCGGCCCGGCACGAGGTCGTCGCGGTCTATTCCCAGCCGCCGCGCGCCGCCGGACGCGGACAAAAGTCGCGCCCCTCGCCCGTCCACAAGGCGGCCGAGGAACTGGGGCTGACCGTGCGGGTACCCGAAAGCCTGAAATCGCCCGAGACTCGGACCGAGTTCGCGGCGCTGGCCGCAGATGTCGCGGTGGTCGTGGCCTATGGCCTGATCCTGCCCCGCCCCGTGCTGGACGCGCCGCGGCTGGGCTGCCTGAACATTCACGCCTCGCTGCTGCCGCGCTGGCGGGGGGCCGCACCGATCCATCGCGCGATCATGGCCGGGGACGCGGAAACGGGCGTCGCCATCATGCAGATGGAGGCGGGGCTGGACACCGGCCCCGTCCTTGCCGAAAGCCGTACCGCCATCGGCACCGACGACACGACCGCCGACCTGCACGACCGGCTGTCCGACATGGGCGCGCAACTGATCGTCCAGACGCTGGACCGCCTGCCCCTGCCCGCGATGCCGCAGCCCGAGGCGGGCGTGACCTATGCCGCCAAGATCGACAAGGCCGAGGCCCGGATCGACTGGACCCGGCCCGCGGCTCAGATCGACCGCCAGATCCGCGGCCTTTCTCCGTTTCCGGGTGCGTGGTGCATGATCGGCGAGGAAAGGGTCAAGCTGCTCCGCTCTCGACTGGCAGAGGGGTCGGGACAGCCGGGACGCGTGCTGTCGGACTTCACCATCGCCTGCGGCCAGGGCGCGGTCGAAATCGTCGAGGCCCAGCGCGAAGGCAAGCGCCCGATGCCCGCGACCGAGATCCTTCGCGGCCTGACCCTGCCCGATACGCTGGGCTAACCCGGCGGCTTTGCTGCATTTTCATCACAGGCGCCGCGTGAATTCACCCGGGCGTGGGCGCGGCGGCAAAAGCGCGTGCTATCCTCTTACAGGTTTGAACCCAAGGAGGGGCTTTCGATGGACGATTTGGTCCGCATGATGGCTGCGAACTGGTGGATGGTCCTGTTGCGCGGGATCGCGGCGGTGCTGTTCGGCATCATCGCGCTGGCCTGGCCCGGCCTGACGGTCTATGTCCTGCTGCTGACCTTCGGCGCCTATGCGGTTTTCGACGGCATCCTGGCGCTGGTCACGGGCTATCAGCGGCGCAAGACCGACGAACGCTGGTGGGCCTGGGGGCTGGAGGGGCTGCTGTCCATCGCGATCGGCCTGATGGCCCTGTTCTGGACCGAGGCCACGGCCTTGGCCTTCATCATCTGGATGGCGATCTGGGGCGTCATCGCGGGCGTCTTCCGCATCGTCGCCGCGATCCGCCTGCGTCACGAGATTGACGGCGAATGGGCGCTTGTCCTCAGCGGCGTGCTGCTGGTCATGTGGGGCCTTTTGATGGCGATGCTGCCGGCCGCGGGCCTGCTCAGCATCGCGTGGCTTCTTGGGATCTTCGCGGTGCTGATCGGGATCACCCTGATCGCGCTGTCGCTGCGCCTGCGCAAGCTGAACGCGGGCTAGGTTCCGCGCGGTTTGGCCCGCGTGGTCGGATCGGCCTCCAAGGGATTTTCGGGCCAAGGATGGCGCGGATAGCGGCCCCGCATGTCCTTGCGCACATCGGCATAGCTTCCGGCCCAGAAGCCGGGCAGGTCGGTCGTCACCGCGACGGGCTTGCCCCCCGGTGACAGCATCGAGATGCGCAGCGCCCGCCCGCCCACGACCGGATGCTGCGCGACCCCGAACAGTTCCTGCAGCTTCAGTTCGATCGAGGGCGTCTCGTGGTCATAGTCGATGGGCACCTTGCGGCCCAAAGGCGTCACGAAATGCGCGGGCGCGGCGCGGTCCAGCCGTTGCTGGCCGTCCCAGCCGATGCGCGCCTTCAGCGGCTCGGTCAGGTCCAGGCCGCGCAGGTCCGCGGCGGTCCGCACCTTGCCCAGCCAGGGCAGCAACCATTCGGGATCGGCCAGAAGCGTTTCGTCATCGACCGGGCCAAGTTCCGGGATCAGCGCGACGCGCGCCCGCAGCCGGGCCGCACCGGGCGTCCAGTTCAAGCCCGACGCACGCAAACCCTCGACCGCCGCGCGGGCGATCGCAGCCGGTTCGGGGCTGTCCAGCGCGTGATCTGCCAGCACCAAGGCCCCCAGCCGCTCTTGCCGCCGCGCCAGTATCCGGTTGTCGCGCCGCGACCATTCGACCAGTTCGACTGACCGGATCAGGTCGGGAAACAGCGCGCGAAGATCGTCTTCGTCGACGGCGGCGGCCATACGGACCCGGGCCTCGCGCGCATCTCCGTCCAGATCGGTCGCCACGATGAAGCGGGACGCGCCCAGCGCGTCGCCTTCGGGCAGGATCGCCCCCTTGCCGCCCGACAGGACATAGCGCGGCTGGTCGCCCTTGCGGCGCTGGCCGATGCGGTCGGGATAGGCCAGCGCAGCCATGGCGCCCGCCGCCATCCCCTGCCCCTCTGGCGCAAGACGACGCAGGCGGCGGGCCTCGTCGCGGATGCGCTGGACTCCCCCGGCATTGAGCGGCCAGGGATGGCGCGCCTCATAGGCCCGCGCGTCGCGGATCGCGGCAAGGCGCAGGGTCAGATCGACTGGGGCGCCGGTCAGGGGATCGCGCTCGCCCATCAGGGCGGCAAGATCGGCGGCATCCTTGCCGGCAAGAACCAGCATATGCGCAAGCCGCGGATGCAGCGGCAGGGCCACCAGCGCGCGACCATGCGCGGTGATGCGGTCACCTGCGTCCAGCGCGCCAAGATCGCGCAAAATGGTCCTTGCCTCGGCCATTCCGGCTTCGGGCGCGGGCGTCAGAAAAGCCAGGTCCGACCCGTCCGAGCCCCAGTTCGCAAGCTCCAGCGCCAGCCCCGCAAGATCGGCGACCGCGATCTCGGGTGGGGCGAAAGCGGGCAAGGCGCCTTCCTCGGCGCGCGCCCACATGCGATAGCAGATGCCCGGCGCGACCCGCCCCGCCCGACCGCGGCGCTGTTCGGCTTCGGCCCGGCTGACACGCTCGGTCACAAGCCGCGACATGCCCGAGCCGGGATCGAAGCGCGACCGGCGCGCCCGACCGGCATCGACCACCACAGTCACGTCGGGAATGGTCAGCGAAGTCTCTGCGATCGAGGTCGCCAGCACGATCCGTCGCCGCCCGCTGGCGGGGCGCATCACCGCGCGCTGCGCCTTGAAATCCATCGCGCCAAACAGCGGCGCGACCTCGGCATCGACATCCCCCAGCATCGCGGCGACCCGGCGAATCTCTCCCTCGCCCGGAAGGAAGCACAGCAGGGTGCCGCCGGTGGCGCGAGTCTCGGCCTCGGCCTGACGGACCAGCCGCGCGGCTTCGGGCACCAGCCGGACGCCTGCGGGCAGCGGACGGTCCAGCCAGCGCGTCTCGACCGGAAAGGCACGCCCATCGGACCGGATCACGGGGGCCGCGTCCAGAAGTGCCGCCACGGGTTCGGCATCCAATGTCGCCGACATGACCAGCACGGCAAGATCGGGCCGCAGCGCCTGACGCGCCTCCCATGTCAGGGCAAGGCCAAGATCGGCATTCAGATTGCGTTCGTGGAATTCGTCGAAGATCACGCAGCCAATCCCCTCAAGCGAGGGGTCGGACTGGATCATCCGGGTCAGGATGCCCTCGGTCACGACTTCGATGCGCTGGCCCGCGACGGACTCGCCCCGGATGCGATAGCCGACGGTCCGGCCCACCGGCTCGCCCAGCGTCTCGGCCATGCGTTCGGCGGCGGCGCGTGCGGCCAGCCGGCGCGGTTCCAGCATCAGGATGCGGCCCGCGACCACCGGCAGCAGCGCCAGCGGGACGCGCGTCGTCTTGCCCGCGCCGGGCGGGGCCATCAGGACAGCGCGACCCTGCGCGGCAAGCGCGGCGGTCAGTTCGGGCAGGACGGCGTCGATGGGCAGGGTCATGAATGGCTTATGGCAAAGCCATAACGGCGCGAAAAGCCTTCACACCATCCGATTGACAGGGTTCGCGACGAATGTCCGAATACCGACGCACAACTTTGTCGGGAGGCATCGTGGAAAGCCTGCTACTGCTTCTGATGGTCCCGCTTGGCGCGGCGGCGCTGGCGGAGCTGTTCAACCACGATGATGGGCATGATGACGGATCAGGGACTGAGCCTGAACCGGAGCCTGAACCTGAACCGGAGCCTGGCACCGAACCCGAGCCGCAGCCCGAGCCCGAGCCAGAGCCAGAGCCGGAACCACAGCCGGAAACGGTGATCCTTGGAACCGAGGGCAATGACACCATTTGGGCAACCGATCCCGTGACCGAGGTTCGTGCTGGTGACGGAGACGACTTTGTCGGGATCCGCGGATCGATCCTTGTCGAGGGGGGAAATGGCGCTGACCTTCTCACCAACGACTACAGCCAGGCGGGCCACTCGACCCTGTCCGGTGGCGCGGGAGATGACACAATCCGCGGGAATGACGGGATGGGCTTTCACGCCTCCTCTCAAGTCGACCAACATTCCTGGCATGTGGGATTGTCCGACGACGTCCTGCGTGGCGGTGACGGGGACGATATCATCGGCTTTGACCGCGCGGACACCGTCACCGGTGGCGCGGGGGCCGACGTGATGGACGGGTTTGTGAATCAGGGCCACATTGCCCACGTGACCGATTTCGACCCCGCCGAGGATCGCCTGCGGATCAATGTCGACCCTCAGGAATCGGCGCAGGGATCCGATCCATTCGGACGCGTCTCTGTGGTCGAGGTCAATGGCGATACCGTAATCCGGCTGGGCGGCGAAGACGTGGCCCGGATTGCCGGGCGCACTGGCCTGAACGTCGGATTCGAAACGAACTGGTATCGCGAGGAACTGGGCGGCACCGTCTATACTGTAGAGTCGAGCAGCGACCTCGAACTGGGGCCGAACCCCATCCACACGGACCTGAACGGCAACGAGGTCGATCGCGCAACGCTGGACGTTGTCATCAACGCCTATATGCGCTTCGACACCTGAGCGTGAACGCCCCCTGTAAATCCCGCACATGCCTGCATATCTTTGGACGCGCGGAACAAGGCCGGGGACAGGATGGGTATCGCTGACGATCTGATGCAGGGGCTGGGAATCTCGGACCCGGTCATCCGGTTGGGCGTGACGGGGCTGTCGCGGGCGGGCAAGACGGTGTTCATCACCTCGCTTGTCGCGAACCTTTTGGACCGCGGCCGGATGAGCGCGTTGCGCGCGGCGGCGGACGGATCGCTGAAATCCGCATGGCTGCAACCCCAGCCCGACGATACCGTGCCCCGCTTCGATTTCGAGCGTCATCTGGCGGCGATGACCGGACCCGATCCGCATTGGCCCGAGGGCACGCGCCATGTCAGCCAGTTGCGGCTGTCCCTGCGCGTCCAGCCGCGCGGCCTGCTGACGGGCTGGCGCGGACAGCAGGTGCTGCATCTGGACATCGTGGATTATCCCGGCGAATGGCTGCTGGACTTGCGCCTGATGGACAAGGACTTCGACAGCTGGTCGGCCGAGGTGCTGGACCGCATGAAGGGACGCCCCGGCGCCGCGCGGTTCCAGGACGTGCTGGCCGCGACCGACCGCACGCGCTTTGACGAAACCGCCGCGCAGGCGCTGGCGGCCGCCTATACGGGCCATTTGCACGAGGCCCGCGACGCCGGCTGGTCGGACTGCACGCCGGGCCGCTTCCTGATGCCGGGCGAGCTTGAGGGGTCGCCCGCCCTGACCTTCACGCCGCTGCCGCCCGAATTCCGCGACACCCCCGTCTGGCGCGAATTCGCGCGCCGTTTCGGGGCCTACAAGTCGCGTGTGGTGAAGCCCTTCTTCCGCGACCATTTCGCGCGGATCGACCGGCAGGTCGTGCTGATGGACGTGCTGGGCGCGATCCATGCCGGCCCCCAGGCGGTCGAGGACATGCGCCGCGCCATGGCCGACATCCTGACCGCCTTTCGCCCCGGTCGCGCGGGGTGGCTGTCGCAACTGCTGGGCTCGCGCAGGGTGGGGCGCATCCTGTTCGCCGCGACCAAGGCCGACCACCTGCACCATATCCAGCACCCGCGTCTGACCGCGATCACGGGGGCGATGCTGCGCGAGGCCCGCGACCGGGCCGATTTCTCGGGCGCGCGGACCGAAGCGATGTCGATCGCCGCCCTGCGAACCACCACGGAAGAGATCATCCATCAGGATGGCGACGAACTGCCCGCCGTGCGCGGCACCCTGATGGACGGGCGGCAGGCCGCCTTCTATCCGGGCGAGCTGCCCGCCAACCCCGCCGACCTGCTGGTCCACGCCCGGAAGGGCGCGGATCGCTGGCTGGATGGCGATTACGCGATCATGGATTTCGCACCCGCACCCGGCACCCTGCGTCCGGGCGACGGCCCGCCGCATATCCGGCTGGACCGCGCGGCCGAGTTCCTGTTCGGCGATCAGATCTGAAGGGATTCAAGATGGCTGAACCTCCGAAACGCCGCGGCCCTGTCCTGATCGAGATGGATGCCGCACCCGCCACCCGCGCGCCGGGCGGGCCGGAAACCACACCTCCGGGTGCGCAGAGCACGGCCGAGCCCGACCGCCGCAGCCGCCGCGCCCCGCGCAGCGCGCCCCGCGATGGTGAGGACGCGCCCTCGCCCGCGGATGCACCGATGATCGATGACGGGCTGTCGCCGGCGATGCCACAGCCGCGCACCATGCAGCTTGTGGCGCGCATCGCCGGGGCCGGGCCGTCGCCGCTGACCCGGTTCTTCCTGAACACCGGGGCCGCGCTTCTGACCTTCCTTTTGTCGGTCGCCGCGCTGCGCTTTCTGTCCGACCTGCTTCGGACCTATCCCCTTCTGGGATGGATCGGCATCTTCCTGATGGTGCTGTTTTGCCTTGCGGCGCTGGCGATGGGCTGGCGCGAATACCGCGCCTGGTCGCGCTTTGCCGCCATCGATGGGATCAATCGGGCGGCGGGGGCGGCGCTGGCCTCGGGCGATGTCGCGGCGGCACAGGACGTCGTCGGGCGGCTTGAACGGCTTTACCGCGCGCGTCCGGAACTGGAATGGGGACGTGAGCGGCTGGCCCGTCACAAGGCCGAGGCCTATGAGGCGCAGACGCTGATCGCGATGGCCGAGACCGAGCTTCTGGCCCCGCTGGACCAGCAGGCGCGCCGCGAAATCGAGGCCGCCTCGCGCACCGTCGCCGCGGCGACCGCCCTGATCCCGCTGGCTTTGGCCGATGTCGTCGCCGCGCTGGCAGCGAACATGCGGATGATCCGCCGCATGGCCGAGATCTATGGCGGGCGCGCCGGGGCCGTGGGCGGCTGGAGGCTGGCGCGCACCGTGATGACGCATCTGGTCGCGACCGGCGCGGTCGCGGCGGGCGATGACCTGATCCATACCGTGGCCGGGGGCGGCATCCTGGCCCGCGTCTCGAAACGCTTTGGCGAAGGCGTCGTCAACGGCGCCCTGACCGCCCGCGTGGGGATCGCCGCGATGGAGGTCTGTCGCCCCCTGCCCTTCATCCAGCAGCCGCGACCAAAGGTCGGAAACCTGATCGCGCGCGGCCTGAAAGGTCTGTTCGGCGAGGATCAAGAGGCGAAGTGACCGCCCGGTCGCTGTGCCGCGGCGGGTATTTGAAAAACGGTGAAACGGTGCGGTTCTTTCTGCTGCATCGCTGCGCTAGTTTGAAACCATGACATCGCGCCGCCTCGCCCTGATCCTTTTCGCGCTGGCCCTGGGCCTTGGCCTGGCGGCCTGGGGGCGGGACCGGGTGGATGAATGGGTCGATGCCACCCGAATGCCGCGCCTGACCGTTCCCGTCGGGACCGAGGTGCTGGCGCGCGACGGCAGCCTGCTGCGCGCCTTCCAGGTTGCGGACGGGCGCTGGCGGCTTGATCCGGGACCGGTCGATCCGCTGTTTCTGGACATGCTGGTCGCGTGGGAAGATCGCCGGTTTCCGCGCCATCACGGCGTCGACGCGCTCGCCGTCCTGCGCTCGGCCGGTCAGGCGCTGCGGTATCGCCGCGTGGTTTCGGGCGGATCGACCCTGACCATGCAGGTCGCCCGCCTGATCGAGGAGGGACCCACCGGCGAATGGGCCGGAAAGCTGCGGCAGATGCGGCTGGCTTTGGCGCTGGAGCGGCAGCTGGACAAGGCCGGGATCATGGACCTTTACCTGCGGCTGGCCCCCTATGGCGCGAATGTCGAGGGCGTGCGTGCCGCAAGCCTGCAATGGTTCGGCAAGGAGCCGCGCCGCCTGACCCCCTCCGAGGCGGCATTGCTGGTCGCCCTGCCCCAATCGCCCGAAACGCGGCGGCCCGACCGTTTCCCGAAGGCCGCGACCGCGGCGCGCAACCGCGTGCTGGAACGGGCTGCGGATCGAGGATTGATCAGCCAGGGCGACGCGCGCGCGGCGATGGCCGAGCCGGTTCCCCGCCGTCGCCGTGCTTTTCCGGCGCTGGCTCCACTGCTGTCGGGACGGCTGGCACGGGAAAACCCCGGCGCGGTGCGGATCGAAACCACGATCGATGCCGGCCTGCAGCGACGGGCCGAGGCGCTGGCCCTGCGCGCGGCACGCGGGGCGGGACGCAGCGTCTCGGCCGCGATCCTGCTGGCTGACCATCGCACGGGCGAAATCCTGGCCGATGTCGGCGCGGCCGACTGGACGAATCGCGGGGCGGCAGGATTCGTGGACATGACCCGGGCCTGGCGCTCTCCCGGATCGACGCTGAAGCCCTTTGTCTATGGGCTGGCCTTTGACCAGGGACTGGCGCATCCCGAGACGCTGATCGAGGATCGTCCGACCGTCTTCGGCCGCTGGCAGCCCCAGAATTTCGACCACATGTTCCGGGGCACGGTCAGCCTGCGGCAGGCGCTGATCTGGTCGCTGAACATCCCCGTGGTGAAATTGGCCGAGGCGCTTGGACCGAACCGCGTCGCGCAAGCACTGGACCGCGGTGGTATCCTGTTGCGCCTGCCGGGCGAAGCGCCGGGGCTTGCGCTGGTGCTGGGCGGCGGCGGGGTGACGCTGGAGGGGCTGACCTCGGGCTATGCCGCGCTGGCGCGGGGCGGGCTCGGCATCACCCTGTCCGCATTGCCGGGTGGATCGCGCGACATGCCCTCGGCCATGTTCGGGCCGGTCGCCGCATGGCAGGTCGGGAACGTGCTGGCCGCCAATCCTGCGCCACAGGGCGCGCGGCTGCGGCCGATGGCCTACAAGACCGGGACATCCTATGGGCATCGGGATGCGCTGTCGGTGGGATTTGACGGCGCCCATGTCGCCGCGGTCTGGCTGGGACGCCCGGACGGGACGCCGGTTCCCGGCGCCTTCGGCGGCGATCTTGCGGCACCGGTGCTGTTCGATCTGTTCGACGCACTGGCGCCTGTGCCGCTGCCTCCTCCGCCGCCGCAGACACTGACGGTCCCGAACAGCGCACTGCCCTTGCCGCTGCGCCGCTTTGCCCCGGCGGGCCAAGTCAGTCGCACCGCCGCGCAGCCGGCCGCGCCCGATCGGCTGGTCCTGCTTTACCCGCCCGACGGCTCGGTGCTGGATCCCGCGGGTGGGTTGATCGTCAAGGCGCGGGGCGGGCGCGGGCCGTGGACCTTTCTGGTCAACGGCGCGCCCGCCGCCCTTGCCCTGCCCCGGCCGGAAAGCCTGCTGCCCGATCCCGGTCCGGGCTTTGTGCAATTGTCCGTCATCGATGCCGCAGGAGCCTCGGCCAGTGCCACGATTTGGTTGCATCCTGCCGAATTGACGTCACGCTGAGCGAGAGTGGTCTTTTCATCCCCGCGCGTTGCGACATATTCGCGTTATGTTGCGCATTGACGATCAGATCACGATTCATGAATGGGAACTGTCCGAACAGTTCAGCCGGTCGCAGGGACCGGGCGGGCAAAACGTGAACAAGGTGGAAACCGCGGTCGAGCTGCGGTTCGAGGCCGAGCGTTCGCCCAGCCTGTCCCCGGCGGTCAAGTCCCGCCTGCAACGACTTGCGGGGCGGCGCTGGACGCAGGACGGTGCTATCCTGATCCGGGCCGAGGAAACCCGGAGCCAGTTGCGCAACCGGGAAATCGCCCGCGAGCGGCTGGTCGAACTGATCCGCAAGGCGCTGGTCGCCCCGCGACGCCGCATCGCGACGCGACCGACATTGGGAAGTCAGAAAAGAAGGCTCGCGGCCAAGACGCAAAGGGGAACCGTCAAATCCCTGCGCGGCAGGATCAGCGGGAGCGAGGAGGAAGGGTGAGGAGGAGCATTCGGGACAGGCTGACAAGCCTTCTGGGCCGCAAGCCGCCGGACATGCAGGTGGCGGCGCTTTGCCGCGACAGCCGCTCGGGGCGGGTTCTGCTGGTGACGAGCCGCGGCACCGGGCGCTGGATCGTGCCCAAGGGCTGGCCGATGCCCGGCCGCAGCCTTGCCGATGCCGCCCTGCGCGAGGCCTGGGAGGAGGCCGGCGTGCAGGGAACGGTCGTGCAGACCGCCATCGGCAGCTATCACTATGACAAGCAGCAGGAGCAGGGCTTCGCCATCCCGGTCGAGGTTCATGTCTTCGCGGTCGAAGTCGACGGGCTGTCCGAGCAGTTCCCCGAAGCCTCGCAACGACGGCGCGAATGGTTTGCCCCGGTCCGCGCGGCGGAGCTGGTCGCCGAGGCGGGGCTGAGAAAGCTGCTCCTGGCGCTGCCCGCATCGGCGCGGTCGCGGACCTGACATGCCAAAGGGCGATCGGGACTATCGCATCCTCGACAAGGATCTGGGACGCGTCACCAATGCCGAGCGTGCGGCGCTGGCCTCGGCCCGCCCGATGGTCAGGATCGGCATCGCGGTCGTCTTCGTGGCCGCGGTCGCCGAATTCGCGGCGGCTGCCACGGCCGGCCAGCCGATGCTGGGGATCATGGCAGCCTCGGTCGCGGTCGCAACTTACCTGGCGCTGTCCATCGGCGCGAACGACGTGGCGAACGCGTTGGGGCCAGCGGTCGGCGCAGGCGCGATCGGGCTGACCACGGGGCTGGTCCTGGTCGCCGGCATGGACGTGCTGGGCGCGGTTCTGGCGGGCGAGGCCGTCACGCGGACCCTGACCGAGGGGTTGATGGGCGAGACGCTGGGCGACAGCGCCCCCGCTGCCTCGATGATGCTGGCGGCGCTGATCGGTGCCGCAAGCTGGATCAGCGTCGCGACCCGGATGAACGCACCGGTCAGCACCACCCACTCGGTCGTCGGCGCCATCGCGGGCGCGGGGATCGCGACTTACGGTTTCGGCGCGGTCAACTGGTCGGCCATGGCGGTGGTGGCGCTTGGCTGGATCGTCTCGCCCGTGATTTCGGGGCTGCTGGCGGCGGGGATCCTGTCCAACCTGCATCGCCATGTGTTGGAAAAGGACGACCCGATCCGGTCTGGCAGGATCTGGCTGACGCTGCTGGTCGCCTTGGTCACGGGGCTGCTGGCGGCCATGATCGCATTGGCCTTCAAGGGGGCGGGCTGGATCCCGGTCCTGCTTTGGACTGCCGCCGGATGCGGCCTTGGCGGGATCTATTCTCATGTCATGCTGGGCCGACAGATCCGGCGCGAAGCGGGGGGCAAGCTGGCGCTGAAAAACCTGCTGGGCGTGCCCCTTACTGCGACCGCGCTGGTCATGGGTTTCGGTCACGGGGCCAATGACACCTCGAACGTCGCCGCGCCGCTGACGATCATCCTGGGCCAGATCTCGGACCGGCCGGGCGAATTGATGGACATGCAGATGGTGCTGCTGCTGTCGGGTCTGGGGATCGCGGGCGGGATCATCCTGTTCGGCGGCAAGCTGGTGACGATGGTCGGCAGCGGCATCACCCGGCTGAACCCGTCGCGGGCGCTGTGCATCTCGCTTGCGACAGCGCTGACGGTCCTGGGCTTCTCGATGATGGGACTGCCCGTCTCGACCACCCATGTCGCGATCGGCGGGGTCTTCGGCGTCGGCTTCTATCGCGAATGGCGGGACCGCCGGAAAACCAAGAAGCGCGCGCCGATGCCCGACGAGGAACTGCGCCGCCGCCATCTGGTGCGGCGGTCGCATGTGCGCACGATCCTGGGGGCGTGGCTGATCACCGTGCCGGTCAACGCGGCGCTGGCCGCCGCGTTGGTCCTGATCCTGAGGCTTTAGGCCCGGCGCTGCAGAGCCTCGCCCGCCGCGCGGGTTTCGGCCAGGGTTGCGCCTGTCGTCAGCGCCTCGGGGTCAAGGCGCAGTTCTATGACCGCAAGCGTGCCCGCCTGAACCGCCCGCTGGAAGGCGGGGCCGAAATCGTCCTGCGTCGCCACGATTTCGCCGTGACCGCCATAGGCGCGGGCAAGGGCTGCGAAATCGGGATTGCTCAGGTCGGTCCCCGACACGCGGCCGGGATAGGTCCGCTCCTGATGCATCCGGATGGTGCCATAGCGGCCGTTATTCGCCACGATCACGATCACCGCGGCGCCGTGCTGGGCAGCGGTCGAAAGCTCGTTCAGCGTCATCTGGATGCAGCCGTCGCCCGCGACGCAGACCACGGTGCGTTCGGGATGCGCCAGCTTTGATGCGATCGCGGCCGGCAGGCCATAGCCCATAGACCCTGACGTCGGCGCGACCTGGCTGCCCCAGCGACGGAAGCTGTAATAGCGGTGGATGAAGGCCGCGTAATTACCCGCGCCGTTGGTGATGACCGCATCGGGCGGCAGGTTGGCGGACAGCCACAGGATCACATCCTCCATCCGCACGGCGCCGGGCGTGGCCTTGGGCTTTTGCCACGCCAGATACCTGCCCCTCAGGTCGGCAGTCCATTCGTCCCAGCGCCGGGGCGCCGGCAGGCTGGCCAGCGCCGCCACGACTTCGCGCGGGTCCGCGACCAGCCCCGGCGCGGGGCGCCACAGGTGGCCCAGCTCATCCGGCGAGGGATGGACATGGATCACCCTTGCATGGGGATTGGCGGGCGACATCAGTTCATAGCCGCGGGTCAGCGTGTCGCCCAACCGCGAACCAAGGGACAGGATGCAATCCGCCTGTTGCAGCGCATTGCCCAGCGCCGGATTCATGCCGACGCCAAGATCGCCGACATAATGGGGATCGGCATTGTCCATGTGGCCTTGCCGGCGAAAGGGCACCGCGACCGGGAGGCCCCAATTCCCCGCAAAACGGGCCAGATCCTCGGCGGCGCGCTGCGACCACAGCGTGCCGCCCGCAACCACCAGCGGACGTTCGGCCCCGGCCAGCGCCTCGGCCAGCGCAGCGACGGATTCGCCCGCGACGGCGGACAGGGGCGGGTCATACGGGGCAAGGTCCGGCGTCTCGGCCCGGGCGGACAGAACATCCTCGGGCAGGGCCAGCACCACGGGGCCGGGACGGCCCGACATCGCCAGATGGAAGGCGCGCGCGACATATTCGGGAATGCGCTCGGTCTGGTCGATCTCGGCCACCCATTTCGCCAGTGGGGCGAACATGGCACGGTAGTCAACCTCCTGAAAAGCCTCGCGGTCGCGATCCGAGCTGGAGATCTGGCCGACGAACAGGATCATCGGGGTCGAATCCTGGCGCGCGACATGGACGCCCGAACTGGCATTGGTGGCGCCGGGTCCGCGGGTCACGAAGGCGATGCCGGGCCTGCCCGTCACCTTGCCATGCGCCTCGGCCATCATCGCCGCGCCGCCCTCGTGACGGCAGACGACATTCTGGATCCCTGAAGCATAGAACCCGTCCAGCGCTGCCAGAAAACTTTCACCTGGCACAGAAAAGACGCGATCTACCCCATTTCGTGCCAATGTATCGGCCAGGATCTGCCCACCATGCCGCATTACTGCTCCCTCCTTTTGCCTTTCCTCAACTCAGGGGGTAGCGTGCGGGCGGCATGCAAGGCAATGCCCGTCGATTGAGGAATGATATGCGAGCCCAGTCTGTTCTTTTTGTCTGCCTTGGAAACATCTGCCGTTCGCCTTTGGCCGAAGGCGCGTTGCGCGCCGCCGCAGATGAGCGCGGCACCGAAGTCATCGTGGAATCGGCTGGAACCAGCGACTGGCATGTCGGGTCCGAACCGGACCGCCGCGCCCAGGCCATCGCAGCGCGCAACGGGATCAACATCTCGCGCCTGCGCGCGCGCCAGGTGCGCCCCGACGACTTCATGCGCTTTGACCATATCGTCGCCATGGATGCCGAAAACCTTGCCCACATGCGCGCCATCATGCCCGAAGGGGCGCGCGCGCGACTGTCGATGCTGCTGGACCATGTGCCGGGGCGCGAAGGCCAGGCCGTGACCGACCCCTATTTCGGCGACAGCGCCGGGTTCGAAGGGACCTGGCAGGATGTCTCGCTGGGCATTGCCGGAATGATGGAAATGCTGGACCGGCAAGGACAGGCGCAATCTTTACTTTACGCCGCCGCGCCCCTATCTCAGCCGGATCATGGCCGCCAAGACTGACCCCAATTACAAGATCATCGCCGAGAACCGCCGGGCACGCTTCGATTACTTCATCGAAAGCGACCTTGAGGTGGGCATCGTCCTGACCGGGTCCGAGGTGAAAAGCCTGCGCACCGGGCAGTCGAACATCGCCGAAAGCTATGCCTCGGTCGAACAGGGCGAGTTGTGGCTGATCAACAGCTATATCGCCGCCTACAAGCAGGCGGGCGTCTTTGGCCATGAAGAGCGCCGCAAACGCAAGCTGCTGGTGTCGCGCAAGGAACTGGCGCGGCTGTGGCAGGCCATCGGGCGCGCGGGCATGACGCTGGTGCCGCTGGTGATGTATTTCAACGATCGCGGCACGGTGAAGCTGAAGATCGGCGTCGCCAAGGGCAAGAATGTCGCCGACAAGCGAGAAACCTCGGCCAAGCGCGACTGGAACCGCCAGAAACAGCGGCTGCTCAAGCAAGGCTGACCTTCTGCCATTGCAGGGGCCGGTCCCTCCGGTTAGATGGGGGCGCTTTCGCGTCTACCGGGGGAAGGACGATGACCACAGATCCCGATGATCCCAGGCTGCTCGTCTCGACCGACTGGCTGGCCGCGCACCTGTCCGATCCCGATCTGCGCATCCTTGATGCGACCTGGTTCCTGGAACCGGGACGGGATGCCCGCGCCGAATATGCCGCGGCGCATATTCCGGGGGCGCGCTTCTTCGATCTTGACGAAATCACCGATAAGCGCAGCAGCCTGCCCCACATGGCCCCCCTGCCCGAGCTGTTCATCAGCCGGATGCGGGCGATGGGCATCGGCGACGGCCATCAGGTCGTGATCTATGACAACTCGCCGGTGCGTTCGGCCGCGCGGGTGTGGTGGACCTTCCGCCTGATGGGCAAGACCGACGTGGCCGTGCTGGATGGTGGCCTTGGGAAATGGCTGGCCGAGGGCCGTCCGGTCGAGGATCTGCCCCCCGTCATGCGCGACCGCCACATGACCACGCAGCGCCAGGCCGCGCTGGTCCGCGACGTGACCCAGGTCGCCGCGGCCAGCAAGCTTGATTCGCATGTCATCATCGATGCCCGTTCGGCCGAACGCTTCCGGGGCGAGGCGGCCGAGCCGCGCGCCGGGCTGCGCTCGGGTCATATTCCGGGGTCGCGCAACCTGCCCTTTGGCCGGCTTTACAATCCCGACGGCACGATGAAATCCGCCGACGCCCTGCGCGTGGAATTCGAGGCGGCGGGCGTCGACCTGACCCGGCCGGCGATCACCACCTGCGGCTCGGGCGTGACCGCCGCGACGCTGTTTCTGGCGCTCGAGCGAGTCGGGCACAGGGATCATTCGCTTTACGACGGAAGCTGGGCCGAATGGGGCAGCTTCCCGGACCTTAAAATCGCAACCGGAGACGCGTGATGCTGGGCAATCTGAAACCGCAAGCCCCCGACAAGATCCTGGCCCTGATAGGTGAGTTCAGGGCTGATCCCCGTCAGGGCAAGATCGATCTGGGCGTGGGGGTCTACAAGGATGCGACCGGCCACACCCCGATCATGCGTGCGGTGTTGGAAGCCGAAAAGCGGATGCTGGAGAACGAGACCACCAAGACCTATGCCGGTCTGGCGGGTGAACCCGAATTCCAGAGGGCGATGGGCGAGCTGATCCTTGGCGCGGGCCTGAAGCCCGAGACGACGGCGGCGCTGGCCACCGTCGGCGGCACCGGCGCGATCCGTCAGGCGCTGGAACTGGCACGGATGGCGAATCCCGACCTGCGCGTGTTCGTCAGCGACCCCACCTGGCCGAACCACGTCTCGATCATGAATTTCATGGGCGTGCCGGTCGTCACCTATCGCTATTTCGACGCCGAAACCCGTGGCGTCGCATTCGACGCGATGAAGCAGGACATTTCAGCCGCGAAAAAGGGCGATGTCGTCCTGCTGCACGGCTGCTGCCACAATCCGACCGGCGCGAACCTGACGCTGGATCAATGGGCCGAGGTCGCCTCGATCCTTGAAAAGACCGGCGCCACCCCGCTGATCGACCTGGCCTATCAGGGCTTCGGCGACGGACTGGAAGAGGATGCGGCTGGCACCCGCCTGATCGCCTCGCGTATCCCGGAAGTGCTGATCGCGGCCTCGTGCAGCAAGAATTTCGGCATCTATCGCGAACGTACCGGCTGCCTGCTGGCCCTGTGCGACAATCCCGCGACCAAAGAGCTGGCACAGGGCGCGATGGCGTTCCTGAACCGCCAGACCTATTCCTTCCCGCCCTTCCACGGCGCGAAAGTCGTCGCAACCATCCTGAACGACGCCGGTCTGCGCGCCGACTGGCAGGCCGAGCTTGAGGAAGTCCGCGGCGGCATGCTGCGCCTGCGCGAGCAACTGGCGACGGAATTGCGCGACCTTGCGGGTTCGGATCGCTTCGGCTTCCTGGCCGAGCATCGCGGCATGTTCTCGCGCCTTGGCGCCTCGCCCGAGCAGGTTGCCCGCATGAAGGAAGAATTCGGGATCTATATGGTCGGGGATTCGCGCCTGAACATCGCGGGCCTGAACGAAGCCACCATCCCGGTCCTTGCGCGCGCAATCATCGAAGCCGGCGTCTGACCGGCAGCTTTCGCGGAAAAGGAAAAGCCCGGTCGCAGGACCGGGCTTTTACATTTCAGGCATGTTTGCCAAGGCGTCGCTCGATATAGTCGCGCAACTCCTCGATCTCGACATGGCTTTCCTTCAGCTCGTCCTGAACCGATTGCAGTTCGGATTCCGCCTTGCCGACTCGGCCCACCAGTTCGGCCTCGCGTTCTTCCAGCTCGCGCACGGCCTTGTCGCGCGCCTCTTCGGCGTCGTGAAGCTGCTGCGCCATGCTCTCCAGCTCGCCCATCTCGGCGCGAGTGACGCGGCCAAGACGGTGGATCAGCCAGCTTGCGAACCAGCCCAGCAAGAAGGCGGCGAACAGGATGACCGCAGTCGCGATGATGAATTCGTTGCGATTCATGCGAAACCCTTTCGGTTCGTTACCAGCGCGCGGGCCGAGGAAAAGGCCCCACGCGTCATTTCTTGTCCGCCTTCACGGCCGCCTCGACATCGGGCGGGCCCATCGGCTCAATCTTCGGCAGGTCTTCGACGGGGATGTCAGCAATCTCGCCGTCTTGCCCTTCTGCCTCGGCCACGCCCTCCATGTTGTCGGGGAAGGCAGCCTCCAGCGCGGGAACGGTCAGGGCCTCGATCACCTGGATCGAGACCTGGGCATTCGCCACCGCATTGGCGGGGGCGGTTGCCGCGGCGACAATCACCTCTGCCCCCGTCGGGCCGCCCGGATGCCCGGCATCAGCAGCCACAGGCCCCTCCAGCGCCACGCGGATGGCGCCGCTGGCAGCGGCAGCGGCTGAGCGGGCGATCTTTGCAGCCGTGACCTCGGCACTGTCGGTGATGCCCGCGAACTGTTCGGGTGCCGAGATATCGTCGTCCGAGACCGGTTCCTCGGACAGCAGGGTGAATTCGATGCGGCGGTTCGCCTCGCGCCCGGCTTCGGTTTCATTGTCGGCGATCGGGCGGCTTTCACCATAGCCGGTCGAGGTCATGTGGGGCGCAGCCACGCCATGCGCGCGGATCGCGTCCATGACCGCCTTGGCGCGGTCCCGCGACAGCTTGGCATTCATGTCCTCGCTGCCCTGACTGTCGGTATGGCCCGCCAGCTCGATCTTGTAGTCGGCGCAATCCTGCATGGCGGCGGAAATCCCCGCCAGCGTCGGTTCGGGGTCGCCCGCGATAATGGATTTGCCCGGCTCGAACCCGATTTCGGATTGCGACATGACGCTGTTCAGCCGGTCCACGCATTCCTCACCCGTCGGCACCGCCAGAAGCGGGTCCAGCCGCTTGTCATAGCGGATCGACAACTCGTAGCGCGCACCCGCGCCCAGACGCTGCGACAGCCGTGCAACGGCCATGTCGGACGCCGTCGGGCTGCCGGAGATCCCCGACAGCCGGATCAGATCGGGGGTCACGCTGACCGAACCCTGATCCAGCGTCGCCAATGCCTCGATCGCGGCGATGGTGCGCAGCGTCCAACCCTCGGGCAGGGACGGATCGATCCGCAGGCCATTATCGACATCGCCGAAGCGCGAACTGGCCAGGCTGTCGACTGCGCCGCGCATCCGTTCGTTTCCGATCCGGCCGCGCAGTTCGACGTGATCGTTGGCGATCACGGCCGAAAATTCGGCGGGGCCTCGAATGGGTTCGATCTGCTTTTCATGTTCGGCGCGCAGGTTGAACAGCGCGGGCAGCGCCGCATCCAGCTTCGCCACGGCCGCATCATAAGTCGCCGGCGGAACCGAGGCGGGGGCAAACAGCGTGATCTGGGTATCGGTCAGCGTGACGGCGCCTGCGCCAAGCGTGGCGACCGCCTGGATCGCGGGAACGGCGGCATCGGCCCAGCGCGTCGTGGGCGCGCCAAGGCCAAGCGTGCAATGCGCCTCGCCCGCGACGCCCGCGCCGGCGCCCGCGGCGACGATACGGTCGCGGCCCGCTTCATCATTGGCCGCGCAGGCTTCGAACCGGGCGCCCTTGTCATCCTTGACGAAGCGCAGGGTAAACGGGGTGATGACCGGGCGGGGCGCGGTGACATCCGCCTTCAGCGAGATCCCGGCGGGCCGGGTTTTTTCCAGCGCCGTTTCCAGATCTGCCTTTTCCAGCGCGCTGTCGGTGATCGCGCGCACCTCGACCGAACCGGGCGCGATCGAGACCTTGGCCTGATGCGCCAGCTTCGCGGCCCGAAGCCCGTAATCGAAAGCCGCCTGCCAGCCGTCGGGGGCGGGGTAATCGGCGGTCTCGACAAGATCCGAAATCTCGCCCCCCGCCGCCTCGGCCCGAAGCGAGGCGACCATCGCCTTGCGGTCCAGCGCCGCGGGAACAAGCCCGACAATCGAGATGCCGTGGTCATTGCGCAGCAACTCGATCTCGAATTGCGGCGCGCCCATGCTTTCGCGGGCGGCGACCTGGATCTCGTCGATGACGCGATCGGGTTCGACCACGGATTCGGCGCGGGATTTGGCGCGGAAGCGCTGCACCTCGTCCGGTGCGGTGCCGGTCAGGCGGACCAGAAGCCCGTCGGTGGTGACCGTCGCCCAGTCATATCCGCCCTGCTTCAAGGCCGCGGCGACCTCGGTGGCAGAGTGGGTCTCGATGAAATCCGCCGCGGCGCGCGCCCCGACGAACGAGAGGCCACCAGCGGCTGCGATTGCGATCAGGCTTGCGACGACGGCAGGACCGCGGCGCGTTCTTCGATTGGCCATAAAGGGGGGCCTTCGGCTGTTTCCGACCCGGGGGATTTAATGCCCAGGGCCGAAAATCGCAATCAGACCAGCCCAGCCAAGGCAAGAAACAACGCAACGACAAGTCCCGCATCGCGGTTTGCGCGGAAAAGTCGAAGGCATCCGGCGCTGTCATTCATGTCGAAGCGCTTGAGTTGCCACGCAAGATGCCCGGCGAAACCGACGACGCCCGCCAGAGCCAGCCACAGCGCCGCGCCATGCGGCCGCGCCGCCAGAACTGCCAGCACCAGGCAGACGACCGCACCCGCGCCAAAGCGCAAAAGCCATCGGCGCGAATCAGTTCCGAACAGCCGCGCAGTGGATTTCACGCCGATCAGGGCGTCATCCTCGGCGTCCTGGTGGGCATAGATCGTGTCATAAAAGACCGTCCAGGCGATCCCCGCCAGATAGGCGATGACCGGTGCCAGCCCGATCCCGCCCATATGCGCCGCCCAGGCCAGAAGCACGCCCCAGTTGAAGGCAAGCCCCAGAAAGACCTGCGGCCACCAGGTAAAGCGCTTGGCGAAAGGATAGATCGCCACCAGCGCCAGCGATGCGACGCCCAGCAGGATCGCAGCCTTGCCCAGCGTCAGCAGGATCACCAGCCCGGCCAGCGACTGGGCCACCAGCCAGGCGACTGCCCCCCAGACCGAGACCTGCCCCGACGGAATCGGACGAGAGCGCGTGCGGCTGACGCGGGCGTCGATGTCGCGATCGGTGATGTCGTTCCAGGTGCAGCCCGCGCCGCGCATCAGGATCGCCCCCAGGGCGCAGGCGATCACAATCCACAGGTCGCGCCAGGTCGGGCGGTCGGCGATCATGGCCAGCCCGACGCCCCACCAGCAGGGCAGCAACAGCAACCATGTCCCGATCGGGCGGTCGGCGCGCGACAGGCGCAGCCAGGGGCGCCATGCTTCGGGCGCATAGCGGTCGACCCAATTGTCGGGCGGAGCATCGGCGACGCTGCGCTGCGCCTCTGGCGTCTGGTGTGGGGTCTGCATTAGTCTGCGCCTCATCATGGCGAAAATCAGGTTGTTCATAGATCACCCGCTGACCCTCGGACAAGGCATCGCGCTTGGTTCCGACCAGGCACATTACCTTTCTTCGGTCATGCGGCAGGGCGTCGGAGACGAAGTCCTGCTGTTCAACGGCCGCGACGGCGAATGGCTGGCGCGGATCGAACGGCTGGCCAAGCGCAACGGCGACCTTGTCGCGGTCAGGCAGACGGCACCGCAGATGGACCCGCCCGACCTGTGGCTGGTCTTTGCCCCGATCAAGAAGGCCCGCACCGACTTCATCGTCGAAAAGGCGGCCGAGATGGGCGCATCCCGCATCCTGCCCGTCCAGACCGAGCACACCAATTCCGAGCGCATCCGCCAGGACCGCCTGCAAGCCCATGCGGTCGAGGCGGCCGAGCAATGCGGCGGCACCTTCGTCCCCGAGGTCACGGACCTGCTGGCGCTCTCCCGGCTTCTGGATGGCTGGGACGCGACCCGACGCATCCTTTGGGCGGATGAGGCGCTGGTCGGTCCCGCCGCCACGCTGGCCGGGCTGAAGCGCGGTCCCTGGGCGATCCTGATCGGCCCCGAAGGCGGGTGGAGCGAATCGGAACGCGCCCGGCTTTCGGCGATGGATTGTGTCACCCGCATATCGCTAGGCCCCCGGATCCTGCGCGCCGACACTGCCGCCGTCGCGTCACTTGCGTTGTGGCAAGCCGAATTGGGCGATTGGAATTAGTCGCGCCCTGAAATTGACGCAACTTCCTCCCGCGAATTGGCGGATGCGCGACAGTTTATTGCACCAAAGCCGCGCAATCACCTCTTTGTCATAAAAATTTAATGAAAACGGCGCCTTATGCGTGCGCTGCATAGCGGCAATGTCGCTGCGGTCGTAGAATTCCGAAATTGCCCAGCCTATATGCTGGCCATCAGATAACCGCCCGTATTCAGGGCATTTCCAAGAACAGGTGACATCATGTCGGCGATTGACACGAACCGCGTCCATGGCGGGACGCGCTCTTTCGGTATTGGCTCGAAATTTCTGGCGGCTTTCTCTGCCTGGAACGATGCACGCGTTACCCGTAACGCGCTGAGCCGCCTGTCGGACCGCGAGCTGGACGATATCGGTCTGTGCCGCGGCGACATTGAGCGGATTGCACGCGCCCGCTAATACCGGCGAAGAGCGATGCGAAACGGGCCCCGGTTGCTCCGCGGGGCCTTTTCAATTCCCCCTTGTCGCGATGTGAAAAACCCGCCCCTTTTCGGGGGCGGGTTTTTCCTTATTTGCGATGCACCACCAGCGTCGACCATTCGCCGTAATCGTCGCGGCGGTCCAGGGGCAGACCGCCTGCGGCATAGGCGGCAATCACCTCATCCGCCTGAGTGACCAGGATACCCGACAGGATCGCCTTGCCGCCCGGGGCAAGCTGGCGGGCCATGTCCGGAACAAGATCGATCAGCGGCTGCTTCAGGATATTGGCAAAGATCAGGTCAAAAGGAGCGGCACTCTCGATCAACGGATGGTCGAAGCCCACGGCCTCGACGCATTCGACCCGTCCATCCAGGCCGTTCGCAATCACGTTGGCCCGCGCCACGTCGACGGCGACCGGATCGATGTCGCCCGCCAGCACGATAACCGGAAAGGCGCGCGCGGCGGCCATCGCCAGAACCGCGGTCCCGCAGCCGACATCGACGATGCGCTGAGGCTGTTCGCCCGCCTCGATCATGCGGTCCAGCGCCAGCAGGCAGCCCTTGGTCGTCGCATGATGGCCGGTGCCAAAGGCCATTGCCGCCTCGATCAGCAGACCTTCCGATCCCTCGGGAACCTTGTCGGCATCATGGCTGCCGTGGACGAAGAAGCGCCCGGCCTCGACCGGGGACAGCTCGCGCTTGACATGGGCGACCCAATCGACCTCGGGCAGTTCCGAGATGACAAACGGGTCCGCCCCCCAGGCCGCGGCCATCAGAGCCAGGGCGACCTCGTCCGGGCTTTCGGTGAAGTACAGGCCCACCTCCCACCGGTCGCTGCCGTCTTCGATCTCAAAAACGCCGCTGCCGACGGGTTCCGGGGTCAGATCCTCGCCCAGCTCTGCTATGGCCTCGGCGGCCTCGCGTCCGGCGGTCTGGGTCAGCGCGGTCCAGGTGGGCATCAGATCTCCTCGGGAATATCGGTCAAAGGCGCCTCTACGCCCGTGCCGCGCAGCCCGCAATAGCCGTCCGGATAACGGTCCAGGTATTGCTGGTGATCCTCATGCGCCGGATAGAAGGGACCGGCCGGCTCGATCCGGGTGGTGATGTCCGCAAGTCCCGCGACGGCCAGACGGTTGCCGTAATCGGCCTTGCTGAATTCCGCCGCCGCCTTCTGGCTTTCGGTGAAATACATGATGAGCGAGCGGTATTGCGAACCCACGTCATTGCCCTGACGGTTACCTTGGGTCGGGTTGTGGTTTTCCCAGAACACCTGCAGCAGACGCTCAAAGCTGATGCGCGAGCTGTCATAGATCACGCGCACGACCTCGGCATGGCCGGTAGTCCCGGCGCAGACCTGCTTGTAGGTCGGATTCTCGACTGTGCCGCCGGCAAAGCCGACCTCGGTCAACCAGACGCCGTCCAACTGCCAGAACAGCCGTTCGACACCCCAATAGCAGCCCATGCCGAAAATGGCCTGGTCGAAGCCCTTGGGAACCGGCGCGTCCAGCGGCCGGCCAAAGATACGGTGGAGGGGAGCGGTCATTGACGCATCCTTTCAAAGCTATTGCCGTGGATTTAGGCACGGCCCTACGTTCGTGCAACATGGCATACCCCGTGCCGGTTGGTTCCGGCACCGGGAAAAACGAAAAGGAATCCCATGCAACCCGGTTCCCTGAACCTTATCACCGATGTCGATGGCCTACTGGTCGGAAATGCGCGGGACGATGCGCTGCGGTCGGGGACCACGGTCCTTCTGGCCGACCGCCCGTTGGCCTGCGGGGTCAGCGTCATGGGCGGCGCACCCGGCACGCGCGAGACCGAGCTTCTGGCTCCCGACAAGACAGTGCAGGGGATCGACGCGCTGGTGCTGTCCGGCGGCTCGGCCTTTGGTCTTGCCGCCTGCGATGGCGTGTCCGAGGGGTTGCGCCGTCTTGGCCGGGGTTTCCCGGTCGGGCCGGTCCGGGTGCCGATCGTGCCCGGCGCCATCGTCTTCGACCTGCTCAACGGCGGCGACAAGGAATGGGACCAGAATCCCTATCCCGCGCTAGGCAGAAAGGCGCTGGACGCCGCCTCGGCCCGGTTTGCGCTTGGCAGCGAAGGCGGCGGCACGGGCGCGCTGACCCATCGCTGGAAGGGAGGACTGGGCTCTGCCTCGGCGGTGCTTGATTGCGGCGTGACGGTTGGGGCGCTGGTGGTCGTGAACGCGCTTGGCTCGGTCACCGCTCCGGGGGGACGGCAGTTCTGGGCCGCGCCGTGGGAAATGGACCAAGAATTCGGCGGTCTCGGCTTTGCCGGTCCGATCGATGCCGCCCATGAGCCGCCAATGACAAAGCAACTGGGCGAGGCCACGACCATTGCCGTCGTCGCGACGGATGCGGCGCTGGACAAGGCGGCGTTGACCCGAATGGCGACCGCCGCGCAGGACGGCATGGCTCGTGCGATCGTTCCCAGCCACACCCCTTATGACGGGGACCTGGTCTTTGCCGTCTCGACCGGCGCGCGGCCGCTACCCGATCCGGTGCTGACACCCTTTCAGCTTGGACATGCCGCGGCATCGGTGCTGGCGCGGGCCATCGCCCGCGGCGTCCATGCCGCCATCCCCCGTCCCGGCGACCTGCAGCCCTGCTGGTCCCGGAAATGAAAGGGGCGACGGGAGAGAGAGTCCGCCGCCCCAGTCTGAACACGTCAAGAGGGAAAACCTGACGATAGGCGCTCAACGCCCAAGCCTCGATCCGGATCCATGACATTTCCGAGAGCAGGAAAAAATCCCGCCGCCCTTGCTTTGCGGGCGCGAAAGGTAAAGCTTTCGGATCGACGGAAAGCAGGAGTCTGGCGATGAACACACATGCAACCGATTTGAAAATGCTGCTGAAGGATCCGTCCCTGCTGGAAACCCGCGCCTATGTCGCGGGGGCGTGGACAGATGCAGATGACGGCGCAACCTTCGACGTCATCAATCCCGCGCGCGGGGATGTCATTGCCCGGGTCGCCGATCTGGGCCGGGCCGAGGTCGCCCGCGCAATCAGCGCCGCGGCCGAGGCAATGAAGGCCTGGACCGCGCGCACCGCCAAGGATCGCGCGCAGGTCATGCGCAAATGGTTCGACCTGATGATGGAAAACCAGGACGATCTGGGCAAGATCCTGACCGCCGAGATGGGCAAGCCACTGGCCGAGGCCAAGGGCGAAATCGCCTATGGCGCCAGCTTCATCGAATGGTTCGGCGAGGAGGCCAAGCGCATCTATGGCGAGACCATCCCCGGCCATATGCCCGACAAGCGCCTGACCGTCATCCGCCAGCCGATCGGGGTCGTCGCATCGATCACGCCCTGGAACTTTCCAAATGCCATGATCACCCGCAAATGCGCCCCGGCCCTGGCTGCGGGTTGCGGCTTCGTGGGGCGTCCCGCCTCGGAAACGCCGCTGTCGGCGCTGGCGATGGCGGTGCTGGCCGAACGCGCGGGCATCCCCAAGGGGCTGTTCAGCATCGTGCCGTCGACGAAGGCATCCGATATCGGCAAGGAATTCTGCGAAAATCCGTTGATCCGCAAGCTGACCTTTACCGGCTCGACCAATACCGGGCGCATCCTTTTGCGACAGGCGGCGGATCAGGTACTGAAATGCTCGATGGAACTTGGCGGTAACGCGCCCTTCATCGTCTTCGACGACGCCGATCTTGATGCCGCGGTCGAAGGAGCGATGGCCTCGAAGTTCCGCAACAACGGCCAGACCTGCGTCTGTGCAAACCGCATCTATGTGCAGGCCGGTGTCTATGACGCCTTCGCCGACAAGCTGGCAGCGGCGGTCGAGAAGCTGCGCGTGGGAGACGGCCTGGCCGAAGGCGTGACGACCGGCCCCCTGATCAACAAAAAGGCCGTCGAGAAGGTTCAGGACCACATCCAGGACGCGCTGTCCGGTGGCGCCCGGATCCTGACCGGCGGCAAGCCGATGGAGGGGCTGTTCTTCGAACCCACGGTCGTCACCGGGATCACCCAGTCGATGAAGGTCGCGACCGAGGAAACCTTTGGCCCGCTGGCCCCCCTGTTCCGCTTCGAGACCGAGGACGAGGGCGTGGCCCATGCCAATGACACGATCTTCGGCCTTGCGGCCTATTTCTATGCGCGCGACATCGGGCGCGTGACGCGGGTGCAGGAGGCGCTGGAATACGGAATCGTCGGCGTGAATACCGGCATCATCTCGACCGAGGTTGCGCCATTCGGGGGCGTCAAGCAATCCGGCCTTGGCCGTGAAGGATCGAGGCACGGGATCGAGGATTACCTTGAGATGAAGTATATCTGCCTGTCGGTCTGACTTTCTGGCACGAACGGCCCAGTCAGGCGGTGTCGGACCACTTGGTTCACTCCGCTTGACAACCCCCCGGCCCGAGGCGGACTGTTGGGCGCATGCATGTAGGAGGTTCTGAGAATGCCTTTCGTGCCTGCTCCCCAATATGTCGTAAACGCTCATGCCCAGGCTCAGGCAGGTCTGGTCACGCTCAACAATCCAGCAGCCACCAACGTCCCCAGAAATAACCGGACCTGGAAAGTCGCCGTCCCGCGCGCAAGATCGGCCGTCGCCCATCCCGTCCACGCGATACCGATGTCAGCCGTGACCGGCAGCGAGATCGTGCTGCGGGGCGACACCCGCACGCCGCAGGCGATCGAGGCCGCTGGCGGGCTCTATTCGCAGCGCGTCGGTCAGGCTTTGCCGACCCAGGCCGTCGGTCCCGGCACGCCGATGAGCGCGCATCGCGGTCCCACAGTCATGGAGGAATATGTCCACAATCCACATGATCCCGACGCCCATCAGGCATTCGCCCACGCGACAAGATTTGTGTCCTGCACCAGGGATATAGGCATTGCAAAGGGGTTTGCGACACCGCACGGACATGTCTATCTGGCGCGCGCGAACGTCGGTGTGGACTACAACGCCTATCGGGGCGGCGGCAATGCCGGGCAGGCCGAGGTCATGGTGATACAGGGCCTGGCAATGAACGACATCATCGCGGCAAGGCGGATGGCGGACAACGCAATCTTCATCAACAGCACCTTCCAGCAGGCCAATATGCCTCAGGCGACGTTCAATGCCGCGATGAACCTGCTGATGGGCTGATGGGCAGTATCCGCAGCGCAGCGAAACGCCCGAAATGAACCCCGAGGTAAGCGGTTCACGGCGACGGCCGCCGTGAACGGTCAGGATGCGGAAAACTCCAGAGCAATGCGCTGGAGTTCCCGG
The DNA here is from genome assembly GCF_049446195.1 of Paracoccus sp. KR1-242. NCBI lineage: Bacteria > Pseudomonadati > Pseudomonadota > Alphaproteobacteria > Rhodobacterales > Paracoccaceae > Paracoccus > Paracoccus sp. KR1-242. The sequence goes on from NZ_JBMSED010000012.1 coordinate 104,165, forward strand.
AATCAGCGCTTGTCGTCTTCGTCCTCGTCCGCGTCGTCATCCTGCGCGGGCAGGTTGAAGAAGCTGTCGGCGTCGAGGTTTTCTTCCTTCTTCGGCTTCTCGTCCGAGCCGCCAAGGGTGAAGCCCTCAAGACCGGCGATCGAGCTGGGCATCCGCGGCTCGTCCGACATGGCGAGCGAGGTTTCCGTCGACAGCAGCTTGCGACGCTCGTCATCGGTCATCGCGCCGCCTTCCGAGGCCTTGCGCTTGGCGGCCTTCTGCACGGCCGCGTCCAGTTCGGACTGGCGGCACAGGCCCAGGGCGACCGGGTCGATCGGCTGCATGTTCTGGATATTCCAATGCGTCCGCTCGCGGATCGAGGCGATGGTCGGCTTGGTCGTCCCGACCAGCTTGGCGATCTGGGCATCGGCCAGTTCGGGATGGAACTTGACCAGCCACAGGATCGCATTCGGACGGTCCTGGCGCTTGGAGAGCGGGGTATAGCGGGGGCCGCGGCGCTTTTCCTCGCCCTCGGCGGCGGGGTTGTGCTTGAGCTTCAGCTTGTAGCGTGGGTCTTTCTGACCCTTCTCGATCTCGATCGGATCAAGCTGGTTCGAGGCAACCGGATCGAAGCCCTTGACGCCTGCCGCCACGTCACCGTCGGCAATGCCCTGGACTTCAAGCTCGTGCATGCCACAGAAGTCGCCGATCTGTTTGAAGCTGAGAGTCGTGTTGTCGACCAGCCAGACGGCGGTGGCCTTGGCCATCAGCGGCTTATTCATGACCTTCTCCTTAACAATATCTTCTTCGGCCGGGAAAACGGCTTTTGGCGGGCGCCATTCCATTTTCAGGGGGGATTGACCGCGTATATAGGCGTTTCAGGGCCCGGAATAAAGCCTGAATTTCGTGGCACCGCTGGCGCGACCGGGCTAGTTTTGCGCCATGATGCGATTTCTTCTGCTTGCCGCCGCCCTGCTTTGCGCCGCCCCTGCCGATGCCCAGGACCGAAAAAGGGACCGGGCCGGAGAGTTCGACTATTACGTCCTGTCGCTTAGCTGGTCGCCCAGCTGGTGCGCGCAAGAGAAGGGGCGCGACGATGCCGGGCAATGCGATCCCGGTCGCGCGCTTGGCTTCACCGTCCACGGGCTTTGGCCCCAGCACGAACAGGGCTGGCCTTCGGATTGCCGCACGGATGCGCGCGATCCGTCCCGACGCGAAACCCGGCAGATGGCGAACTTGATGGGTTCGGGCGGTCTGGCCTGGTACCAGTGGAAGAAACATGGCCGCTGTTCGGGCCTGTCGGCGCATGATTATTTCGCAACGATGCGCGAGGCGGCAGAGCGCGTTCACCTGCCCGACGTCCTGCAGCGGCTGTCGCGCGATGTCACCCTGCCCGCCGATGTGGTCGAGGCCGCGTTTCTTGAGACCAATCCGGCGATGACCCGCGACGGCATCACCGTCACCTGCCGCGACCGCGCCCTGCAGGAGGTCCGCATCTGCCTGACACGCGACCTGGAGCCCCGCGCCTGCGCGCCCGACAGCCGGCGCGATTGCCGCGGCAGCATCCAGATGCCGGCGCCCCGCTGACGGGGCCGCAGCCGGCCTCCGGCGGGGGTATTTGGCAAACGGTGAAACCGGGCGCGCCGCCCTATTCCTCGGTTACGCGCAGGACGATCTTGCCGATATGGTCGCCCCCTTCCATCCGGCGATGCGCCGCGTCTGCCTCGGCCAAAGGAAAGCTGCTGTCCATCAGCGGGCGCACGGCCCCCGTTTCGACCAGCGGCCAGAGGTCGCGGGCAAGCTCCGCGGCGATCACGGCCTTGGCGAGGTCGGATTGCGGGCGCAGCGTGGCCCCGGTCACGGTCAGGCGGCGCATCATGATCTGGGCGAAGTTGATCTCGGCCTTGGGACCGGACAGGAAGGCGATCTGGACCAGCCGCCCTTCATCCGCCAATGCCTTCAGGTTCCGTGCGATATAGCTGCCGCCCACCATGTCGAGGATCAGGTCCGCGCCCCCTGCCTCTTGCAGGATCTGGACGAAATCCTGGTCGCGGTAATTGACCGCACGGGCACCCAGGGCCGCGCAGGCCTGACATTTGGTGTCGGAGCCCGCGGTGGCCCAGACCCTTGCGCCAAGCGCGCGGGCGATTTGGATTGCCATCGTGCCGATGCCGGACGAGCCGCCATGGACCAGAAAACGTTCGCCGCCCTTCAGCCTGCCGCGCGTCACCACGTTCGACCAGACGGTAAAGGCGGTTTCGGGAAGTGCCGCGGCTTCGCGCAGGGTCAGCCCCTCGGGAACCGGCAGGGCGTGATCGGCGGGACAAAGCGCATATTCGGCATAGCCTCCCCCCGGAAGCAGCGCACAGACGCGGTCGCCGACTTTCCAGCGCGTGACCCCCGGACCGATCGCGGCAACGGTGCCCGCGCATTCCAGGCCGGGCAGGTCCGACGCTCCGGCAGGGGGCGCATAGACCCCCATGCGCTGCAAGACATCGGGACGGTTCACCCCGGCCCAATGGACCCGGATCAGGATCTGACCGTGCCCCGCCACCGGGACCGGTCGCTTCGTCACTTCCAGCACATCGGCTGCCCCCGGCGCGGTGATCGCGACCGCCCGCATCATGTCCGGGATCATGCGTCGGCCCGCCCTTCGGGTCCGGCGGCGGGGTGGCAGACATGACCCGGCGCGGGCCGCCTGCGCGGGGCGCGGATCCAGCCGGTCGCAAAGGCGCCAAGGGCACCGACGCCCGGCAGGCTGCCCAGCTGCCCCTTGAACTTTTCGAAGCGCATCACCCCCTCGATCCGGCGGTCGAGGAAGGCGCGCGTGTCCTGAAACCCCGGCGAATCGTCGCCCAGCCAGTAGAGCACCGTCGCGCCATAGACGGTCGAGAGCGTGGCGCGCTTGGAATACCAGTTCACGTCCTCGGACGTGTCGCCAAGGCCATCCCAGATCGTATCCGCGGTTTCCCAGATCAGCCGCGCACCCAGCGCCGCGTGCTGGGGCAGCGCCATGACCACGGCCCCGGCGCGCGCCATCTCGCGGTCGGTCGAGGTCAGGCGGCGCATCACGGCATCGGTGATGCGGTCACGGAAACGGCCCTGAAGCGTGCCGCGCGCCAGCCATTCGCGCAGCGCCGCGTCCCCGCGGCGGTGATAGGCTGCGGCAAGGTCGACCCCGCCCCGGGGCAGGTGGACGCGAATCAGGCCGGGCGCCAGGCCGATGTCGCGCGCACCCGCAGCCACGGCCTTGTCGCTCATCCCGTCGAAGACGACATGCACCAGCGCCGCGTCGATCAACCTGTCCCGTTCATTCGTCATTCTTCACTCCTGCGGATCGCGGGGAAAATCTGGACAAAAGCGATTCGCCCTGTTATGAGGCCGCTTCCTGCAATTCAGATCAACTTTAACCTAGGAAGGTGGTGACAACCACATGCAGGTAAGTGTTCGCGACAATAACGTCGAACAGGCGCTTCGTGCTCTGAAGAAAAAACTTCAGCGCGAGGGGGTGTTCCGTGAAATGAAGCTCAAGCAGCATTTCGAGAAACCCTCGGTCAAGAAGGCCCGTGAAAAGGCCGAGGCCGTCCGCCGTGCCCGTAAGCTGGCGCGCAAAAAAGCGCAACGTGAAGGCGCACTGTAAGACAAGCGACACGTTTGTTTTCCAAAACCCCCGTGGCCCAGCCTCGGGGGTTTTACTTTGCTCAGACCGGCAGCGCGGTGGTGAAGGCCACCGTCTTCAGCGAGAACGAGGAATGCATCTGCGCGACGCCCGGCAGCTTGGTCAGGCGCTGGCGGTGGATGCGGGCAAAGTCGTCGGTGTCGCGGGCCACGACCTTCAGCAGGTAATCCGCCGATCCCGCCATCAGGTGACATTCCAGCACGTCGGGGATCTTGCGGACCTCGCGCTCGAACGCTTCGAGCAGCTCGTCGGCCTGACCGGACAGGGTGATCTCGACAAAGACGGTTGTCGGGCGTTCCAGCTTGCGGGCATCCAGCAGCGCGACATAGCCGCGGATCATTCCCATTTCCTCAAGCCGCTGGACGCGGCGGTGGCAGGCACTGGGGGACAGGCTGACCTCGGCCGCAAGCTCGGCATTGGTGATGCGCCCATCCCGCTGCAGAACGGTCAGGATGCGGCGATCTGTTGCGTCGATGTCGCCCATGTCGAAAGAGCCTGCCCGTTTTCTGCCCGCATGCGGGATGATGTCCCAAGCCGGTCCGGGCTGCAAGCGTCAGGGCGCGGCGCGCCCTGCCCCGGCACGCCGCCCGCATCGGCTGGCCGGAGGATCAGGCGCGGTTCGCGCGCAATTCGTCCCGGATCTCGATCAGCAGCTCCTGCTCGGACGGACCGGCGGGGGCCGCTTCCTCGACCTTTTTCTGGACGACGCTGTTTTGCAGCTTGTTCACCGCCTTGACGAGCAGGAAGACCGCCCAGGCGATGATCAGGAAATTGATGATCGCGGAGAGGAAGGAACCCCAGGCAAAGACCGAGGCGCCGGAATCGCGCGCAGCCTTCAGGCTGGCGCCATCGGGAACCTGACCCTTGAGCACCACGTAATGCCCGCTGAAATCGGTACCGCCGGTCAGCAGGCCGATGATCGGGTTGATCAGGTCGGTGACCAGCGAGTTGACGATCGCAGTGAAGGCGGCGCCGATGATGATGCCGACGGCAAGATCGACGACATTGCCGCGGGCGATGAACTCCTTGAACTCCTTGAGCATGTGCTTACCTTTCCTCAGACCTGTCGCGCCGATGGGGCAAAGCGTTCCCCGCGGCAACCATCCCTCAAAGATTGTTCAGGATCTTCCCAAGATGTCTACACTTTCCGACTTTCCGATCACGCATCGCTGGCCGCCCGTGCGTCCCGACGTGATCCAGCTTTACACATTGAATACCCCCAACGGCATCAAGACTTCGGTCATGCTGGAGGAGTGCGGGCTGGATTACGACGCCCATCGCATCAGCATCGGCGACCCCGAGGATCAGTTCACGCCGGAGTTCCTGTCGCTGAACCCGAACAACAAGATCCCGGCGATGATCGACCCGAACGGACCGGACGGAAAGCCGATCGGCCTGTTCGAGACGGGGGCCATGCTGATCTATCTGGGCGACAAGACCGGGAAGTTCCTGCCGCGCGAGGGTGCCGCGCGCTATCACACGATCCAGTGGCTGATGTGGCAGATGGGCGGCGTCGGACCGATGTTCGGCCAGGTCGGATTTTTCCACCGCTACAAGGGCAAGGAGATCGAGGATCCGCGTCCCCGCACCCGCTATTACACCGAGGCGCGGCGGCTTCTGGGCGTGCTGGACCGCCAGTTGCAGGGCAAGGACTGGATCACCGGCGAATATTCCATCGCCGACATGGCCATCGGCCCCTGGTTGCGCACCGTCCGCGTGAATTATGAGGCCGAGACCGAAACAGGCATGGCCGAGATGGGGAACGTCCAGGCCTATCTGGAACGGTTCCTGGCACGCCCTGCCGTGCAGAAGGGGATCGAGGTCGGCGCGGCGTGAACCCGCGATTGGGGGCTCTGCCCCCGACGCGCGTGCCGCGCGCCTCCCCCGGGGTATTTGGTAAACGTTGAAATGGAAAAGGCCGGGGTGTGATCCCGGCCCTTTTACATCAGCTGCGCAGCGTGCCGCCGGTGGCCTTGGTCACCTTTTCGACGATCTTCGCGCTGACGGATTCGATATCCGCGTCGGTCAGCGTCTTGTCCTTCGGTTGCAGGCGGGCGGTGATCGCGATCGACTTCCGGCCGCCTTCCAACCCGGTGAACTGGTCGAAGACCGAGACCTTTTCGATCAGCGCCTTGTCCGCGCCCGCAGCGGCATTGACCAGCGTCAGGGCCTCGACCCCGGCATCGACGACGAACGCGAAGTCGCGTTCCACCGCCTGCAGGCCGGAAAGCTCCAGCGCGGGGCGAGACGGCGTCTTGACCTTCGGCAGCGGCACGGCGGCAATGCGGATGGTGAAGCCCACCGCAGCGCCCTTGATGCCGAAATGGCGCAGGATTTTTGGGTGAATTTCGCCAAAAGTGGCCAGCGCCTTCGGTCCAAGTGCGATATTGCCCGCGCGACCGGGATGCCACCAGGCGTCAAGCTTGCGGTTGATCTGGGCCTTGGCGGGCGCGCCGATGACCTGCAGGATCGCCTCGGCATCGGCCTTGGCGTCATAGATGTCAACCTTGCGGCGCGAGGCGAAAGGATCACGGGGCGCGGTATTGCCGACGAGAATGCCGGCAAGGTGCAGATCCTGATCGCCCGGCTCGCCGCCCGAAAAGACCGGGCCGCATTCGAACAGCGCAAGATCCATGAAGCCGCGCGCCTGGTTGCGGGCCGCAGCCGCGAGCAGGCCGGGCAGAAGGTCGGGACGCATATGCGTCATCTCGCTGCTGATCGGGTTCTCGATGCGGACGGCATCGCTGCCGCCGCCGAAAAGCACCGCCGCCTGCTGGTCGATGAAGCTGTAGGTCACGCATTCGTTGTAACCAAGGCTGGCCGCCATGCGGCGGGCGGCCTTTTCGCGGCTTTGCAGCGGCGTCAGCACCGGCTGCGGCACACCCGCCTGCGGACGGGCCAGCGGCTGGCCCTTGAGCTTGGTCAGCGAGGCGATGCGCGCGACCTCTTCGACAAGGTCGGCGCTGCCCAGGACGTCGGGACGCCAACCGGGGACGAAGGCCTGATCGCCTTCCAGCCGGAAGCCCAGGGCCTCCAGCGTGGCGCGCTGCTCAGCCTCGGGGATGTCCATGCCGACCAGGCTGATGACGCGGGCCGGCTCCAGCCGATAGCTGCGGGTGGTGTCGGGAACGGCGCCGGCGGTAACGACCTCGGAAGCCTCGCCGCCGCAAAGATCAAGGATCATCCGGGTTGCAAGCTCCAGCCCCGGACGGGTGAAGCTGGGATCCGCGCCGCGCTCGAAGCGATAGCGGGCGTCAGAGTTGACCTTCAGCGCCCGGCCCACGGTCGCGATGGCGATCGGATCCCAATAGGCGCTTTCCAGGAAGACATCGACCGTGTCATCCGAACAGCCGGAATGTTCACCACCCATGATGCCGGCGATACTTTCGGGTCCATTCTCATCAGCGATGATCATGGTTCCGGCGGCGAAGGCATAAGTCTTTCCATCCAGCGCCAGAAGCTCTTCCCCCTCGCGCGCGGGGCGGACCGTCAGGTCGCCCTGCACCTTGGCGGCATCGAAAACATGCAGCGGGCGGTTCAGGTCGAAGGTGAAGAAGTTGGTGATGTCGACCAGCGTGTTGATCGGCCGCAGCCCGATCGCGGTCAGGCGCTTTTGCAGCCATTCCGGCGAGGGACCGTTCTTCACGCCACGGATCAGGCGGCCCGAGAAGAAGGGCGCGCGCGCGGCGACCTCGGCATCGATCACGACCTTGATCGGCGACGGGAAGCTGCCCGGAACCGTGATGTCCTTGACAGGCTTCAGCTTGCCCAGACCACGCGCGGCAAGATCGCGGGCGATCCCGTGGACGCCAAGGGCGTCGGGGCGGTTCGGGGTGATCTTGATCTCGATGACCGGATCGACCGTCTCCGGGCGGTTCGCGGCCAGCCAGTCGACGAATTTCTGACCGACTTCGCCCGAAGGCAATTCGATGATGCCGTTATGTTCGTCGGAAAGCTCCAACTCGCGTTCCGAGGCCATCATGCCATGGGATTCGATGCCGCGGATCTTGCCCACGCTGAGTGTGACGTCGATGCCGGGGACATAGTCGCCCGGTTTCGCCAGCACGACGGTGATGCCTTCGCGGGCATTGGGCGCGCCACAGACGATCTGCTTTTCGCCTTCGTCCGTCATCACCCGGCAGACGCGCAGGCGGTCTGCATCGGGATGCTGCTCGGCCGCAATGACCTTGGCGATGGTAAAGGACGACAGCTTCGCGGCCGGATCGGTCACGCCCTCGACCTCGAGGCCGAGATCGGTCAGCGCCTCGGTGATCTGATCAAGCGAGGCGGTGGTGTCGAGATGCTCCTTGAGCCAGGAGAAGGTGAATTTCATGGCGCGGCTCCGTCGGGTTTGGCGTCCCTTAGCGCATGGCGCGGCGGATTGGTAGGGTGGTGCGCCGCGCGGACGTGACGGAGCCGGGATTCCCTGCGTTGGCGGCGCTTTCCTTCGGTCCCTGACCTTGCGCTGGGTCCGGCCCACCCTATGTTAATGGTGTAAACATCAAGGATACGAGGTCGATGGACACCCAAAGGGAATTGCTGATCGAACAGAGGGTCGCGAATGACGCGAAGTCGCCGCTGGTGGCCTATCTGCTGGCGATCCTGCTGTGGGGCTTTGCTGCCCACCGCATGTATCTGGGCCGCTGGTTCAGCGGCATCGTCATGCTGGTGATGTGGGGGCTGGGCTGGCTGCTGACGCCCGTTTTGATCGGCTGGCCGCTGGTCGGTCTGGTCTGCCTGTGGGCGCTGATCGACCTGTTCCTGATCCCCGGCATGATCCAGGACGACAAGGATGACATGCGCCGCCGGTTGGGATCCAGCTGGGCCTGACCCCTGAGCAGTGGAATGCCCGCCCTGCCCCGTGCATGGAGCAAGGCGGGCATGGTCTGTCAGCTGACCAGCGCGCGCGCGTTCTGCGCGTGACGCCCGGCAAGGCGGCGGCCCTGCCGTCCCGAGGCCAGCACACGCGCCGGGGCGGGGACATGGTCCATCTCGGCCAGTTCAGGGAACAGGGCAAGGATCTCATCCGCCGCAGCCGGACCGACGGATTTCAGCGCCTCGCCACCGGGATAGAAGGACTCGGTCTTTGCCCCGTTTGCGATGACCACCTCGTGCCGTTCGAACAGCATGTGGAAATATTCGACTTCGGCCAGATCAGAGGCGATCTCGACTCCGGGCAGGTCCAGAAGCTGCTTGGCCGCGACAAGAACCTCGGACGTGCCGAACATGCGCTGCGCAATGCGCGAACGGACCAGCACGCGATGCTGGGGCGACACGACCAGATCCTGAACCGGCAGACCATCCCCCAGCGCACCCGCGCGGATGCGGATCGGACGCAGGTTGGCATGCAGCATCAACGCGCCAGAGCCCAGCTTGCGGGCCCCGATCCAGCGGATGGGCTGGATGCCGTTGTCCAGCGTGACGACCATGTCGCCGACGACCAGATCCTCAATCGCGACGGGACCATCGGGCGTCTCGATCAGGGTGCCCCGCGCGAAGCAGAAGATGGTGATGTCATTGCCCTGCAAGGCCATCGTGCCGACATCCTGACCATCGGCGTTAACGACGGTATAGCCGGTCGAAATCAGCGGAGGGGTTTCGGTATCATCGACGGTCGACGCCGTTTCGACTAGCGACCAGCCCGGCGGCAGATTGACGACCACGGTGTCGATCTCGCCATCCGCAGGTGCAGAGGTAACGTTAATCGTGCCAGAGAAACCTTCGCCGATGTTTACCGTGACCGTATCGTCCGAACCGCTTCCCCCCGTGGCCTGATTGTAGGAACCAAAGGTGGAGGCATCGATAACATAGTCTGCCATTCTTACTTCTCCATAAAACAGACCGCTCGGGTCGACGGAAATCGCATCTAGCGGTTGCAGGCTGCACGACTCCCGGATCAAGTGAAAGCCCGTTGCGTGAAATGCGCATAACAAGGTCGCCAGCTTCCGCGACGGAACCCGCAATTGGGCGAAATGCCGCCGGACGGGGCAGATATGCAAAACGCCCGTGAAGCGGGTTCACGGGCGTTAGTCGATCTCCGGTTCGGCCTTATCGGCTGAGGCCGCCCGACACGGTCGGCATGTCACCTGCGGCGAAACCGTAATGCCGAAGCCAGCGCAGGTCGGATTCGAAGAAGGCGCGCAGGTCGGGAATGCCGTATTTCAGCATCGCGATGCGGTCGATACCCATGCCGAAGGCAAAGCCTTGCCATTGTTCGGGATCCACCCCGGCGGCGGCCAGAACCTTGGGATGGACCATGCCCGAACCCAGGATCTCCATCCACGAGTTGCCCTGCCCCAGCGTCAGCTTGCCACCTTCCCAGGAACAGCGGATATCGACCTCGGCCGAGGGCTCGGTAAAGGGGAAATGGCTGGCGCGGAAGCGCAGCTCGACCTCGTCCAGTTCGAAGAAGGCGCGGCAGAACTCCTCAAGCGTCCATTTCAGGTTCGCCATCGAAATGTCGCGGCCAAGCGCCAGCCCCTCGACCTGATGGAACATCGGCGCATGGGTCTGGTCCATGTCCATGCGATAGACGCGCCCCGGCGCGATGACGCGGATCGGCGCGCCCGTTTCCTGCATGGCGCGGATCTGGACCGGCGAGGTATGCGTGCGCAGGACGTGCGGGGGGCGGGCATCACCTTCGGCGCGGGCCATGAAGAAGGTGTCATGCTCTTGCCGTGCGGGGTGTTCCGGCGGAATGTTCAGCGCGTCGAAATTGAACCAGTCGGATTCGATCTGCGGCCCTTCGGCGACGCGGAAGCCCATGTCGGCAAAGATCGCGGTGACTTCTTCGGTGACCTGGCTGACGGGATGAATGGTGCCTTGCGGGCGCGGACGGCCCGGCAGGGTGACGTCCAGCCATTCCTCTTTCAGGCGGGCATCCAGCGCCGCATCCTCAAGCCCCTGCTTGCGGGCGCGCAGCGCGGCGTCGATCTCGTCCTTCAGGCGGTTCAGGTCGGCACCGCGGGTCTGACGCTCTTCCGGCGTCATGCGGCCCAGTTCCTTCATCATGCCGCTGATCTCGCCCTTCTTGCCAAGGGCACCCAGGCGGACCTGTTCAAGCGAGTCACCATCGGCGGCGCCCGCGATACGGTCGAGATAGGACTGGCGAAGGGTGGTCAGATCGGACATGGCGGCTTTCCTTGCGGTTCCCGCGCGCCTTATCACGCACGGGCGGATTGCGAAAGTGCGGGGCCTCAGAAGGTTTCGGACAGGCGTTCGACCGGCCGGCACAGGCGCGTCGCCAGGGGGCCCGCGACGATCGGGCGTTCGACCAGGATCGGGTTCTGCACCATGTGATCCAGGATCGTCGCGTCATCGGCCCCGACCAGCCCGCGTTCGGCCGCGTCGGTGCCCTTGACGCGCAGCGCCTGCGTGGGCGTCAGGCTGGCCGCGCCAAGCAGCGCCGCCAGCTCGTCCCGGTCCCAGCCCTGCTGGATATAGTCTACGACGCGCGGCTCATGCCCGGCGTCCCGGATCATCTGCAAGACCTTGCGCGAGGTCGAGCAGTTCGGCTTGTGGTAGATCGTGATCACGTCTTGCTTCCAGATTGGCCTGCGGGCGCCCGGCGCGGGGCGGGACGGTCATCGCGGCTCGGGATTGTCGCAGGTGACATAGGGGATCGTGCCCGGCAGTGCAACGATGCCCGTCTTGCCGGGGGGCTTGCCCTAGCGCGGTGTAACGGTCAGCCAGACACCGCCATGCGGTCGAAGGGTCAGGATCATGCGCGGCTCGGGCGCGCGCGCGGTCAGGCCGAAGCGCAGGCCCGCGACCAGTGTGGACAGGATGATAACCGCTTCCTGCACCGCAAAGCTTGCGCCGATGCAGATTCTTGGCCCCGCCCCGAACGGCAGGAAGGCAAAGCGGTCGCGTGGCGCGCCGGGCGCAAAGCGGTCCGGGTCGAAGCGATCCGGATCCTCCCACAGCATATGGTGGCGGTGCAGCGCATAGACCGGCAGCATGATGGTGTCGCCGGGCCTGACTTCGCGCCCGCACAGGCGGTCATGGATCAGCGCCGTCCGCGACAGGAAGGCCGCGGGCGGGTAAAGTCGCAACGCCTCGTCAACGATCTGGCGCAGATAGGGCAGGCGCGGAACATCGGCCGCGGTGGCCGCGCGCGCGCCCAGAACACCGCGAGCCTCGGCCGCGGCGCGGTCCTGCACCTGAGGATCGAAGGCCAGCAGGTAAAGCGCCCAGGCCAGCGTCAGCGCCGTCGTCTCGTGCCCGGCAACGATGAAGGTCAGCAGGTTGTCCCGCAGCTCGCCCGTCGACATGGCGCGGCCCGTCTCGGGGTCCTGCCCGGCCCGCAGCAGGTCCAGAAGATCGGGCGTCGGCCGCTGCCCCGACTGCGACCGGGCACGGATGGCATCGTCCGCGACCCGCTTCATCCGCTTGAGATCGCTGCCCGACCGCACGCGGCCAGGGCGCGGGATCCAGCCGGGCAGTCCCAGGATGTCCATGACCGACAGCCGCGCCGCGCTGGAGATATAGGAATCGATCGCCTGGTGGACCGCGTCGCGATCAAACCCCTCGCCCCCGGAAAAGGTCACGTCCGAGATGACCTCGAAGGTCGCGGCGACGGTCTCGGCAAAGACGTCGACTGGCCCCGTGGCCGAGGCAAGGCGGCGCCGACTCGCTTCGGCCGCGGCGGTCATCACCGGGGCCAGGGCTTCGACATGGCGCTGCGCAAACGCGGGCGCGGCAGCCCGGCGCTGCCAGCGCCAATGCGCCCCCTCGGCGACAAACAGGGACTGGCCGATGGCAGGTTCCAGAAGCAGCTTGGTCACGACGGATTTCGGGTAATCGTCGACGCGGTCCTTCAGAACGATGGCCAGCGCGCCGGGATCCATGACCATGTGCCAGCGCTTGCCGGTCCGGCCTGAAACCATGGGCTGGCGCGTCGCAATCTCGGGGATCAGTTCCAGCACGTTGCGCCGCGCGACCAGCGCCGAGCCCAGTATGCCAAGCGGCCTGCGCCCCAAGGGGACACGGGCCGGATAGCGGGAACTTTGTTCGCTCAGCTGGGGTGCGGCAAGATCGTCCATGACGAAAAAACCCGCGCCTGGGGCGCGGGTTTCATTCACGTTCCGTCTTTTTCAGACGAAAGCGATCAGGCGGCTGCCTTGGCCTGGGCCACGACCGCAGCGAAAGCGTCGGGCTCGTGCACGGCCAGGTCGGCCAGAACCTTGCGGTCCACCTCGATGCCGGCCTTGGCCAGCGCCGCGATGAAGCGCGAATAGGTCATTTCCGCATCCACGGCGCGGACGGCGGCGTTGATCCGCTGGATCCACAGCGCGCGGAAGTTGCGCTTGCGGTTCTTGCGGTCGCGGGTGGCGTATTGGTTCGCCTTGTCGACAGCCTGGGTGGCGGTACGGAAGTTGCGCGAACGGTTGCCGTAATAGCCTTTGGCCGCGTCAAGAACCTTCTTGTGGCGGGCGTGGGTGACTTTTCCCGACTTGACTCGTGACATGTCTGGTTCTCCTTAGCGGTTGTAGGGCATGTATTTCTTGACGATTTTCGCGTCCGCATCGGACAGGATCATGGTCCCAGTCACATCGCGGATGAATTTCGTCGAGCGTTTGATCATGCCGTGGCGCTTGCCGGCCGGGCCAGCCTTGACTTTGCCCGAGGCCGTGAACGAGAACCGCTTTTTCGCGGCCGCTTTGGTCTTCATCTTCGGCATTTTACTCTCCTTGCGGTCAGAGTGAACGCACGACTCGGCAATGCCATATTGGCCGGCCGTGCGGGTGGAAGCGCGCCCTATACGGGTGCGCGGGCGAAAAGGCAAGCCCTATTGGCTGGACTGGCCGGTAGTCGGGGCACCTGCCGCCGGAGCATCAGCGGCGGGTGCGTCGGTCGAGGTCGTCGGCGAAAGCTGGCCGCTGGTCACGCGGAACCAGGATTGCGCGACGCTGTTCAGGCTTAGCGGGCGGTCGTCAAGCGCGTTGGTCGCCAGCAGCACCAGCAAACCCAGCACCAGCGAGATCGCCGCCCCGCGCGGGGCTTGTGTCCGGGCCAGCGCCAAGATCGCCAGCAGCACCGACAGGATGCACAGGGCAACGCCCGCTAGGAGCAGAATATCGATCATCGCGCCGTTCCCTCGCCTTCGCTGATCCGTCTGATCCTAGGACCTATTCTGGATCGGTGCGATAGATCAAGCGTTCGTCGCAGGGGGCGATGCGCAGGATGTTCGTGGTGCCGGCCTGATTGAAAGGCACGCCTGCGGTGACGACAATCTGGTTCGTCTCGTCGGCAAAACCGAAGTCGCGCGCTGCCTTGGCCGCGTTCACGACTGCCTGCTTGAACCGCTCGAGCGAGGGTGTCAGCACGCAATGCGTCCCCCAGGTCAGGCACAACCGCCGCAGCGTCGGCGTTTCCGAAGACATGGCAATGATCGGCACACGCGGACGTTCGCGTGCGATCAGGCTGGCCGTGGTGCCCGATTGCGTAAAGGCGCAGATGCAGGAAATGTCGGTCGTTTCAGCGATCTCGCGCGCGGCGGCGACGATGGCGTCGGCCACGGTCTGGCGCTTGGCCGAGCGCGAGCTTTCGATGATCTCGCGATAGGTGGGATCGGTCTCGACCGAGCGGGCGACATTGTCCATCGTCGCCACCGCCTCGATCGGATAGGCCCCGGCGGCGCTTTCGGCGGACAGCATGATCGCGTCGGCGCCTTCATAGATCGCGGTCGCGACATCGGACACCTCGGCCCGCGTCGGCATCGGGCTTTCGATCATCGATTCCAGCATCTGGGTCGCGACGATCACCGGCTTGGCCGCCGCGCGGCAGGCACGGGTCAGGCGCTTCTGGATCGGCGGCACGGAATGGACCGGCAGTTCGACCCCAAGGTCGCCTCGCGCCACCATGATCCCGTCCGAGACCTTGAGGATCTCGGAAAAGGCGCGGACCGCGGCGGGCTTTTCGATCTTGGACAGGATGGCGGCGCGGCCATTGGCCAGCTTGCGCGCCTCGATCACGTCCTCGGCCCGCTGGACAAACGACAGGGCCAGCCAGTCGACGCCAAGCTGGCAGGCGAATTCCAGGTCTTCGCGGTCCTTGTCGGACAGCGCGGCCAGCGGCAGGACCACGTCGGGCACGTTCACGCCCTTGCGGTTCGAGATCGCCCCACCCACGGTCACCACGCACTCGGCGAAATCGGCACCACAGCTTTCGACCTTCAGGCGGATCTTGCCGTCGTTGACCAGAAGTTCGGAGCCGGGTTCAAGCGCCGCGAAAATCTCGGGATGAGGCAGCTGGACGCGGGCGGGCGTGCCGGGCGCGTCGTCCAGGTCAAAGCGGAACGCCTGACCGGCCTGCAGATCATGCGGCCCATCGGCAAAGGCGCCAACGCGCAGTTTCGGCCCCTGCAAATCGGCCAGCACCGCGATCGGGCGGCCCGATTCGGCCTCGACCCGGCGGATGATGTCATAGCGGGCCTTCTGCTCGGCATGCGTTCCGTGGCTCATGTTCAGCCGGAACACGTCCGCGCCCGTCTCGAACAGGCGGCGGATGGTGTCGAAGTCGCTGGACGATGGCCCAAGGGTTGCAACGATCTTGACCTTGCGGTGGCGTCTCATCCGTTTCTCCGTCGTGTTTGCGCTAGCAGACGCTGTATAAACCCATGCACCGCGTCGCGGCAACTGTGCCCGGATCAGGGCTTGCACTAAACCTTGCCGCATGCAAGGCGAAGGGACCATGACGGTAGCAGCTTTTACCACCATCGGACGCGACCGGAAATCGCGCTGGCTTGTCACCTGCGACCACGCGTCGAACCGGGTGCCGGACTGGATCAATGGCGGCGATCTGGGCATCGCGGCCGAGGACATGGCCCGCCACATCGCCTTTGACGTGGGCGCGGCGGGACTGGCGCGGCATCTGGCCGACCGGCTGGACGCGCCCGGCATCCTGTCGAATTTCTCGCGTCTGGTCATCGATCCGAATCGCGGCGAGGATGATCCGACCCTGCTGATGCGGATCTATGACGGAACCGTCATCCCCGCGAACCGCGTCATGGACACGGCGGAACGCGAGCGTCGGCTGGACCGGCTTTACCGTCCCTATCACGACGCCTATGCCCGGCTCGCCGATACTCATCCGCGCCGCGCCATCTGCGCCATCCACAGCTTCACGCGCCAATTGCGCGGCCGCCCGCGCCGTCCCTGGGCGGTGGGCATCCTTTATTCGCATCGCGACGACCGCCTTGGCCCCGCGCTGGTCCGCGAATGCCGCGACAAGGGCTGGATCACGGGCGAGAACGAGCCCTATTCCGGCCATCTCGACGGCGATTCCATCGACAAGCACGCGCTGGCGCATGGTCGCCCGAACGTCCTGATCGAGATCTGCAACGACCTGATCGAGGACGAGGCGGGCCAGATTGTCTGGGCCAACCGTCTGGCCGGGGTGCTGGCAGGTATCCTGGACCGGCAAGAACTTTAGCGGACCGCGGCTTCCGCCCATGATCTTGCTTCGGCCATCGGCAATTTGCCATGTGGGGTCGGATGCCCGCCGGCTACATCTTCTCGCCCGGCAGTTTGCTTGCCTGCCTGATCCATTCGGCAAACAGCGCCTCGTCGGGTGTCTCGCCTTCCTGGATATGGACATAGCGCACATGCGCCTGCTTCGAGGCGACCGGCGGCACCGGCTCAAGCTCGGCCCCGCGGAAGAAGGCGACCTTGATGTATTTCGTCATGCAATGCAGGCTGAGGAACCAGGTCTGGCCGTCCATCCCGTAAAGGGGTGAGTTCCATTTCACAGCCTTTTGCACATCCGGCACCGTCCTGACGACCAGCCCGTCAAGCCAGGCGCCGACCCCGCTTTTCCAGCCCGGCATGGCCGCGATGTAATCCTGGACCGGTCCGTCACCATAGCCCTTGGGAATCTGGGGATTGCCACCCGAAAGCAGGACAGGCTGCGTTTTCGCTGTTGTCTTGTCGGTCATGCGTCACCTTCGTCCCGGTTGCATTCCGCCCCAGCCTAGCACGCAAAGCCCGGCGCACCGCAACCGCGGGCAGGTTGCCGCCCGTGCGCGACCGTCAGAGAAAGCCTTGCGGGTCGATGTCCACGGACAGCCGCAGGTTCGAGGGTGGCTTCGGCGCCAGCGCCAGCCAACGCGAAATCGCCGTCTGCACCGGCGCCTGCCGGGGCGCACGGATCAGCATCCTGACACGATAGCGGCCCCGGACGCGGGCAATGGGTGCGGGCGCCGGACCCCAAAGCTCGGCCCCGATCTGGTGCAGTGGATCGGCGCGACGGGCCATTTCGCGGGCATGATTCTCGACCGCCGACTGGTCGGGATGTGACAGGATGATCCCGGCCAACCGGCCAAAGGGCGGCATCCCGGCCTGCTGCCGCTGCGCAGCCTCGGCATCCCAGAACGCCTCGTCCTCGCCCGACAGGATGGCGCGGATCACGGGATGCGCAGGCTGGTGGGTCTGAAGCAGCGCAAGCCCCCGCGCGTCGCCCCCTTCGCGGCCCGCGCGCCCCGCCACCTGGCGCATCAACTGAAAACTGCGCTCGGCGGCGCGCATGTCGGCGCCCTGCAGGCCAAGATCGGCATCGATCACGCCCACCAGTGTCAGGCGTGGGAAATTGTGTCCCTTGGCCACGATCTGCGTGCCGATGATGATGTCGGTTTCCCCGGCGCTGATCTGGGCGATCGCCTCTTTCAGTGCGCGGGCCGAGTGGAACAGGTCCGAGGACAGGACCGTTGCGCGGGCATCGGGAAAACGCTCGGCCACCTCTTCGGCCAGACGCTCGACCCCCGGACCGATCGCGGTCATCCTGCCCTCGACCCCGCAGCTTGGGCAGGCGACCGGGATCGGCTTCGTTTCGCCGCACTGGTGGCAGACAAGGCGATTCTGGAAGCGGTGCTCGACCATGCGGGCGTCGCATTGGTCGCAGCCGACCTGCTGACCGCAGGCCCGACAGGCGGTGATCGGGGCATAGCCGCGCCGGTTCAGGAACAGCAGCGACTGCTCCCCCCTGCCCTTGCGCGCCCGGATCTCGGCGGCCAGTCGGGGAGAGATCCAGCGCCCCTTCTCCATCTCGGATTCGCGCAGGTCGATCGCCCCCATCTCGGGCAGGTCCGCGGTGCCATAGCGCGACCGCAGGTCGATCCGCGCGTATTTCCCCGCCCCCGCGTTCACCCAGCTTTCGACCGAGGGCGTGGCCGAGGCCAGCACCACCTGCGCCCCGGCAATACTGGCCCGCAGGACTGCCATGTCGCGGGCGCTGTAGAAGACGACGTCTTCCTGTTTATAGCTGGAATCGTGCTCTTCATCGACTACGATCAGGCCAAGGTCGGCAAAGGGCAGGAACAGGGCCGAACGCGCGCCGACCACCATGCCGACATGGTGCTGCGCGGCCATGGTCCAAAGCCGGCGGCGTTCTGTGCGGGTGATACCCGAATGCCATTCGCCGGGACGCGCGCCAAATCGCGCCTCGACCCGCGACAGGAACTCCGAGGACAGCGCGATTTCCGGCAGCAGGACCAGCGCCTGCCGCCCCTGCCGCAGGCATTCGGCCACGGCCTCAAGATAGACCTCGGTCTTGCCCGAACCGGTGACGCCTCGCAAAAGCGTGGTGCCATAGCGTCGGGTCTTCAGAGCATCGCGCAACTGTGCCGCCGCCTCGCCCTGGTCCGGGGCAAGGGGCTTGCCGGGCAGGTCGGGATCCAGCCGGGGATAGGGCGTGTCGCGGGGAGCAAGGGTTTCGGCCAGCGTCCCCGCCTTGACCAAGCCCTGCACCACGCTGCCGGTGACCCCCGCCAGTTGCGCCAACTCGCCCGGCGCGAAACCGGCACCGCCGTGATCCTCGATCACCCGCAGGACGGCGGCGCGGGCATCGGTCATCCGATCGGGCGGCGGCCCCGCCCTGTGGATGATCCGCCGCGCCGAGGGGGGCTGGTCCAGATCCGGCGCCCGCGTCGCCATGCGCAGCATCGAGGGCAAGGGCGTCAGGGTATATTCGCCCATCCGGGTCAGGAACTCGATCATCTCGGGCGCAAGCGGGGGGGCGTCGATCAGCCGCGCGACAGGGCGCAGCTTGGCCATGTCGAAATCGCCCATGCCCTGTCCCCAGACCGCGCCCATGACCCGACGCGGTCCCAGCGGCACGACGACAAGCTGACCCAGCCGCACGCCGCCCTCGGGGGCCAGATAATCCAGCACGCCCACGACTTCCTGCGTCAGCACGGCGATGCGTGCACCGTGGGGATAGAACAGCGGCCTGCTCATCCCAGGATCAGGCGGGTTCGGAACGGGAACAGGGCGGGCACGGCTTTGAGCATCGCGCGGATACTGGCACGGTGCGTCGTCGGGCCGCAAGCCGCCCGCCCGGACTTCACCCGCAGCGGTTTATGGGCTAAACCCTGCATCAAAGCCGCAACAAGGGCCATTGCCATGAAATTCTTCGTCGATACCGCCGACACCGCCGCCATCCGTGAACTGAACGACCTGGGTATGGTCGATGGCGTCACCACCAACCCCTCGCTGATCCTGAAATCGGGCCGCGACATCGTCGAGGTCACGAAAGAGATCTGCGGCATCGTCACTGGCCCGGTCAGCGCCGAAGTCGTCGCCAAGGACGCCGCCGACATGATCCGCGAAGGCAAGCATCTGGCCGAGATCGCGCCGAACATCGCGGTCAAGGTGCCGCTGACCTGGGACGGGCTGAAAGCCTGCAAGGCGCTCAGCTCGGAAGGTCACATGGTCAACGTCACGCTGTGCTTCAGCGCGGCGCAGGCGCTTCTGGCCGCCAAGGCGGGCGCGACCTTCATCAGCCCCTTCATCGGCCGTCTGGACGACATCAACCTGGACGGCATGCAGCTGATCGAGGACATCCGCACGATCTATGACAACTACGATTTCAAGACCGAGATCCTGGCTGCCTCGATCCGTTCGGTGAACCACATCACCGACGCCGCCCGTATCGGCGCCGATGTCATCACCGCGCCGCCGTCCGTCATCAAGGCGATGGCGAATCACGTTCTGACCGACAAGGGCCTGGCGCAATTCGACGCCGACTGGGCCAAGACCGGGCAGAAGATCGGCTGATGAGCGGGGATCAGGCCGTCGATCTTCCCGAGGATCTGCGCGCCCGGCTTCTGGCCCGGCCCGAACTGATCCTTTCTGACCGAGACCTGATGCGCGCGCTGATCGGCGCGCGCGAGGCCGACCGGGGCGAGAATGTCATCGACATTCGCGGCCGCGCCATGCAGGCGCTGGAAAGCCGCCTCGACCGGCTGGAGGAGACCCATGAAACGGTCATCTCCACCGCCTATGAAAACCAGTCGGGGATGAACACCGTGCATCGCGCGGTGCTGTCCCTGCTGGAGCCCATGGATTTCGCGGCATTCCTGGAAAATCTGGAATCCGCGGTCGCCCCAATTCTGCGGGTCGAAACGCTGCACCTGATCATGGAATCGGGTTCGGTCGAGCCGGCGCGCGAATTGGCCGGTCCGCTGACCATCGTGCCCGCAGGCACGATTGCGGCGATGCTGTCCGGCGGACGGCGGGCACCGCGCGCCGATGACATCATCCTGCGCGCCGTCGCCGGGGAATCGCTGCCCCATCACGGCGATGCCCGCGCACCGATCAAATCCGAGGCGCTGCTGCCGATCGACCTTGGCCCCGGCCGCTTCCCGGCGCTGCTTCTGATCGGTTCGGCCGAGGCGGGGCGCTTTACCCCGGCGCAGGGCACCGATCTGCTGCGCTTCTTCAGCCAGGCCTTCCGGCTGGTCCTGATCTCCTGGCTGCGCGAATGACCCAAGGGGCCACGCCACCGCTGGCCCTGGCCCCGATGATGGCCGAGCAATTGCAACGCTGGCTGGATGCCGAGCGCGCGGCCCGAGACCGTTCCCATCACACCATCGTCGCCTATCAGGCGGACCTGCTGGCGTTCCTGTCCTTTCTTGGCGGCTATCACGCCACCCCTGCCCTGCCGCAGACGCTGGGTCAGCTGACACAATCCGACATGCGCGCCTTTGCCGCGGCCGAACGCGGACGTGGGCTTTCGGCGCGCTCTCTCGCGCGCCGGCTGTCGGCAGTGCGCAGCTTCATCCGCTGGATGTCGGACCGCCACGGCTTCGACGCCTCGAAGGCGCTGGCATCGCGCGGGCCGAAATTCACCCGCTCACTGCCGCGTCCGCTTGCCCCCGAACAGGCGCTGGAGCTTCTCGACATCGCCGCGGAAAGCCATCGCGAACCCTGGATCGCGGCGCGCGACACCGCGGTCCTGACCCTGCTTTACGGCTGCGGCCTGCGGATCTCCGAGGCGCTGCAGCTTGACGGCTCGGACTGGCCCCTGCGCGAAGCCCTGACCATACGCGGCAAGGGACAGAAGGAACGTCAGGTTCCGGTCCTGCCCGTGGCGCGCGCGGCGATCGCCGAGTACCTGCGTCTTTCCCCTTGGCCGGTGCAAGGCGACGCACCGCTTTTCCGTGGCGCAAGGGGGGCAAGGCTGAACCCCTCGGTCCTGGCCGGCGCGATGCGCACCATGCGGCAGTCGCTGGGCCTGCCGCCGACCGCGACGCCTCACGCGCTGCGCCATTCCTTTGCCACCCATCTGCTCGCCGCCGGGGGCGATCTGCGGACGATCCAGGAACTTCTGGGCCATGCGAGCCTGTCGACCACGCAGGTCTATACCGGGGTCGATGACGCAAGGCTGCTTTCGGTCTATCGCGCCGCCCATCCCCGCAGCTAGGGGCTGGGCACGGACCAAGCAGCTTCACCGTTTTCCAAATACCCATTGCAACGCTGCGGTTGGCGCGACCTTTACAATCCGTCGCGCCGGGACCAAAGACGACGCGCCATGTTCGATCTCTCCCTCCACCTTGTCCTGATGCTGACCGGCGCCGCCTTTGCCGCCGGTTTCGTCGATGCCATCGCCGGCGGTGGCGGACTGATCACGGTGCCCGCCCTGATGCTTGCGGGCCTGCCCCCGGCCCAGGCCTTGGCGACGAACAAGGTGCAGGGCGTCTTCGGTGCCGCGACTGCTTGCATCTCCTATGCCCGTCGCGGCCTCGTCGACCTGCGCCAGCAGAAGATCGCGGCCGTCGTCGCCTTTGTCGCGGGACTGGCGGGGGCGTTTTTCGTCACCTCGATCCCGACCGACGCGCTGCGCTATGGCCTGCCGGTGCTGCTGATCGGGATTGCGGTCTTCTTCGCGCTGAAGCCGGGGCTGGACGACCGCGACCGCCATCGGCGCATGTCCTCTGCCGTCTTCACCGCCAGCTTCGTGCCCGCCATCGCGTTTTATGACGGACTGGTCGGACCGGGAACCGGGTCGTTCCTGATGCTGGGCTTCGTCCTGCTTGCCGGTTACGGCGTGCTGAAGGCGACGGCCCATACCAAGCTGCTGAACTTTGCGTCGAATCTGGGCGGGCTGGTGGCCTTTGCGCTGGTCGGCAAGCCGCTTTGGGCGCTGGGGGCGGTCATGGCCGTGGCCCAGATCGCAGGAGCGATGCTGGGCGCACGCCTTGCCATGCGGATCGGCGCAAGAGTGATCAAGCCGCTTCTGGTCATCACCTCGACGGCGCTGGCGCTGCGGCTGATCTGGCAACTTCTCTGACCGGACCCGTCCCCGTCAGACGAAATCGAACATCGAGGATTCAAGCTGCGCCATCGGCACGCCCTGCAGCGTCAGGACATTGCCATCGCCGAAGTTGAAGACGACGTTCTTGCCGACCTGGGTGGCGGCATCCATCAGGTCGCCGAAATTGTCGACGCAATCGATATCGACGGTGACGCTTTCCGCCGGGGCGCCGGTCGAGCTGCCATCGGCGCGTAACCCGGTCTCGAAATCGCGAATCACGTCCTTGCCGCCGTCGAAGACAAAGGCATCATGCCCCCAGCCACCCAGCATGGAGTCGTTGCCGGCACCGCCGCTCAGCGTATCGTCACCAAAATCGCCATGCAGCGTGTCGTTACCCGCATTTCCGGCGACGAAGTCATTGCCATAGCCGCCATGCAGGGAATCGTTGCCAGCCTCGCCCATCAGGCTGTCATTGCCTTCGACCCCGAACAGGCTGTCATTTCCGACCCCGCCAAAGACGGTGTCATTGCCAGTTCCTCCGGAAATGAAGTCGTTCCCTTCCTGCCCCCAGATCTTGTCGTTCCCAAGATCGCCGAACAGGAAATCTCCGCCGGTGCCGCCCCAGACGCTGTCATCCCCGGTGCCGGCCGAAACGAAGTCGATCCCGCCCTTGCCAAAGATCTGGTCGTTTCCGGCCAGCCCAAGCAGGCCTTCATCCCCGGATCCCCCGTAAAGGGCATCGTTGCCCATCGTTCCGTCGCGCGTGTTCAGCGAACTCAGCCGATCAAGCTGGTCATCCAGCGTGTCGGCGATATCCGCCAGCATGTCGGCATAGATGACCGAGTAAACCCTGTAGGAAAGTGTCGCCATCGCGCATCCTCCTTGCGAAGCCAAGACCCGTCGGACTGTGCAAGCCTTATGCCACGGATGCGACGCTGCCACGACGCAGGGGCAGCCTCAGGCGGGTTTTCGGCGGATTTCATCCCGCCGATCGACCGCCCCTGGGCACTCTGCCGCGCATCCCGGTCAAGGATGGGGCAGACTGCGCAACGACCGGGCAGGGTCGGCCCCGCCCCGATCCCTGATTCGTCGTGATCTTCCCTTACTGCGGAAAACCGGGAGAGCGCCGCAACTCGCCGATGACGCGCCCTCGCCAATTCGTCAGCGGACCGGTCAGGTGACGGCGGATGACCGGCGCGTCCTCGGGCAGCAGGCCCAGATGGACCAGCAATGCGGCAATCGCCGCCTCGGCCCCGCGGGTGCCGCCATCGGTGATCTTCAGCGCGATCCCAAGGCCGCGTTCCGGCAGGATACCCACGAAGACCGCCTCGGCCCCGGTCTTGACTGCGCCCTGACCGCCCAGGGCGCGCATCATTTCGGTGCAGGCCCGCCCTTCGCCGGCGACCAGTTCGGGATGGGCCATCATCGCCTGGACCAGCCGCCGCTGCGCATCCCCGCGCAGACCGGGACGCGGATCGGCGAAATCCGCCATCGCCTGCGCCAACCCAGCGACACTGCAAGCGAAATTGGGTGCCGAGCAGCCGTCGACACCCCAGCCCGCAGCCTCTTCTCCGGTCGTCTCCTCAAAGGCGGAGCGCACGGCCTTCTGCACCGGATGGTCGATCTCGACATAATCGGCATCGCCGCCAAGCACCTGATTCAGTGTCAGGAACCCCGCATGCTTTCCCGAGCAGTTGTTGTGCAACTGGCAGGGCTCGCTGTCCGAACAGATCAGGCGCTTGCGCTCGTCCGGGTCGTTGGGCAGGTGGCTGCCGCAGCGCAGGTCGGGCTCGTCCAGTCCCAGCCCTTTCAGCCAATGGGCAACGCGACCGACATGGATCTGCGCACCATTGTGGCTGGCACAGGCAAGCGCCAACTGTTCGGGACCAAGTCCGGCGCGGTCGGCCGCTCCGCTTTCGACCAGCGGCAGCGCCTGGATCATCTTGCATGAGGATCGCGGAAAGATCACCGTTCCCGGATCGCCCCAAGCCTCGACGATACCATTGGCATCGGCGACGACGGCATGGCCGCGATGCAGGCTTTCAAGCAGGCCGCCACGCCATAATTCGATCAGATTGGCCGCAGTCATGGACAGTTTTCCTCTGACAATCACGCGATATCCCGCAAGGGGGCTTTTTTGCGCGTCGATTTTTGCGTTATCCTTAAGCCGGATGGTTGAATCCACAACCGACATCGGCAACAAGTCCGGATAAACCGGACCATGGCAGGAGGCCAGAGCATGTTGAAATCCGCCCCGCATGTGGCGGCGGCAGCCGCCGCTTTCGCAATCGCCCTTTCTGCGCCCGTATTCGCGCAGGATTCGACGAACGTGATCGGCACCCAGGGCGACTGGACGGCTTTTTCGGCCTCCAGCCCGAAAGAGTGCTGGGCCGTTTCCGCACCGAAATCGTCCCAGAACACGGACTCGAGCGGCAGCCCCAAGGAAGTGTCCCGCGGCGATATCCGCCTGTACATCGCCTATCGTCCCGGCCAGTCGGGCGAGGTTTCGTTCTCGGGCGGCTATCCCTTTGCCCCGGATTCGGCGGTCGAGGTGAATATCGGCGGTAACACCTTCAAGCTGTTCACCGAGGGTGAAAGCGCCTGGACCGGTTCGCCCGCAGAAGACGGCAAGCTGATCACGGCCCTGCGCGGCGGCTCGACCGCAGTGCTGACCGGACGCTCGGCCCGCGGCACCGTGACCAAGGACACGTTCAGCCTGTCGGGCATCACCGCGATGACCAACAAGGCCCAGACCAGCTGCAAATAGGCCTCGCGGTCCCGATTTGCCGAAGATTCTCGTGAACAGGGGCTTGGGCCCCTGTTTTCTTTTTGGCTCGTTTACCCTATATAACGGCCTTCCCCCATCCGCCCCGGACGCCCAAGCCATGACCGCCCCGATCACCCAGGACCTGTTGACCATCCCGCGCAAGCTGCCGGAAACGGCGCTGAAGAACATCGTGGGCCTGACCCGCGACCAGTTGCGCGACGCGCTGGTCGAGGCCGGGACGCCCGAAAAGCAGGCGAAGATGCGCGTCGGCCAGATCTGGCAGTGGGTCTATCACTGGGGCGTACGCGACTTTGCACAGATGACGAACCTGGCGAAGGATTATCGCGCCTTCCTGGCCGAGCGGTTCGAGATTGCGGTCCCCGAAATCGTGACCCGTCAGGTTTCGGCCGACGGCACCCGCAAGTACCT
Source organism: Paracoccus sp. KR1-242 (assembly GCF_049446195.1). Classification (NCBI taxonomy): domain Bacteria; kingdom Pseudomonadati; phylum Pseudomonadota; class Alphaproteobacteria; order Rhodobacterales; family Paracoccaceae; genus Paracoccus; species Paracoccus sp. KR1-242. Next base: position 129,550 of record NZ_JBMSED010000012.1, read on the forward strand.
GCTGCGCATCGCCGGCGGGCATGAGGTCGAGACGGTCTATATTCCCGAGGAATCGCGCGGCACGCTTTGCATCTCGTCCCAGGTCGGCTGCACGCTGACCTGTTCCTTCTGCCACACCGGCACCCAGAAGCTGGTGCGCAACCTGACCGCGGGGGAAATCGTGGGTCAGGTCATGGTCGCGCGCGACGACCTGGGCGAATGGCCGGTCCAGGGCGCGCCCAAGGACGAGACGCGCCTTGTCAGCAACGTCGTGCTGATGGGTATGGGCGAGCCGCTTTACAATTTCGACAATGTCCGTGACGCGATGAAAGTGGTGATGGATGGCGAAGGGATCAGCCTGTCCCGCCGCCGCATCACCCTGTCGACCTCTGGCGTCGTTCCCGAAATCGCCAAGACCGCCGAGGAAATCGGCTGTCTTTTGGCCGTCAGCTTCCATGCGACCACCGACGAGACCCGCAACATGCTGGTTCCGGTGAACAAGAAATGGAACATCGAGACGCTTCTGAACGCGCTGCGTGAATACCCGCGCCTGTCGAATTCGGAACGCATCACCTTTGAATATGTGATGCTCGACGGCGTGAACGACAGCGATGCGGATGCCCGCCGTCTGGTCAAGCTGATCCGCGGCATTCCGGCCAAGATCAACCTGATCCCGTTCAACGAATGGCCCGGCGTCGCCTATAAGCGGTCCAGCTGGGAACGGATCGAGGCATTTGCCGACATCGTCCACAAAGCGGGCTATGCGAGCCCGATCCGCACCCCGCGCGGCGAGGATATCATGGCCGCCTGCGGACAGCTGAAATCCGCGACCGAGCGTGGCCGCAAGACCGCCGCCCAGATCGCCGCCGAAGCGCGGGTCTGAAGCAGCGACCGGTTCGCCCGGCCCGGACCGCTGCTGGGGTATTTGAAAAACGGTGAAGTCCGAAACTCGGGCTGCCCCCTTCACGGCTTCACTGTTTCGCAAATACCCAATGCGACCTCTCCACTCGCGAATGGTGCGAGGATTCACGAATATGGGTAAGACCTGCACCGAACTTGCCCCGCGCGCCGCAGGATCGTAGAAGCGTCACGACCCGAGAATGAGGCGCGCATGACCCATCCGAAACCCGTCGTCCTTTGCATCCTCGATGGATGGGGCATCTCGTCGCGGCCCGAGCAAAGCGCGCCGGATCAGGCCAATACCCCGAATTTCGACCGGCTGATGCGCGAATGCCCGCATGGAACGCTGGTGACCTTCGGCCCCGATGTCGGTCTGCCCAAGGGGCAGATGGGCAATTCGGAGGTCGGCCACACCAATATCGGCGCTGGTCGGGTGGTCGCGATGGACCTGGGCCAGATCGATCTCGCCATCGAGGATGGCAGCTTTTACGAGAATACCGGTATCGGCGCCTTTATCGAAAAGCTGAAGGCCAGTGGTGGCACTGCGCATCTGATGGGGGTCGTCTCGGATGGCGGTGTCCACGGCCATATCCAGCACGTCATCGCTGCGGCCCGCGCCATCGCGACCCGTGGCGTTCCGGTGGTCATCCATGCAGTGACCGACGGTCGGGACGTGCCGCCGAAATCCGCGATGGGCTTCGTGACCGAGCTTCAGGGCAACCTGCCCGCGGGCGTGGCCATCGGCACTGTCATCGGGCGCTATTATGCAATGGACCGCGACAATCGCTGGGAACGTGTCAGCCGGGCCTTTGCCGCGATGGTCCGGGCGCAGGGACAGTCCGCCCCCGATGCCGCACATGCCGTCGAAGCCGCCTATCACCGCGACGAAACCGACGAGTTCATCCAGCCCACGGTGATCGCGGGCTATGCCGGTGCAAAGGACGGCGACGGCTTTTTCTGCCTGAATTTCCGTGCCGATCGCGCGCGAGAGATCCTGGCCGCCATCGGCCAGCCGGATTTCGATGCGTTCGAAACCGGGCCGCGGCCGCAATGGGCCTCGCTGCTGGGCATGGTCGATTATTCCACCAGGCATGACGAGTACATGGACGCCGCCTATCCGAAGCGGCAGGTGGAAAACACGCTGGGCGCCTGGGTCGCGAACAAGGGCCTGCGCCAGTTCCGTCTGGCCGAGACCGAGAAATATCCGCATGTCACCTTCTTCCTGAACGGCGGCAAGGAAACGCCCGAGCCGGGCGAGGACCGCTTCATGCCGCAAAGCCCGAAGGTCGCGACCTATGACCTTGCCCCCGAAATGTCGGCGCCCGAGGTCAGCGCGAAGCTCGCCTGGGCCATCGGCGAGGGTTACGATCTGATCGTCGTGAACTATGCCAACCCCGACATGGTCGGCCATACCGGCAGCCTTCCGGCAGCCATCCGCGCCTGCGAGGTCGTGGACAAGGGGCTGGGCATGATGCTTGAGACGCTGGACAAGGCCGGTGGCGCGGCGGTCGTCATCGCCGACCACGGCAATTGCGAAACCATGATCGACCCCGACACCGGAGGGCCGCATACCGCCCATACCGTGAATCCGGTTCCCGTCATCGTCTATGGTGGACCGCAGGGCGCCAGCCTGAGCAATGGCCGCCTGGCCGATATCGCTCCGACCGTGCTGGACCTGATGGGGCTGGACCTTCCGCCCGAGATGACCGGCAAATCCCTGATCGTGCGCCCATGAAGCTGAAACTCGCCCTGCCCGTCCTTCTTGCCGCGGGCCTTGCCAGCGTCGCCCCGGCCCAGCAGGCCAGCTCTGCCCAGCAAAGCGCCGCGCTTAGCCAGGCGGCGCAAGAGGCGGCCGAAGCCGCCGACATGCTGCGCAATGCGACCGGCCAGCTTGATCAGGCGCTAAGCAAGGATGACCAGGTCCGCTCGCTGACCGACATGATCCGGGCTTATGAACAGGGACTGGCTGCGTTGCGCGACGGATTGCGCCGCGCCGGCATCCGCGAGCAGGAAATCCGCGCCGAGTTCGATGCCCGCCGTGACCGTCTGGGTCGGGTCGTCGGCGTGATGACCGCCATGCAGCGTTCCCCCGAAACGATGTTGCTGCTGCACCCGGCCGGACCGGAGGCGTCGGCCCATGCCGGGATGATCCTCAGTTCGGTCGCGCCCGGCCTTCAGGCCGAGGCCGAAGACATGCGCCGCCAGCTGGAAGAGATCCAGACGGTCCGCACCCTGCAACTGAACGCCGCCAATACTCTGGCCCAGGGTCTGGGCCAGGTGCAGGAGGCACGGCGGCTGCTGGCTTCGGCCGTCACGGACCGTTCGGATCTTCCGGTGCGCTTCGGGCAGGACCCGGAAGAGCTGACCTCGCTTGTTCAGTCCGCCGATACGCTTGATGCCTTCGCATCCGGGATTGTCGGCATGGAACAGGACGTCGGCGCGCCGATGGCCGATTTCGAAGGCGCGCAGGGCAGCCTGCCCTTGCCGGTGCTTGGCACGGTCCTGCGCCGCTATAACGAGGCCGACGCCGCCGGTGTCCAGCGCCCCGGTCTGGTCATTGCGACCGGTCCTGCGGCGCTCGTGACGACGCCATGGAGCGCGACCATCCGCTATCGCGGCCCGCTGCTCGACTATGGCAATGTCATGATCGTCGAGCCGGCGCGCGGCTATCTGATGATTTTCGCAGGCCTGGCCCAGGTCTTCGGAGAGACGGGCGACGTGCTTGCCGCAGGCGACCCGGTCGGCCTGATGGGCGGCATCGAACCTGAAGCACAGGAATTCGGGGCCGAGTTCGTGGCCGACGCGGCCATGGGCAACGGCGCTGGACAGAGCGAAACACTGTATGTTGAACTGCGAAAAGGCAAGGAAACACTGGACCCGGCCGAGTGGTTCGTGATGAATCCCATCATCGGCGGGACAAGCCACAACGCAACCGGGCAGGACGGAACATCGGAATGAAACATTACCTTCTGGCCGGAGCTATCGGCACCATCGCCGGCACATTGGTCGCGACCCAGTTCGCGGGCCCCCTGGTCGCGCAGGAAACCGGCAAGAACGCCTCAGTCTATGAGCAGCTCGACCTGTTCGGCAACGTCTTCGAACGCGTCCGCAGCGACTATGTGGAACAGGTCGACGACAAGGAACTGATCGAGGCCGCGATCAACGGCATGCTGACCTCGCTTGATCCGCACAGCTCGTTCCTGTCGGCCAAGGATTACGAGGACATGCAGACCCAGACGCGCGGCAGCTTCGGCGGCCTTGGGATCGAGGTCGGGCAAGAGGACGGGATCGTCAAGGTCATCTCGCCCATCGACGACACACCCGCGGCCGAGGCGGGCGTCAAGGCGGGCGACTATATCACCCATGTGAATGGCGAATCGCTGGTCGGGCTGACGCTGGATCAGGCGGTCGAGAAGATGCGTGGCCCGGTCGGGTCCGAAATCAAGATCACCATCCTGCGCGAAGGCGAGAAAGAGCCCTTCGACCTGACCATCGTGCGCGACACCATCAAGCTGACCGTGGTCAAGACTCGTGTCGAGGGCCATGCCGTTGTCCTGCGCGTCTCGACCTTCAACGACGAGACGATGGACACGCTGAAGACCCAGATGGCCAAGGCGGTCAAGGATGCCGGCGGGATGGACAAGATCACGGGTTTCGTTCTTGACCTGCGCAATAACCCCGGCGGCTTGCTGAACCAGGCCATCGAGGTTTCGGACGCCTTCCTCGACAAGGGCGAGATCGTTTCGACCCGCGGACGCAAGCCCGAGGAATCGGAACGCTGGAACGCCGAAAAAGGCGATCTGGCGCAGGGCAAGCCGATGGTCGTTCTGATCAACGGCGGTTCGGCCTCGGCCTCGGAAATCGTGACCGGCGCGCTTCAGGACCACCGTCGCGCCATCGTCGTCGGCACCAAGTCCTTCGGCAAGGGATCGGTCCAGACGGTGATGCCCGTGACCTCGGACAGCGCCATCCGCCTGACCACGGCACGCTATTACACGCCGTCGGGGCGTTCGATCCAGTCGCTTGGCATTCAGCCGGACATCATCGTTGAACAGCCCCCGGCCAAGCCCGTGGACGAGAACGAGGACAAGCCCAAGACCGAGTCGAAATTCCTGAACTCGGAAGCCGACCTGCGCGGCGCTCTGAACAACGACGCGATCAGCGACGATGAGCGCAAGCAGATCGAGGAAGAGGCCAAGCAGGTTGAAGCGACCGCCAAGCTGCGGGACGAAGATTACCAGCTTGCCTATGCCGTCGACATCCTGAAGGGGCTTTCCGCGGTGAACTTCCAGGCCAGCGCCGTTCCCGACAGCGTGAAGCCCGCGATCACCGGCGAGGATGCCACCCAGGAAGACGAGGAAGGCGCGGAACGGCAATGACAGGGCAATTGCTCGGCCCGTCGGGCCTGCCCTATCGCCCCTGCGCGGGTGTCGTCCTGATCGACAAGCGGGGTCTGGTCTTTGCCGGGCAGCGCATCGACAATCCGGGTCATGCCTGGCAAATGCCGCAAGGCGGGATCGACGCGGGGGAAACCCCGCGCGAAGCCGCCCTGCGCGAGTTGGTCGAGGAAACCGGTGTCACCCCCGATCTGGTCGAGGTCATCGCCGAATCCCCCGAATGGGTCACCTATGACCTGCCGCCCGAGCTTCTGGGCAAGGTCTGGAAAGGGCGCTTCGGGGGTCAGCAGCAGAAATGGCTGGCGCTGCGCTTCCTTGGCTCGGACAAGGACGTCCGGATCCAGACCGAGCACCCCGAGTTCGACCGCTGGCAATGGATGCGCGCCGCCGACCTGACCTCGTCGATCGTGCCCTTCAAGCGTTCGGTCTATGAACAGGTGTTCAAGGATTTCGCGAACTTGGTGTCCTAGGGGTTTTTCTCAACCTGAAATTGAAATGCCGCACTCCACCGGAGCGCGGCATTTTCATTGGGAGTCCCGCGACCAGTCATCACCGGCAAAAATTGGCCGAAGAAATGGAAAAACCTCCCCAAAATACGAAGCTGATCAATTCGCAATATAATGTTTTGATGCTTTGGCCGGAAATAATCCATTCCGCACATATCGTTGCAAACCGCGTCGCCAATCAATTCACGCGCTGAAAACAAACCGGTGATCTCAGGAACAAAGAACCCTGCGAAAGGCTTCATCCTCCAGTCGAAAGGAGATCAGCCATGAAACGCCTTTTCCTCATTCCCGGAGCCATCGCCGCGATTGCCGCCGGATCCGCCTTGGCCCAAACCACTGTCGTGACGCCGGGCCAGCCGGTCGTCGTGACCCAGCCCCCGGCAACCGCGCAAGTCCAGACCAATGATCCCCCGACCAGCGGTGGCGGCGCGGTCGGCGGCGCAACCACCGGAGCCATTGCCGGTGCGATTGCCGGCGGGCCGGTTGGGGCTGCCGTGGGCGGTATCGTTGGTGCCGTCACCGGTGATGTGACCGAGGACGCGATGACGCCGGCGACCCGCACCTATGTGCTGCAAAATCCGGTCCAGTCTGTTCCGGTTCAAGGCAATGTCGTCGTCGGCTCTCAAATCCCCGACGCGGTCCAATTCCAGCAGATCCCGGATTCGCCCTATCAGTATGTCTATGTGAATGACCAGCCGGTGATCGTCGAACCGCAAACACGCAAGGTTCTTTATGTGGTCCGGTAATTCCGGTTCCCAATAAACAATCCGATGGGCCGGTTTCGAATACTGGCCCACCGATATTTATCTGAATGACGTGGAATTGGCATTCGCCAAATCCAATGAAGCCATTCAGCAATTAAGGCCCTTGAATTGCCGCATCCCCTGCCCTATCTGCAGGGGCGAGGACGACCTCTCCATCATGGATATCAAGCGGGACGGCCCGATCTTTCGACAGGAGATCAGGCATGGCTTGGTTCTATCTTCTTGCTGCAGGCATTCTGGAAGTCGTCTGGGCTTACGCGATGAAGAAATCCGCGGGCTTCACAATCCTTACCCCCTCGGTCGTCACGATCGTCGCCATGATCGCCAGCTTCGCGCTGCTGTCCGTCGCGATGAAGACGCTGCCCCTGGGCACTGCCTATACGATCTGGACCGGCATCGGCGCGGTCGGGGCCTTCATCCTGGGCATTACTTTGCTGGGTGAGGCCGCAAGCCCCGCGCGCATCATCGCCGCCCTGCTGATCGTCAGCGGCATCGTCACGATGAAGCTGGCCTCGGGCCATTGACGGCCAAGCCAGACCCGGTCGGGTGCGGGTCGGCTGAGCGAACCGCCTGACCTGTATAATATAGCGTCAGGGCAGAGATCCACCACGAGCGGGAATCACGCCTCAAGCGGAAATGGGCAGGACGCCTTGCGCGCCCTGCCCCGGATCCTCGTCGCAAGATCACAGTGTCTTGGCCAGCGCCTCAAGCTGATCCGCCGCCATCCCCCAGCCGGTGTGAAAACCCATCGCCTCGTGCTCGGCCTTGGTTTCGGCATTCCAATGCATGGCGCGAGCCTCGTAATCCGTGCCGCCGCCCTCCGCATCCGACAGCGTGACGCTAGCCGCCATGAAGGGCTTGCCTGCAGGCCGCCAGCCCGGTTCGAAGGCGTCGGTGAAAATCAGCCGTTCGCCGGGCAGGATCTCAAGGAAAACGCCGATATTGTCGAAACGCTCACCCTCGGGACCGTTCATGACGGTAGAGAACTGACCGCCCGGTCGCAGCTCGATCCGCGCTTCCGAGACATTCCAGGGCTTCGGGCAGAACCATTGGACCAGCAGGTCAGGTTCGGTCCAACAACGCCAGATCGCGGCGCGCGGCGCTGCCAGAAGGCGTTTCAGGACAAGGTCGTTCTCGGATTCGTTCATCTGCAACCCTCCAATTTGCGGGGGCAGGATAGCATGTCAGGCGGCGGCGCCCAAACCCGCCAGCCGCGCCTTCAGCGCCTCGCGCGGAACTTCAGCGCGGGTGCCCTGCAGGACCGCCCGACCGCGTTCCAGCATCAGGAAGCGGTCGCCAAGGTCATGGGCAAAGTCGAAGAACTGCTCGACCAGGACGATCGCCATGTCGCCACGGTCACGCAAGCCTTTGATGACACGCCCGATCTGCTGGATGATGTTGGGCTGGATCCCCTCAGTGGGCTCATCCAGCAGCAGGACCCGAGGGCGGGGGATAAGCGCCCGCGCGATGGCCAGTTGCTGCTGCTGCCCGCCGGACAAGTCGCCGCCGCGACGGTGGGCCATTTCAGCCAGAACAGGGAAATGGTCAAAGATCTCGTCGGGAATCCGCCGCTCGCCACGGGGCAGAAGCGCAAGGCCCGTTTCCAGATTTTCGCGCACGCTCAGCAGCGGAAAGATCATCCGCCCTTGCGGGACATAGCCCACGCCGCGGACCGCCATGCCCTGCGCATTGACGCGACCCAGTTCTGCGCCATTCAGCCGCAGGCTGCCGCCCGAGCGCGGATGACTGCCCGACAGAACCTTCAGCAGGCTGGTCTTTCCGACGCCGTTATTGCCCATGACGCAGGTGACCTGCCCCGGCTCGGCGATCAGGTCGACACCGTGCAGGATCTGGCTGCCGCCGTAATGCAGGGTGATGTCGCGTGCTTCCAGCATGTTTAGCCCCTTCCCAGATAGACGTCGACGACCTGCGGATTCGCGGTGACGTGGTCCAGGCTTCCCTCGGCCAGCACGGCGCCTTCGTGCAGCACCGTCACCTTGCATTCCAGCCGACGCACGAAGTCCATGTCGTGTTCGACCACGACAACGGCGTGCCGTTCGGCCAGCCGGCGCAGCAGCGTGGTCGTCTGCTCGCGCTCGGCCAGCGTCATCCCGGCGGCGGGTTCGTCGACCAGCAGCAGGCGCGGTTCCTGCGCCAGCAGCATCCCGATTTCCAGCCACTGCTTCTGGCCGTGGCTCAACTCTCCGGACTTGCGCCCCAGATGTTCGGCAAGACCCACTTCCTCTGCAAGCTCAGCCACGCGAGCGACGCTGTCGGCCGAAGGGCGCCAGCGCAAAACGCGGAACGGCCCACGGGCAGCGCTCAGCGCCATGGTCAGGTTCTCGGCCACCGTTTGATCCTCGAAGACCGTCGGACGCTGAAACTTGCGGCCGACCCCGGCGCGTGCAATCTGCGCCTCGTTCATCCGAAGCAGACTTTTCGAGCTTTCGCCCCACAGCACCTCGCCTTCATTCGGGCGGGTCTTTCCTGTCACGATGTCCATGAAGGTCGTCTTGCCCGCGCCGTTCGGCCCGATGATGGCGCGCAGTTCACGCTCGCCGATTTCGAAGGACAGGTTGTTGATGGCGCGGAACCCGTCGAAACTGACCGAGATGCCGCGAACCTCCAGCAGCGCGCTCATTCCACCGCCTCCTTTTCGCGCAGGGCGCCCATGTCGGGGCCAAGGGCGGCCCCCCGGCGGTGGGGCGGGCGCAGCCCCTCGAACCAGTCGACCAGCCCGGAAATGCCCTTCGGCGCGAACAGGGTGACCAGCACGAAGGACAGGCCCAGCAGCACCTGCCACCAGTCGACCCATTTGATGGTATAGATGCCCAGATTCACGTCCGGCGCACGGCCGCCGGTGAACCAGCTTGACAGAAGCGACACGAAGACGGCCCCGATCGCCGCGCCATAAAGCCGCCCGCGCCCGCCGATCGCTACCCAGACCGCCAGATAGATCGAGGCGATGGGCGCAAGCTCGGCCGGATTGATGATCCCCGCCTGTGGATAATACAGCGCCCCGGCGATGGCGGTCACGATGGCGGACAGCACAAAGACCACCAGCTTGTAGCTTTCGACCGAATAGCCCAGAAAACGCACCCGCGCCTCGTCGTCGCGGATGGCGCGGGTAACGCTGCCGAATTTCCCCGAGGCGACCCAGGCGATCAGCAGATAACCCAACCCCAGCGCCAAAGCCGAGGCCCAGAGGAACCAGACCGACAGCCTTTCCTGCCCCACGCCATCCAGGCCGGGGATGTTTTGCAGGCCCGACAGGCCGTTGTTCCCGCGCAGGCCGGAATCGTTCTGGAACAGGTAAAGTGCCAGCGCCAGCGTCATCGCCTGCGTCAGGATCGACAGGTAAACCCCGTTCACGCGTGAACGGAAGGCCAGCCAGCCGAAGACCAGCGCCAGCAGCCCCGGCACCAGCACGACCAGCGCCAATTGTGCCGGAAGCGAGCCGGCAAAGGTCCAGATCGCCGGGAAACGGTCCGACCCCACGACGCCAAAGATCTGGGTGGCGACGGCGGCGGAAATCTCGGCCTCGGTCGGCGGGATGGGCAGGTTCGCAAGCGAGCCGGCGACGATCCCCTCGGTCCGGGCGACCATCAGCCACATGCCGATCATGTAGCCGCCAAGCGCGAAGAAGGCCATTTGCCCAAGGCTCAGGATACCGGCATAGCCCCAGACCAGATCCATCGCCACTGCCGCCAGTGCAAGGCAGAGCGTCTTGCCCAGCGTCTTGACCATGCTGGTCGAGATGACACCAGTGCCATAGCCCGCCGACAGCACCGTGACCGCGACGGTAAAGACCGCCAGCACGGCAAGGAAGACAAGGATCGAAGGGTGCCGCAGGACCAATGGTTTGCGCATGTCAGGCCCCCGCCGCCCGGCCTCTGGCGGCAATGATGCCGCGCGGCCGAAACTGGATGAAAATGATGATGAACAGGATCATGTAGGTCTGGGCGGCCAGCGTATTGGCCGGGTTGAACCATTCGATCCCCTTTTGCAGGAAGCCGATCAGCGCCGCGCCCGCCAGCGTGCCCCAGATATTGCCGACCCCGCCGACAACGACCGTCATGAAGCTTTGCACGATGTAGTCGCTGCCCAATTCGGACGTGACCTTGGCAAAAAGCCCGATCGCCACGCCCGCGATTCCGGCAATGCCCGAGCCAAGTCCGAAGGTCAGCATGTTGATGCGGTCCGGGCTGATGCCCATGCTGGCCGCCATGCCGGGGTTCTGGGTCACGGCGCGGACCTCCAGCCCCAGCCGGGTGCGGTTCATGATGAACAGGTAGAGGCCCAGGAAAACCAGCGCGAGGACCAAGATCGCGATGCGGATATAGCTGATCGAGACCACGTCGTTGAAGGTCAGCGCGCCGTCCAGCCATGCGGGCGCAGTCAGCGGCCGCGCCTGCGTGCCGAAGATGTTCTTGGCCAGCTGCTGCAACGCGATGCTGACGCCGAAGGTGGCCAGCAGCGTCTCCAACGGGCGCTTGTAAAGATGGCGGATCACCAGCCGCTCCAGCGCGACGCCCGCGGCGAAGGTGACGGCAAAGGCCAACGGCAGCGCCACGATCAGCGACAGCGTACGGTCAGATATGAACTGCTGCACGACATAGCCGGTATAGGCGCCCATCATGATGAATTCGCCATGCGCCATGTTGATGACGCCCATCACCCCAAAGGTGACTGCAAGCCCGATGGCGGCCAGGAAATAGATCGAGGCCAGCGACAGCGCGTCAAGCGACAGGTCCGCGGCCTGCATCAGCCCGATCCGCGTTTCCGTGCCGCGCAGCGCGGCGCGGGCGGCGTCCGTGACCTGCGGGTTTGGCTCAGCGTAAAGATCAAGGAAACGGTGCCGGGCCAGCGCCGCGTCGACCTCATCCTCGCTGGCGGCGGGCTGGACAAGGCCCTGACCCTCCAGCGCGGTATAGGCGCGGTCGCGCGCCTGCTGATCACCAAGTTCGGCAACAGGAATGCCACCGACAGCCCCATTGGCAATATGGCCGGACAGCGTCGCGCGCATCGCGTCTGGCGTCAGCCGCGCCGGGGCAAGCCCAGCGGAGACCAGCATCCCATAAGCCTCGTCGCGGCCAAGATCGCCACCGACGGAAAGTTCACGGGCGATATTCGCACCCGCCGGGACAGCCTCCAGCGCGACCCGCTTCTTCGCTAGGATCGGATTCAGGCTCGCGCGGAAATCCAGCCCGGTATCACCGCCGAAGCCTTCGATCGCGGCGATGCGTGCATCGGGATCAGGATCATGCTGGATGGTCAGCAACCGCTCCAGCCGCGCCTTGCGCGCGGCAAGCGCCGGGTCGGGATCGTCCCTTGCCTCGCGCAGCAGCTGCAACTGCCCGGCATCGGCACGACGGGCCAGTGCGTCCAGCGCCTCGGCCCGGCGTTGCGGATCAGGATCGGACAGGGCATTCCCGGCCAGGGCGGCCGCGATGACGCCACGCACACCTGAATTCGGGCGCAGAAGGGTCAGATCCGCCTCGACAGCCGCGCCCAGATCGGCACCGGTCACCGCGTCCTGCATCCGCAGGCCCTGCCCCTCGGGCGCGGTGATGACCAGCAGCCCGTCGCTTTTGCGCAGCGCGAGCAGGCGGTCACCCCAGGCCTGCAGCAAAGCCGCGCCTTGTGGACCAGTGGCGGCAATTTCCTCGACCACCGGTCCGACCGACTGGCGAGAGGGTTTCTCGATCTGCGCGCGATGGCTGGCGACGACCACCGCCAGGTCGGGCGCTTGCGCCCGCGCGGCAAGGGGCAGGACCAGCGCCAGCAGCGCCAGGACAGACAGAAGGTGACGCATGAAATCCTCGGACCGCAAAGGGGCGGCGACGACCGCCGCCCCGGTCAGGCTCAGTAGTTCGACTGCGCCTGCACGCAGCTTTGGGTCTCGGTGTTCCACATGCCGCATTTCTTGCCCGGCCAGTCGGCGTCCAACTTGGCGCTTTCGGGCAGGAAGTCGGTCCAGGCATCGCCAGCGACTTCGTCGGTCTGGCTGACAATGTCGAATTGACCATCGGCGCGGATCTCGCCGATCAGGACGGGCTTCGTCAGGTGGTGGTTCGGCAGGACCTTGGCGGTTCCGCCGGTCAGGTTCGGCACCTGGACCCCCACGATCGAGTCAAGAACGGCGTCGGTATCGGTCGACCCCGCCTTTTCCACCGCCGCGACCCAGGCGTTGAAGCCGATCATCGTCGCTTCCATCGGGTCGTTGGTCACGCGATCATCCTTTCCGGTGAATTTGTGCCACTGCTCGATGAAGGCCTTGTTCTCGGGGCTGTCGGCGGACTGGAAATAGTTCCATGCGGCCAGGTGCCCGACCAGGTTCGCGGTATCCAGGCCAGCCAACTCCTCCTCGCCGACCGAGAAGGCCATGACCGGGATGTCATCGGCCGAAACGCCCGCCGCCGCCAGTTCCTTGTAAAAGCCGATATTCGCGTCACCGTTGATCGTCGAGACGACGCCGACCTTCTTGCCATCTGCCCCCAGCGCGACCACGTCCGCGACGATCTTCGACCAGTCGGAATGCCCGAAGGGGGTATAGTTAACGAAGATATCGCCCTCGGCCACGCCCTTGCCCTTCAGATAGGCGTCAAGGATGTTGTTCGTGGTGCGGGGATAGACATAGTCGGTTCCCAAAAGCGCCCATTTCTCGACGCCCAGTTCCTCCATCATGTAATCCACAGCCGGGATCGCCTGCTGGTTCGGCGCGGCACCGGTATAGATCACGTTCTTCGAGGATTCCTCGCCCTCATACTGGACGGGATAGAACAGCAGCCCGTTCAGCTCCTCGATGACCGGCAGGACCGACTTGCGGCTGACGCTGGTCCAGCAACCGAAGATCGCATCGACCCCGTTGACCGAAATCAGCTCGCGCGCCTTTTCCGCGAAAAGCGGCCAGTCCGAAGCCGGGTCCACGACCACCGCCTCGATCTTCTTGCCCAGCAACCCGCCCTTGGCGTTCTGCTGGTCCACCATCATCAGGACCGTATCCTTCAGCGTGGTTTCCGAAATCGCCATCGTCCCGGACAGTGAATGCAGGACCCCGATCTTGATCGTGTCTTCCTGCGCCCATGAGGCGCCCGCCAGGCCGACCGACAGAAGGGCGGCGGCCAAGGCGCGATTGTGATGTTTCATCCCTGTTTCCCTCTCGTTGATTATGCCGCGTGGCGGCTGCAACGATCAGGTCAGCGACACCGGATTTTGCCAAGTTCCGGGGCAACTTCGTTCGAAACCGTTCGGAACTGCCCGATTTTCTGCCAGTTTTTCGGGCGACAGGCGTTGCGATGCGGCAAATGGAAAAGGGGCGGCCTGCGCCACCCCCTTCCGCCCACAATCTGTCCGGGTCTAGCTGCGCAGCATCGCCAGAAGCTGGCTGTCGGCATAGCCGTCCGGGACCAGTCCGCGCGAACGCTGATAGGCCTTGACCGCCTCGACCGACTTGGCGCCCAGCTTGCCGTCGACTCCGCCGGTGTCGAAGCCCTTGGCCATCAACAGGCGCTGGATCTCGGCCTTTTCGCCATTCGACAGGGTGCGGTCGCCACGCGGCCAGCTGCCGCGAATGCCCGGTCGTCCGGCAATCCCGTCCGCGAGATAGGAAACCGCCAGCGCATAGCTGTCCGAGGCGTTGTATTTCAGGATGGCGCGGAAGTTGTCGGTGATCAGGAAAGCCGGGCCGCGCGCCCCTGCAGGCGCAAGGATCGCCCCCGAGGGCACCGCGCCGCCATTCGCCGCGCGCACGCCCATGGCCGCCCACTGGCTGCCCGACTTCACCACCGACTTGCCGACATGGTTGAAGTCGAAGCCCTGTGGCAGCACGACCTCGGTTCCCCAGGGCTGACCCGGACGCCAGCCGTTCTGGCGCAGATAGGACGCCGTCGAGGCCAGCGAGTCCGTCGGATCGTCCGACCAGATGTCGCGGCGGCCATCGCCGTTGAAGTCGACGGCATGGCTGAGGAAGGACGAGGGCATGAACTGCGTATGTCCCATCGCGCCCGCCCAGCTTCCGACCATGTGCGAGCTGTCGACATCGCCGGCCTGGATGATGCGCAGCGCGCTGACCAGCTCGCCCGCGAAGAATTCGCCCCGGCGGCCGTCATAGGCCAGCGTCGCCAGCGCGGGCACGATCTGCGTGCTGCCGCGGTTCGCGCCGAAATTGGATTCCATGCCCCAGATCGCCAGGACATATTCGCGCGGAACGCCATAGCGCGCCTCGATCGCGGACAGGGTGCTGTTGTAGCGCGCCGACATCTGCCGGCCGGTTGCGATCCGGCTGCCGCCGACCGCACCGTCAAGATAGTCCCAGATCGGCTTGCTGAACTCGCTTTGCTTGCCGTCCAGCGCCACGATACTGGGCTGGAAATGCGCCCCGGCCATGTTGCTGTCGAACACCGCCGGAGAGATGCCCGCCGCGATCGCGCGGGGGCGGAAGCTTTGGACCCAATAGCGGAAACCGGCCTCCGAACCCTGGCCGCCCGCCGTCGGCAGGCCGCTGAAATTGCCTCCGCCTGCACCGGGGGCCCGGCTTGATACGCCGCAACCCGCCAGCGCGCAGACCAGAAGGATCGCGCCCGCCAATCGGAAATGTCCTGCCCTCATTTCTTGCCTGTCCCGTGCTCTTGTTCTGGTTGAGAACCAGTCTAACCCAGCAAGGCACGATTTGGATAGGCCCGGATCAGGCGTCGTCGTCTTCCGCGTCCTCATCCTCGTCGCCGAACAGGGGCTCCATCTGCGCGACGATGACGGCATTCTCCTCAAGCGCGCGATCCATCAGGGCGCGCTCTTCCTCCGGGATGTCGTGGCCTTCAGCCAGCCGCTCCTCGACGGTGCCGTGGCCGGTGACTTCGATCGGCGAAAGCCCCGCCTGCTTCAGGATGGCCACCGTTTCGCGCACGGCCTCTCCTTCGTCCGTGCCCGAGGCATAGCAGACCAGCGCCGCGCCGGTTGCGTCTTCAGGCAGGCCGTCATCGGCGGCACGGCCGACCTCGACCAGAAGCGTATAGACATGCTGCGCCATGGCTTTCCCCTTGATGCGATTTGCGCTCATATCCCCGAAACATCGGAGAGTGACAATGAGCAAGAGCCTTGCCCGGGTCCGTGCCGCGCTGGAAGCCGCCGGAGCCACGACCCAGATCCGCGAAACCGACGACCGCGCGCGAACCGCAGCGGGCGCGGCCGAAGTCGTCGGCTGCGAGGTCGACCAGATCGCCAAGTCTATCATCTTCCGTGGCGAAGAGTCGGGCCATATCGTGCTGTTCCTGACCGCGGGCGGCAACCGCGTCGATTCCGGCAAGGCGGCCGAGGTCGCGGGACAGGATTTGGGCAAGGCCGATGCCGACCAGATCCGGGCCGAGACGGGTTTTGCGATCGGCGGCGTCGCCCCGGTCGGACATCTGCAACGGATCGAGGCCTATATCGACCCGCGCCTGACCGAATTCCCCGAGGTCTGGGCGGCGGCGGGGACGCCGCGACACCTGTTCTCGATCTCGCCGCAGGAGTTGATCCGCATCACCGGCGCCCGCATGGCCGAGTTCACCGAATGAAAAAGGGGGGCGATCTCGCCCCCCGTCTATGGCTATTTGGCGACCGCCCGGTATAGCCAGATCAGGATCACCGCGCCGACCAGTCCGACGAAACCCTGTGCGATCCAGCTTCCGGGCTGAGCGTTCAGCCCCAGGACGCCCAGGATCGCGTTGCCGACCACGGCGCCCACGATGCCCAGGATGACGTTCAGGAAAATCCCGGTATCTGCCTTCATGATGTTGCTGGCGATCCAGCCCGCGATACCGCCCACGACGATGGCGGCGATCCAGCCCAAGCCTTCCATGCACGTCTCCTTTGGAAAGGGTGTCCGACGCCTTAACGCCGCGACCCCCAATGAAGTTCACATGGCTCGGGGCGGAATCTGGGGCGCGCCGGACGCGCCCCATTCCGTCGTGTTTCAGTCGCGCAGAAGCTCGTTGATCGAGGTTTTCGAGCGCGTCTGCGCGTCCACGCGCTTCACGATCACCGCGCAATAAAGGTTCACGCCGTTCTTCGAGGGCAGCGAGCCCGCGACGACGACCGATCCGGCGGGCACCTCGCCATACATGACCTCGCCGGTTTCGCGGTCGACGATCTTGGTCGACTTGCCAATGAAGACGCCCATGCCCAGAACCGATCCTTCGCGCACGATGCAGCCCTCGACCACCTCGGAACGCGCGCCGATGAAGCAATTGTCCTCGATGATGGTCGGGCCGGCCTGCATCGGCTCCAGCACGCCGCCGATGCCCACGCCGCCGGACAGGTGGACGTTCTTGCCGATTTGCGCGCAGGAACCGACCGTGGCCCATGTATCGACCATGGTGCCTTCGTCGACATAGGCGCCCAGGTTCACGAAGCTGGGCATCAGGACCACGCCCTTGGCGATGAAGGCCGATTTGCGCACGACCGCATTCGGCACCGCGCGGAAGCCCGCGTCGCGCCAGCGGTTTTCGCCCCAGCCGGCGAACTTGCTGTCCACCTTGTCCCACCAGCCGCCATTCTGCGGACCGCCAGCATGAACTTCCATGTCCTTCAGGCGAAAGCCCAGCAGAACGGCCTTTTTCGCCCACTGGTTGACGTGCCAGTCGTTGCCGCGCTTCTCGGCCACGCGCAGCGTGCCGCGGTCCAGGGCGTCAAGCGTGGCCTCGACAGCCTCGCGCGCCTCGCCGGTGGTGGCGGGGGTGATCTGGTCGCGAATGTCCCAGGCGGATTCGATGGCGGCTTCAAGCTGGGCGTTGGACATGGGATCTCTCTGTTGCTGGAACTCGGGTGGAAACTGTCTCGCAAGGGCTATAGACCGGGGGCGTGCAGCCGCGCAATCCGCGCCTGCCCCACGTCAGAGGTTTCGATGATCGAAGAAGACGAGCGCCACCACCCGATCCGTGACAGCCAGCAGGACGCCGTGGCCGCGCGCCAACTGCCCGACACGCCCCAGACCCGTGCGCCCGCCTATCGTCTTGCCTTTACCGACCACGAATTCCTGCTGCGCGAGGAACTGCGTCCCGTCCGGCTGCAGCTTGAACTGCTCAAGCCCGAGATGATCATGGATGCGCGCGGCATCCGCTCGACCATAGTGCTGTTCGGCGGTGCCCGCATCCCTTCGCCCGCGAAGCGCGACGGCGCGCGCACCCCGGCCCTGGCCGAGCTGTCGCGCTATTATGAGGAAGCCCGCCGGTTTGCCCGGATGATGACCGAGCGCAGCCTTGAAAGCTATGGCGCCGAAAACGTCATCTGCACCGGTGGCGGACCCGGCGTGATGGAGGCGGGAAACCTTGGCGCGCACGAGGCCGGGGGGGCGTCCATCGGCCTGTCGATCGTGCTTCCGCATGAACAGGCGCCGAACGAATTCGTGACGCCCGACCTGTGCTTCAACTTCCATTACTTCGCGATCAGGAAGATGCATTTCCTGATGCGCGCCAAGGCCGTGACGGTGTTCCCCGGCGGCTTCGGCACCATGGACGAGATGTTCGAGGCCCTGACCCTGATCCAGACCGGCCGCATGAAGCGTGTCCCCTTCATCCTGTTCGGTGCAGAATTCTGGAACCGGATCATCAACTGGGACGCGCTGGCCGAGGCCGGCACGATCAACCGCGAGGATCTGGGGCTGATCAGCTTTGTCGAAACCGCCGAGGAAGCGGTCGCAATCATCGACAACTGGGTCGTGCCCTGCCCCTGAGCGGGTGGGTCAGACCCGGTGATAGGGGCTGCCCCCCAGAATGGTGGTCGCGCGATAGATCTGTTCGGCCAGCATGACGCGGACCAGCATGTGCGGCCAGACCATGCGCCCAAAGCTGATCGCCAGATCGGCGCGGTCCCGCAGGGCCGGATCGATCCCGTCCGCGCCGCCGATGACAAAGGCGATGTCACGCGCCTGATCGCGGAAACCCGCAATCTTCTGGGCAAATTCGGGTGAAGTCAGCATCTGCCCGCGCTCGTCCATCACGACCAGCGCGGCACCGTCGGGGATCGCACGTTCCAGCAGCGGAGCCTCGGCGGCCATGCCGCCACCGCGCTTGTCCTCGACTTCGGAAATCGTGACCGGAGGCAGGCCAAGCGCGCGTCCGGCCTTGGCATGACGGTCAAGGTAATCGGCGATCAATTTCGCCTCGGGGCCCTGCCGCAGCCGCCCGACCGCGGCAATGACCATGCGCATCGTCTGTTCCGGTCAGTTCTGGGGCCGGCGGGCCTCTTCAGCCGCGTGATCTGCGCGCATCCGCTCAAGCGTGGCAGAACGCAGCGCATCCGCCGGCATCCACATCTTTTCAAGCTGATAGAATTCGCGCACTTCCGGGCGGAACAGGTGAACGATCACATCATCGGTGTCGATCAGGACCCAATCCCCGGTTTCCTTGCCCTCGATCCGGGCGGTGCGGCCGGTCTGTTCCTTCAGACGCTGCACCAGCTTTTCGGCGATGGCGGCCACCTGGCGCGACGAACGACCCGAGGCGATCACCATGTGATCGGCCATGGCAGAACGACCGCGCAGGTCGATGGTCACGACCTCTTCGGCCTTGTCGTCATCAAGCGAGGTGAGAATGCGGTCCAGTAGCTGATCGCTGCTCAGCTCGGACTCCGCGGTGGACGCAGCCGGCGAAGGGGCCGGCGAAGCGGTATTGGACAGGGGTTCATCCTCCGGTCATCGAGCCGAAAAACCCCGGCACTGGGTTCCATCAATGTAGCATGAATCGCCGTCCGCTCAATGTTCCGGGCCGGTTTTTGTTGACGATGACGCCGCGGGACAGGCGAAATCCCGCGGATTTTCCTGCCTCTCCGGGCAGTTGAGCCCGGACTGGACCCAGGCAAGCTGGTTCGTTTGAAGCCGCGTCATCTCGTCCCGGCGGTCGCTTGCCCCATCACGGACCAGCGCATCAAGCGCAAAAAGCGCCGCAATCACCAACGGAACCACCCGCAGCAGGATGCGAATCGTCATGTCCTGGCCCTCCATCCGACTGGGCCGGGATGATAACGCAGATGACACGAAGGGGAATTGACAGGCGCGTGTGTCGATATTGCCTGGCCCGTCAATTCATCGTAATACTGCCGCCATGCGAGGATTCGTCTATTTCGACATCCATGACCGCGCCCGCCTGCCGGGGCGGTTTTACGGCGAAAGCCTGTCCGTCACTGCACGACTTTGACGGTCGACGGCGCGTGCCAGCGCCCTGCCGCGTATCGCGGCGCCAATTTTCGCGTTTTCCCAGCTACTCTTTCGGAAAGAGAAAGCCATGACCGGCAACACCAATATGGGCGCACCGCGCACCCTCTACGACAAGATCTTCGACGCGCATGTGGTCGACCGTTCCGATGACGGGACCTGCATCCTTTATATCGACCGTCACCTGGTCCACGAAGTGACCTCGCCCCAGGCATTCGAAGGCCTGCGCATGGCCGGCCGCAAGGTGCGCCGCCCCGACCAGACCATCGCCGTGCCGGACCACAACGTTCCGACCACCGCCGACCGGGTGAACGGGATCGAAAACCCCGAGGGCCGCATCCAGGTCGCCGAACTGGACAAGAACGCGCGTGAATTCGGGCTGAACTATTACCCGATGTCGGATGTCCGCCAGGGCATCGTCCATATCGTCGGCCCGGAACAGGGCTGGACCCTGCCCGGCATGACCGTCGTCTGCGGCGACAGCCACACCGCGACGCATGGCGCCTTCGGCTCGCTTGCCCACGGCATCGGCACGTCCGAGGTGGAACACGTCCTGGCCACCCAGACGCTGATCCAGAAGAAGTCCAAGAACATGAAGGTCGAGATCACCGGCAAACTGCTGCCGGGTGTGACCGCCAAGGACATCACCCTGGCCGTCATCGGCAAGACCGGCACCGCCGGCGGCACCGGCTATGTCATCGAATATTGCGGCGAAGCGATCCGCGAGCTGTCGATGGAAGGTCGCATGACTGTCTGCAACATGGCGATCGAAGGCGGCGCACGCGCCGGTCTGATCGCCCCGGACGAAAAGACCTTCGCCTATGTGAACGGCCGCCCGCACGCCCCGAAAGGCGCTGCCTGGGAAGCCGCGCTGAACTGGTGGAGGACGCTCTACACCGACGAAGGCGCGCATTTCGACAAGGTCGTGACCATCCGCGGCGAAGATATCGCCCCCGTCGTGACCTGGGGTACCTCGCCCGAGGACGTGCTGGCGATCACCGACAAGGTTCCCGCCGCCGAAGACTTCGAGGGTGGCAAGGTCGAGGCCGCGCGCCGCAGCCTTGACTATATGGGTCTGCAGCCCGGCACCCCGCTGAACGAGATCAAGATCGACGCGGTCTTCATCGGGTCCTGCACCAACGGCCGGATCGAGGATCTGCGCGCCGCCGCCGGCATCCTCAAGGGCCAGCATCTGGCCGAGGGCGTGCGCGGCATGGTCGTGCCCGGCTCGGGTCTGGTTCGGCTTCAGGCCGAGGAAGAGGGTCTGGACAAGATCTTCACCGATGCCGGCTTCGAATGGCGCCTTGCCGGTTGCTCGATGTGTCTGGGCATGAACCCCGACCAGCTTGCCCCGGGCGAACGCTGCGCCGCGACCTCGAACCGCAACTTCGAAGGGCGGATGGGCCGTGGCGGACGCACGCACCTGATGTCGCCGATGATGGCGGCAGCAGCGGGCATCAAGGGCCACCTGACCGACGTGCGCGAATTCATGGCCGAGACCGTCTGACTTCGGCGCGGCGGGGCACCCTGCCCCGCCGCAGCAGAAGCACGGCGTTCACTGCAATCAGCACCAGCCCGGCATTCTCGAACCAGAAGTTGAAACGGATGTTCGCGAAATCCATGCTGATGAGACGGTCGACATGATGGAACCCCACCGCCCGCACCAGAACGAAGCCGCAAAGCACGGCAAGGCCCAGCAGGGCCAGGCCGTTTGCGTGCAACTGACCGGAAAGCGAGCGCAGGGCAACCAGCAGGGCGACCAGCACGATCAGAACCAGCACCGCGATGAAGGCGATCTGTACCAGCCAGCGCTGGTCATACCAGCCCTGCACATGTGCCAGACAGCGCCCCGTCGCGGTCAGCGCGGTTTGCAGGTCAAGCTGCTTGTTGATGGCCAGGAACGCCATGATCGCCGCGATCGTGCCCCACAAGCCGCGCGCCGCACCCTGCGGCTGGCGGCGCAGGACCATGATCGCCAGCACAAGGCATATCACATACGAGACCACCGTCAGCCAGCCGGTGATCTCGGGATCCCCGATCTGCGGCCTCCAGTCGCCAAAGATGCAATCGCTCAGGCCGGACAGGCCGGGGAAACCAAACATCGAACATACCTCACGGACGGTGGCAAACTGCCGTCGCCAAAAAGCTAACGGCCACCCACGCGGCCAGTCAATTCTGCGAGGAAGCAAATGGACAAGTTCACCACATTGACCGGGATCGCCGCTCCGATGCCGCTGGTCAATATCGACACCGACATGATCATCCCCAAGCAGTTCCTGAAAACGATCCATCGTTCGGGACTGGGCAAGAACCTGTTCGACGAGATGCGCTATGATTCCGAAGGCAATGAGGTTCCGGATTTCGTCCTGAACCAGCCCGCCTATCGGCAGTCGCAGATCATCGTCGCGGGCGACAATTTCGGCTGCGGGTCGTCGCGCGAACATGCGCCCTGGGCGCTGATGGATTTCGGCATCCGCTGCGTCATCTCGACCAGCTTCGCGGACATCTTCTTCAACAACTGCTTCAAGAACGGCATCCTTCCGATCGTCATGCCCAAGGAAGTCGTCGACGTGCTGATGGAGGACGCCCGCAAGGGGGCGAATGCCCGCATGACCGTCGATCTGGAAAATCAGGTCGTCACCACCTCGGACGGGCAAAGCTTCGCGTTCGAGGTCGACGCCTTCCGCAAGCATTGCATGCTGGAAGGGCTGGATGACATCGGCCTGACGATGGAGAAATCCGGCTCGATCGACAGCTTCGAGACCCAGATGGCCCAGAGCCGCCCTTGGGTCTAAGGGCGCTTGCCGGGGCGGTCCTTCTGGCCGCCCTGGGTTCCGCCACCGCGGCCGCGCCCCTGCGGATCGCCACGTTCAGCCCCGACCTGTCGCGAGACGGGCCGGGGCTTCTTTTGCGCGATCTTGGCCGCACGGACGCCCAGATCGACGCGGTCGTCCGGGTGATCGCTGAAACCCGACCCGATATCCTGCTGCTGACAGGTTTCGACTGGGATCTGGACGGGCTGGCCTTGGCCGCCTTCCGCGCCCGGTTGTCGGCGGCTGGCGCGGATTATCCGCACAGTTTCTCGGCCCGTCCCAACGCGGGCATGCCCAGCGGGCTGGATCTGGATGGAAACGGCAGGGCCGGGACCGCCAATGACCGGCAGGGCTTTGGCCGCTTTTCCGGGCAGGGCGGCATGGCGATACTGTCGCGTCACCCGATCGGCCCGGTCCTTGACCACTCGGCGTTCCTGTGGCGCGATCTGCCCGGCAATCTGATGCCCCCGGCCGCGCCCGAGGTGGCGGCCGTGCAGCGCCTGTCCTCAGTCGCACATTGGGACGCGACGCTGACCGTCGCGGGAAAGCCGCTGCACCTGCTGGCCATGGCGGCCTCGCCCCCGGTTTTCGACGGGCCCGAGGATCGCAACGGCAGGCGCAACCATGACGAGTTGGCCTTCTGGCTGGACCGGCTGCCCGGCGCGCCCTTCGTGCTGGCGGGGCAAGCTGAACATCGACGCTGCCGACAGCGAGGGGCGCCCCGATGCGCTGGCCCGGATGATGGCGCGCGTGACCGATTCCCTGCCCGCAAGCGAAGGTGGCAGGGCCGCCGGCAGCGCGGGCGTGAACGCGGCGCAAAAGGGCGACCCAGCGTTGGATACCGGCGACTGGCCCGACGACAAGCCGCCCGGAAACCTGCGCGTCGATTACGTCCTGCCGCAAAAGGGCCTGAAGGTGCTTGGCTCGGGCGTCTTCTGGCCCGCGACGGGCGAACTGGCGCAGGTGGCGCTGGCGGCCTCCAGCCATCGGCTGGTCTGGGTCGATATCGACTGGCCGCCCGCCGAGCGGTGAGCTGACCTAGAACTCGACCCCCGGCTGCGCCTTGATGCCCGCGCGGAAGGGATGCTTTACCGCCTCCATCTCGGTCACGAGATCGGCGGCCTCGATCAGGGCCGGATCGGCATTGCGCCCGGTCAGCACGACATGGGTCATCGGCGGCTTCTCACGTTGCAGGAAATCCAGCACCTCCCCCACCTGCAGATAGCCATAGCGGAGCGCGATGTTGATCTCGTCCAGCAGGACCATGCGGATGCGGGGGTCGCGGATCAGCTCTTGCGCCTTGTCCCAGCCCGCGCGCGCCGCAGCAATGTCGCGGTCGCGATCCTGGGTTTCCCAGGTGAAGCCCTCGCCCATCGCGTGAAACTGGCACAGATCGCCGAAATGCCCGGTCAGCAACCGCCGCTCGCCCGTGTCCCATGCGCCCTTGATGAACTGCACTACCGCGCAGGGCATGTCATGGGCGATGCATCGCAGGATCATCCCGAAACCCGAGGACGACTTGCCCTTGCCCTTGCCGGTATGAACGATGACCAGCCCCTTTTCGCCGGTCTTGTCCTGCATCATCCGGTCTCGGGCGGCCTTGATCCGGGCCATCTTCTCGGAATGGCGGGTATTCCCTTCGGCTGACATCGCGACTCCCTTGCTTGACAAGTGCGGGCGCCCGGCGCACTTCTTTGCCTGCGCTGGTCCTGCCTTATGGCAGGCTAAGAGGGAATGCGACAGGCCTTGGCCTGGAAAGCAGCCGCCCCCGCGACCGTGACCGGAAAGGTCGCCCTATGCCACTGGCTTCGGCCGGGAAGGTGGGCCGACCGTTGGCGAAAGCCTGAATCCGCAAGCCGGGAGACCTGCCTGCGCCTTGTTTGACCGGCGGACGGGGTGTTCCTGCTTGGGTTCGTGGCACGAATCCCGTGCCCGCATACCCGCACCGCGCCCGCCACATGGAAATGAAGGGCGCATGGACGTTTCATTGCTTGTCTGCACCACCTGCCGCGCCGGCCAGCCGGTCCTGGATGGCCAGCCCGTCGCGGGCGCAAGGCTGCATGCTGCGCTGGACGGCGTGGCCCCGCCTCCGGGCGTCCGCATCATTCCCGTCGAATGCCTCTCGGCCTGCAACAGCGGCTCGGCCATCGCGCTCAGCGGGCCGGGCCGGTGGAGCTATGTCTATGGCCGGATGGAGATCGCGGACGTGCCCGAGATCCTTCAGGGCGCGGCCGCCTATGCCGCCAGCGCCGACGGCATCGTGCCATGGCGCGACCGCGTCGCGATTTTCCGCAAGCGCAGCATCGCGCGCATTCCTCCGATTGGGTGAAAGATGACCGACCTGACCAAGACCCCCGTCACCGTGATCACAGGCTTCCTTGGCGCGGGCAAGACCACGCTGATCCGGCACCTGATGCAGAACCCGCAGGGCAAGCGGCTTGCCGTTCTGGTCAACGAATTCGGCACCGTGGGCGTCGACGGCGACATCCTGAAATCCTGCGCGGATGAAAGCTGCCCGGTCGAGAACATCGTCGAGCTGTCGAATGGCTGCATCTGCTGCACCGTCGCCGACGACTTCATCCCGACGCTGGAAGCACTGATGGCCCTGCCCCGGAAGCCGGACCACATCCTGATCGAGACCTCGGGGCTGGCGCTGCCCAAGCCCTTGCTGAAGGCCTTCGACTGGCCTGCCATCCGTTCGCGCATCACCGTCGACGGCGTCATCACCCTGGCCGATGCCGAGGCGGTGGCCGCGGGCCGCTTTGCCCCGGACGAGGACGCAGTGCAGGCCCAGCGCGAGGCGGATGAAAGCCTGGACCACGAAACGCCGCTGTCCGAGGTATTCGAGGACCAGATCGCCTGCGCCGATCTTGTCCTGCTGACCAAGGCCGATCTGGCGGGAGAGGCCGGCCTTGCCGCCGCCCGCGCCGTGGTCGAGGCCGAGGCGCCGCGCAAGCTGCCGATTCTGTCCTTGTCCGAGGGTGTGATCGATCCGCGCGTGATCCTGGGCCTGAAGGCCGCCGCCGAAGATGACCTGTATGCCCGCCCCAGCCACCATGACGGCGCGGATGACCACGAGCATGACGATTTCGATTCCGTCGTGATCGACCTGCCCGAGATCGCCGATCCCGCCGACCTGTCGGATCGGATCGCCCGGCTGGCGCGTGAACGGAACATCCTGCGGGTCAAAGGCCATGTCGCCGTCGCGGGCAAACCCATGCGCCTGCTGGTGCAGGCCGTGGGTGCGCGGGTCCGCCACCAGTTCGACCGCCCCTGGGGCGACAGCCCGCGCCAGTCGCGCCTTGTCGTCATTGCCGAACATGACGACATCGACGAAGCCGCGATCCGGCACATCCTGACGGCCTGACCCATGCATGTCGTCTTCCGCGAAAGCCGTGGGCTTGAGGAGACCGAGGTTCCGACGGACCCCGGCCAGACCTCTGCCGACATGGTCGTGCTGTCCTTTTCGGACAGCGACCTTGGTGCTTTCGCGGCAGGCTGGCATCGGGGCGGGCTGCCCTCGCTTCGTCTGTGCAATCTTTCGGCCCTGCGCCACCCCCTGTCGGTCGACCAGTATTGCGAGACGGTCCTGTCCGGCGCGCGCGCCGTTCTGGTCCGCCTGATCGGGGGCGAGGGGTATTGGCCCTATGGCATCGCCAGCCTTCAGGATCTTGCCCGGCGGCGGGGCATCGCGCTGGCCATCCTGCCCGGCGACGGGCACGAGGACGCCACCCTCGACCGCCTCTCGACCCTGCCGGTGCCGGTGCTGCGCAGACTGGCCGCGCTTTGCGACAGTGGCGGCGCTGACGCGGCCCGCAGCGCGCTGGCCGTGTTGGCCGCATCCGCGGGACTGGACGGGCCAGAGGTCGCGGATGCGCCCACCGTCCCGACTTTTGGCTTCCATGATCCGGATGCCGGGATATTGGCCGCGCCACTTGTCGGGCCGCGCCCGGTTCTTGTCAGCTTCTACCGCAGCTATCTGACCAGCGCCGATCTTGACCCGGTCGACGCCCTGATCCGGGCGCTGCGGCAAGCGGGCTTTGCCGCGACCGGGGTCTTTGCCCCCTCGCTGAAATCCCCCGGTTTTGGGGAATGGCTTGCCCCGCACCTGCCCGGACTGGCCGCGGTGGTGAACATGACCGCGTTTTCGGCACGGGACGACGCTGGCGCGACGCCCTTTGACGGCGCGGATTTCCCGGTATTTCAGGTGGCGCTTGCCACCTCGACGCGCGATCTGTGGCTTGGGGAAGAGCGCGGGCTGTCCGCCGCCGATCTTGCCATGCATGTCGTCCTGCCCGAAATCGACGGACGGATCTTTCTGGGCGTGGTCAGCTTCAAGGCCACCCAGCCGCGCGATCCGGTCCTGCAATTCTCGCGCCAGATCCACAGGGCCGATCCGGCGCGCATCGCGGCGGCGGTGGCAAGGTTCGCGGGCTGGCACCGGCTGCGCGCGCCGGTGGCACAAGCGGCGGCACGGGCGGTGGTCTTGTCCACCTATCCCGGAAAGCCCCATCAGCTGGCGCATGCCGTCGGGCTGGACGCGCTGGCCTCGTGCGGCGCGATGCTGGGCATTCCACATCACGATCTTGGGCAGCGGCTGATGCGCGAACGCCTGGACTGGCCGCTTGCGGATTATTGCACCACGCTGGCAGCCCTTCCCCCCCGCCTGCAGGACGATCTGGCAAAGACCTGGGGCGATCCGGCGGCTGACCCTGCGGTGCAGGACGGGGTCTTCCGCTTTGCCGCGATCCGACACGGGGATGCGCTGGTCGCGCTGCAACCCGAAAGGGCCGAGGTCGCCACCCGGTCCGAGGACTATCACGACCTGATTCGCGTGCCCCGCCATGGCTATGTCGCCTTTCACCTGTGGCTACGGCAGCAGGTTCGGGTCATCATCCACATGGGCGCGCATGGTACGCTGGAATGGCTGCCCGGCAAGGCGGTGGCCCTGTCCGACGATTGCTGGCCCGAGGCGCTGCTGGGCGACCTGCCGGTGACCTATCCCTTCATCGTCAACGACCCCGGCGAGGCGGCGCAGGCCAAGCGTCGGCTTGGCGCGATCACGCTGGGCCACCTGCCCCCGCCTTTGGTCGATTCCGGCCTGCCGGAAACCCTTGCCGGGCTGGAACGCCTGCTGGACGAATATTCGACCGCCGACGGGCTGGACCCGCGCCGGCGCGACCGCCTGATCGGCGCGATCCGGGACGAGGCCCGTGCCGCCGGGATCGAAGCCGATCTTGGCCTGCCCGCCGACGCCTCGGCCGCCGAGGCAGTGCCCCGCATCGACCGCTTCCTGTGCGATCTCAAGGACAGCCGCTTTGGCCATGGCCTGCACGTCTATGGCAGCGGGGATTGCGGGACCGAGGAGCGCGAAGGTCTGGCCCGCGCAATGGCGGGGCTGCGCGTCGCACCCGGTCCGTCGGGCTCGCCCGCGCGCGGGCGCAGGGACGTGCTGCCGACCGGGCGCAACATGTTTGCCGTCGATCCGCGCGCCGTGCCCACGCGCGCGGCCCATGCGCAGGGTGTGAAGCTGGCGGCAGAGTTGTTGCGCCGCCACCTGCAGGATCACGGCTACTGGCCCCAAGGGCTGGTCGTCGACCTGTGGGGCAGCGCCACGATGCGCACCGCGGGCGAGGATTTCGCCATGGCGCTGCATCTGGCGGGACTTGCGCCGCGTTGGGATGCGACCTCGGGTCGCGTGACCGGGGTCGAGGCGTTGGCACTGGCCGAGCTTGGCCGGCCCCGGATCGACGTGACACTGCGCGTCTCGGGCCTGTTTCGTGACGTGTTTCCGGGTCTGGCCCAGATGTTCCAGACCGGGGCCGCGATGCTGGCCGCGCGGGACGAGCTGCCCGAGGACAACCCCTATCGATCCATCGCGCCGCGCGTCTTCGGTCCCCGACCCGGCCAATATGGTGTCGGCATCGGTGCACTGGCCGAAACCTTCACGCCCGAGGCCCGCCGCGCCGCGGGCGAGGCCTGGCTTGCCGCATCCGCGCACGCGATCGGTGCGGACGGACAGGTCCGCCACGCCCCCGACGCGATCCGCGCGCGGCTGGCGCAGGCGGATGCCTTTGTCCATGCGCAGGATCTGCCGGAAACCGACCTGCTGCTGGCCGCCGACCATGCCGCGCATGAGGCGGGCTTTGCCGCGGCAATGGCGCGGCTGGGGGCGCCCGCACCGGCGCTTTACCATCTCGACACGACCCGCCCCGACGCACCCCGCGCCCGCACCCTGTCCGAAGAGATCGCCCGCGTCACCCGCGCCCGCGCCGCGAACCCGGACTGGGCCGGCGGCATGATGGCCCACGGTTTTCGCGGTGCGGCCGAGATTGCGGCGACGCTGGACCACATGGCCGCCTTTGCCAATCTGGCGGGCGTGGTCCCCGGCCATCTGTTCGATCTGTACCATCGCGCGACGCTGGAACGCCCCGAGGTTGCGGCCTTCATGGCCCGCGAAAACCCCGCCGCGCTTGCCGCGATGCGGGACATGTTCGCGCGCCTGCTGGCATCGGGGCTGTGGGTCACGCGGCGGAACTCGGTCCATGCCGGGGGTGAGGAATGACGCCGCAGGTCAAGGGCTGGTGTCCGGGCGCGCTTCGCCCCATGCGGTCCGGCGACGGATTGATCCTGCGCATCCGGCCCCGGAATGGACGGCTGGAGGTCGGCCAGATTGCGGCGCTGGCGGAACTGTCGCAGCGCCACGGCAACGGGCTGATCGACTTGACCTCGCGCGCGAACCTGCAGCTTCGCGGGCTGGACGAACCGGGCCACCGGGCAGCGCTGGACGTGCTGGCGGGGATGGATCTGCTTGACGCCTCGCCGCGGGCCGAGGCGCGGCGGAACGTGATCCTGTCGCCACTTGCGCCATTGGACAGCCCCGCCTGGAGGATCGCGACGGCGCTTTCGGACCTGTTGTCGCGGGACGACGCGCCCGATCTGCCGGGCAAGTTCGGCTTCGCGGTCGATCATGGCGCACGGCTGCTGGAGGGCGCCCCCGCCGATATCCGCTTGTCGCCCGATGCGGATGCTGGCTGGCAGATCCGTCCAGATGGCGCGGCGTGGGTTCTGCGCGCCCCCTATGACAAGGCGGCAGACGTCGCGCTGGGGCTTGCCCGCTGGTTCGTCGCGCAGGGCGGATGCCCCGGTGGTCGCGGGCGGATGCGCGATCTGATCCGGCGGGGTCCTCCTCCCCCGTCGGGGGCGGTGCCGGGCGGGCGGACCTCGCCCGAGCCGGCACCGCAACCGGGTCCGGTGGCACAGGGCTGGCTGCTGGGCTTTGCCTTTGGCCAGATCACCGCCCCCCAGCTTGCCGCGATCAGCGCACCGGTGCGCCTGACGCCGTGGCGGATGCTGCTGGTCGAGGATGCCCGCCCCCCCGCGATTGCCGGCGCGATCACTGCGCCGGACGATCCCCTGATGCGGATCCACGCCTGCACGGGCGCGCCCGCCTGCCCCGAAGCGCGGGCCGACATGCGCGCGCTGGCCCGCAAGCTGGCCCCGCAGATGGGGACCGGCACACTGCATCTCAGCGGCTGCGCCAAGGGCTGCGCGCATCCGGGTCCTGCGGCCCGGGTGCTGGTGGCGCGGTCCCCCGATCATTTCGACCTTGTGCAGAATGGCCGGGCCAGCGACCCGCCCCTGCGCCGGGGACTGACCCTTGCCATGGCGGCGGGCCTTGTCGCCACGCCCGCCGACACACCCGATCTCAGCACGGACAGGACCATGCATCACTATGAAACCAATGGCGCGCGGATCTATCGCCAGTCCTTTGCAACCATCCGGGCCGAGGCGGATTTGGACCGCTTCGACCCCGACGAGGAACCCGTCGCCGTCCGCATGATCCATGCCGCGGGCCTTGTCGGGCTGGAACGCGAGATCGAATTCTCGCCCGGCATGGCGAGGGCGGCGCGCTTGGCCTTGCAGGGGGGGGCCGCGATCCTTTGCGATGCCCGCATGGTCAGTGAGGGGATCACCCGCAACCGCCTGCCCGCCGGGAACCGGGTCATCTGCACGCTGGGGGATCCGGGCGTCCCCGGACTGGCCGAGCGGATGGGGAACACACGTTCGGCCGCGGCGCTGGAATTGTGGCGAGCGGACCTGAAGGGCGCTGTCGTCGCCATCGGCAATGCCCCGACGGCGCTGTTTCACCTGCTGAACATGCTGCGTGATCCCACCTGCCCGCGGCCCGCCGCGATCATCGGTTGCCCGGTCGGATTTGTCGGGGCCGCCGAATCCAAGGCCGCGCTGATGCAGGATCTGCCCGTTCCCGCCCTGACCGTGCACGGGCGGCTGGGCGGCTCGGCCATCACGGTCGCGGCGATCAATGCGCTTGCCAGCCGACAGGAGGCATGATGGGCCGGATCATTTGCGCCGGGCTTGGCCCCGGCGACCCCGACCTGATCTCGGTCCGCGCGGATCGCGCCATCCGGAGCGCGCGCCAGATCGCCTATTTCCGCAAGAAGGGGCGACCCGGTCAGGCGCGCCGCATCGTCGAGGGAATGCTGCCCCCCGGCGTCGCGGAACATCCGATGGAATACCCGGTCACGACCGAGATCCCCTTCGACAGCCCCGAATACAACCGCCTGCTGTCCGCGTTTTACGACGAATGGACCGCAAGGCTGGCGGCACTGGCCGCGCAGGATGACATCGTCGTGCTGTGCGAAGGCGATCCGCTTTTCTACGGCTCGTTCATGCATCTGCAAACGCGGCTGGCCCCGATCGCAACGGTCGAGGTGATCCCCGGCATTCCCGGCATGACCGGCTGCTGGAACGCGATCGGAACGCCGATGACCTGGGGCGACGATGCGATGACCGTGCTGATGGGCACCCTGCCCGAGCACGAACTGGCCCGCCACATGCGCGCCGCCGACGCGATCGTGGTGATGAAGACCGGGCGCAACCTGCCCAAGATCGCCCGCGCACTGGCCCTGGCCGATCGTCTGGACGATGCCTGGCTGGTCGAGCGTGGCACCATGCCCAACCAACGGATGATGCCCCTGGCGGGGGCCGACCTTGCCGCCTGCCCCTATTTCGCGACGGTCCTTGTCCACGGGCGCGGACGCCGCCCCGCATCCGAGGCAGCGGAATGACCGGCTGGCTGGCCGTGGCAGGGCTGGGACCGGGCGACGCCGCCCTGGTCACGCCCGAGGTCGAAGCGGCATTGGCGCAGGCGACCGACATCGTGGGCTATGCCCCCTATGTCGCGCGCGTGCCCCCCCGGCCGGGGCTGACGCTGCATCCGTCGGACAACAGGGTCGAACTGGACCGGGCCGCGCTGGCGCTGGACATGGCCGCGCGGGGCGCACGGGTCGTCATCGTCTCGTCCGGGGATCCGGGGGTCTTTGCCATGGCCTCGGCCCTGTTCGAAACGCTGAAGACCCGGCCGGGCCATGATCCCGACATCCGCATCCTGCCCGGCATCACCGCAATGCTGGCCGCCGCCGCACGGCTTGGCGCGCCGCTGGGCCATGATTTCTGCGCGATCAACCTTTCCGACAACCTGAAGCCCTGGGATCTGGTCGAACGCCGCCTGCGGCTGGCGGCGCAGGCCGATTTCGCGATGGCGCTTTACAATCCGCGCTCGCGCGCAAGGCCGCAGCAATTCGCGCGCGCGCTGGAGATCCTGCGCGATGAATGCGGGGAAAAGCGGCTGATCTGCTTCGCCCGCGCTGTCACGACGCCAGAAGAGAGCCTGTCGACCCTGCCCCTGTCCGAGGCCCGGCCCGAGATGGCCGACATGCGCACGGTCGTGATCCTTGGCAACAGCGCCACCTGCCGCGTCGGGCGCTGGGTCTATACCCCGCGATCGGCATTGCCATGAAGCCAGTCCATCACCTCGACCGGGGTTGCGGCAAGTCGGCGCGGCGGCAGGTCGGGACGCCGGATCATGACGACCCCCAGCCCCAATTCGCGGGCGGCGACCAGCTTTGCCTGCGCCGCAGAGCCACCCGCATTCTTGGTGACGACATGACGGATGTCGTGGCGCCGCATCAGCTGGACATCCCCCGCCACCGTGAATGGCCCGCGCGACGCGATCAGCGTGGCCCCCGGCAGGGGATGCGCCGCCACCTCGGCAAAGCGCAAAAGCCAGCGCTGCCGGATGGCAAGGAAGGGCGCAAGATTCTGGCGGCCGATGGCCAGGAACACCCCCTCCCCATCGCCCGGCAGGGCAGCAGCGGCGGCAGGGAAATCAGCGACGTCTATCCAGTGGTCGCCGGGCTGCTCGACCCAGGCCGGACGCTCCAGCGCGATCAGGCCGCTGCCGATCAGGGCGCTCGCCGCCACCGCGTTCCGGCTGATCTGCGCGGCAAAGGGATGGGTCGCGTCGATCACATGGGTCACGGCCGTTTCGCGCAGGAACGCGGCCATGCCCTCGACCCCGCCGAACCCGCCGATCCGCATCGGCAGGGGCTGGCCGACCGGGGCGCTGGTCCGGCCCGCATAGGAATAGATCGCGTCGATCCCGGCCGCGGCCAGCAGGCGGGCCATGCTGCCCGCTTCCGTCGTCCCCCCCAACAGAAGGATGCGCATCTTGGCTGACCCCTGGCTTTCGATCATCGGACTGGGCGAGGATGGACCCGCCGGGCTTTGCCCCGCAAGCCGCGAGGCGCTGGAGGCAGCCGATATCGTCTTTGGTGCCCCCCGTCACCTGGCGCTGGCGGGCGTCGGCACGGGAGAGGTCTGGCCCGTTCCCTTCGACATCGCGCCGCTGCTCAGCCGGCGTGGGCGGCGGGTGGCCGCATTGGTTTCGGGCGATCCGTTCTGGCACGGCGCGGGGGGCGCGCTGGCGGCGGCGCTGGCACCGGGCGAATGGCGCGCCTTTCCGGTGCCGGGCACCTTCTCGCTGGCGGCGGCGCGGCTGGGCTGGCGACTTGAGGACGTCGCCTGCCTTGGCCTGCATGCCAGCCCATTTGCGCGCCTGCGCCCGGTCATGGCACGGGGCGCGCGCGCGATCTGCCTGATGCGCGACGGGGAAGCCCCGGCCGAGCTTGCCCGCTGGCTGACCCGCCACGGCCTGGGCGAGACGCAGATGATCGCGCTTGAATCGCTGGGCGGGCCGCGCGAGCGGATGCGCAAAAGCACGGCGGCGCGGTTCTCGCTGCCCTGCCGGTCCCCGGTCGCAGTTGCGCTGGATGGCAGTGCGCTGCCCGCCGGGACCGGCCTGCCGCATGGCTTCGGCCTGCCGGACGAGGTCTTCGCCCATGACGGGCAGATCACCCGCCGTGCCATCCGCGCGATGACGCTGGCCGCACTGTCGCCACGAGCGGGCGAAACCCTGTGGGACATCGGCGGCGGCTCGGGCTCGGTCGGGGTCGAATGGTGCCTGAATGGCGGTCGCGCCCTCAGCATCGAGCCACGTCCAGACCGGCAGGCGAACATCGCGACGAATATCGAGGCTTTCGGCCTGACCGGGCGGATGCGCCTTGTCCCCGGCACCGCGCCCGAGGCGCTGGCGGACTTGCCCTTGCCGGACGCGATCTTTGTCGGTGGCGGGGCGGATGCCGCGCTGTTCGATGCCCTTCCCCCCGCCCGGATCGTGGCCAATGCCGTCACGCTTGAGACCGAGACGCTGCTGGCCCAGCTTCACGCCGCGCGCGGGGGCAACCTGACCCGGATTTCACTGCAGGAAACCGCGCCGCTGGGCCGGATGCGCGGCTGGACCCCCTTACGAACCGTCACACAATGGAGCTTGCCATGAGAATTGCCGGACTGGGTTTCCGCAACGGCGCGACCCTTGCCTCGCTGCGCGAGGCGCTGGCCCGCGCCGGGCGGGCGGATGCGCTGGCGACCTGCGCCAGCAAGGCCCATGCCCCCGCATTGCAGGCGCTGGCGCGACACCTGGACCTGCCGCTGATGGCGGTGCCGGTCGCGGGGGTCGCGACCCCCACCCGCTCAAGTCGGGTCGAGGCGATGCATGGCACCGGGTCGGTCGCCGAGGCTGCGGCACTGGCCGCACTTGGCGCCGATGCGCGGATCGTCGTGCCCCGCGTCACCTCACGCGATGGCATGGCGACGGCGGCCATTGCCGAAGGAGATGCCCCGTGACCGTCCATTTCATCGGTGCGGGTCCGGGTGCGGCGGACCTTATTACGCTGCGCGGGCGCGATCTGATCGCGGCCTGCCCGGTCTGCCTTTACGCGGGATCGCTGGTTCCACGCGCGTTGCTGGACCATTGCCCACCCGGCGCACGCATCGTCGACACCGCCGCCCTGAGCCTCGATGACATCATGGCTGAGATCCGGGCGGCACATCAGGCAGGCCATGACGTGGCGCGACTGCATTCGGGCGACCTGTCGGTCTGGTCTGCGATGGGCGAGCAGCTTCGCCGCCTCCGGGCGCTTGGCATCCCCTATGACGTGACGCCCGGCGTTCCGTCCTTCGCGGCGGCGGCGGCGGCTTTGGGGGCTGAACTGACCCTGCCGGGGGTCGCGCAATCGGTGGTGCTGACGCGGACCTCGGGCCGCGCCTCGGCCATGCCCGAAGGCGAGACGCTGGCGGCCTTTGCCGCGACCGGCGCGACGCTGGCGATCCACCTGTCGATCCATGTCCTTGATCGCGTACGATCGGAGCTGCTGCCCCATTACGGACCCGACTGCCCGGTCGCGGTGATCTTTCGCGCAAGCTGGCCGGAACAGCGCATCCTGCGCACGACGCTGGCCGCGCTTGATCCGGCGATCGGGCGGGACGAGCGCACGGCGCTGATTCTGGTCGGGCGGGCGCTGGCCGCCGAAGGTTTCGACGAAAGCCGCCTTTACGCCGCCGATTACGACCGCCGCTTTCGCCCGGTCGGTGCCGCACCGCGATTCCCGGAATGAAGGGGCTGGTCATCAGCGCCCCTGCCTCGGGCAGCGGCAAGACCACGGTGACGCTGGGCCTGATCGCGGCGCTTCGGGCCCGGGGCTTGGTGATCCAGCCCTTCAAGAGCGGGCCGGATTACATCGACCCCGCCTTTCACCGCGCGGCGGCGGGGCGCGAATCCTTCAATCTCGACAGCTGGGCGATGGGTCCAGAGCAGATCGCGCATCTGGTCGGCAAGGCGGTCGGGGCCGACCTTGCGCTGGCCGAGGGTTCGATGGGGCTTTTCGACGGAGTTGCCCGCCGCGGCGGCGCGGGAAACGGTGCCAGCGCCGATATCGCCGCGCTGACCGGCTGGCCCGTCCTGCTGGTGCTGGACTGCCGCGGGCAGGCGCAATCCGTCGCTGCCATCGCCCTTGGCTTTCGCCAGATGCGGCGCGACCTGCGGCTGGCGGGGGTTGTGCTGAACCGCGTCGCCTCGGCCCGGCACGAGGCGCTGATGCGGCTGGCGCTGGACGCCGTGGCGATCCCGGTGCTGGGAGTCCTGCCCCGCGACGCTGGGATCGAGCTGCCCGAGCGGCACCTTGGGCTGGTTCAGGCGCGCGAACATGCCGCGCTGGACCTGCTTCTGTCGCGGGCAGGCGAATGCATGGCCCGCCACCTTGATCTGGACGCGATCCTCGCCGCGGCCGGCGGCGGTCTTGCGCCGCAGCCGCATCGTCCTTTGTCGCCGCCAGCCGGGCGCATTGCGCTGGCACAGGATGACGCTTTCTCGTTTGTCTATCCGCACCTGCTGGACGGCTGGCGCGCAGTCGGGGCCACGATCCTGCCATTCTCGCCCCTGGCGGATCAGGCGCCCGATGACAGTGCCGGGGCCTGCTGGCTGCCCGGAGGCTATCCCGAGCTTCATGCCGGTGCTCTTGCCGCCGCCGCGCGTTTCCGCGACGGGCTGGCGCGTTTCGCCCTGACGCGCCCGGTCCATGGTGAATGCGGCGGCTACATGGCTATGGGGGCGGGGCTTGTCGACGCGGCGGGCAAACGGCATCGCATGGCCGGGCTTTTGGGGATCGAGAGCAGCTATGCCAGTCGCCGGATGCATCTGGGCTATCGTCTGGCCACGCCGCTGGCGCCGCTGGCCGGAATCCATGCCGGGGTGCTGACCGGGCACGAGTTCCACTATGCCACCATTCTAGACCAACCCGACGCACCGCTGGCCCATGTCACCGATGCCGAGGGCGTTCCCGTTTCCGAAACCGGCTCGCGCCGCGGCAATGCCACCGGCAGCTTCTTCCACCTGATCGGGGAAAGACCATGATCGACCTGACCCTGATCGGCATCGGCACCGGAAGTCCCGGCCACCTGACCCGGCAGGCCATCGCCGCAATGCTGGATTCGGACCTGATCCTGATCCCCGACAAGGGCGAGGACAAGGCGGACCTGGCCTTCCTGCGCGAGGCGCTGTGCCGGCAGGTCCTGCCCAGCCCGCCGCCGCTGGCACGGTTTCCCATGCCCCGCCGCGATGATGCGCAGGGCTATCTGCCGGGGGTGCGAGACTGGCACGATGCCGTCGCCTGTTCCTGGCTGCAGGTGCTGGAAAGCCACCGCGCCAGCCGCCCCAGCCTGCTGATCTGGGGCGATCCGTCGCTTTACGACAGCAGCCTGCGCATTGCCCGCCACCTGTCGGCGCGCATGGCGCTGAACCTGCGCGTCATTCCGGGTATCACCGCGATCCAGGCGCTGTGCGCGGCCCATGCGATTCCCCTGAACGACCTTGGCCAGCCGGTGATCGTCACCACCGGACGCAGGCTGCGGGATCAGGGCTGGCCATCGGGCGCGGACAGGATCGTGGTGCTGCTGGACGGAGAATGCTCGTTTGACCGGCTGGACCCTTTGGGGGTGACGATCTGGTGGGGGGCCTATCTGGGAATGCCGCAGCAGATCCTGCATTCTGGTCCTCTGGCGCAGGCTGGGCCAGAGATCACGCGCATCCGGGCCCGCGCCCGTGCCGCGCATGGCTGGATCATGGACAGCTACCTGCTGGCCCGCCCCTGAAAAGGTGGCCGCCGTCCTTGCGTCGCGTGGAGGGAGGAGAGACGCGGTAAGAACGGCGGCGCTGCCATGAAGAACCCCGTGCGGCGCGGGGTGACAGGGATGCGGCCCCGTCCATTTCAGGTTGCGCCGCAGTGCAGAACAACTCAACGCCAATCCGGTATTGTCGGCTGTATGGACAGCCTCTGCTTGTTTCAGCGCCAGTCCGGCCCGCCCGATGGGCGAAAATCTCGCAAGATCGCAAGCAAGACCAACGCCCAAGCCGATGTGATCACGCAAATGGCACCAACGGTCCGATTGGCAGAATCCAAGGCCTGTGCAACTCTGGCGGCGCGAGCCACGTGCAGCCCAACGCCACACAAAGGACAGACGACATGCGCCAGATCCTGACCGCCGCCTCCCTTGCCGCGCTTTCCCTGCTTCAACCTCTGGCCGCGATGGCCGATGACGACGCCATCGAACAGGCGATCGAGGCCCGCCACGGCTTTTACAACATGCTTGCCATCAACATGGCGACCCTGTCCGGCATGGCCAAGGGCGACATCGCCTATGACGAGGCCGTGGCCAGCCGCGCCGGCGCCAATATCGAGGCGCTGACCCATTACGACCTGCCCAGCCTGTTCATCGAAGGCAGCGCCCATGGCCAGGCCGAGGACAGCGCCGCCAAGCCCGAGATCTGGACCAACCTGGACGATTTCAAATCCAAGTTCGCCGGCCTGGTCGAGGCCGCCACCGGCGCTTCCGAGGCGGTGAAGGGCGGGCAGGACAAGGTCGGCCCGGTGGTCGGCAAGCTGGGCGCTGCCTGCAAGGCCTGCCACGACGTCTATCGCGAAAAAAGCTGATGGCGGGGTCCGCCCCCCGACCCGCGCCTGACGACCCGGTGCAAGAGGTCGCGCTGTGGGATCCGCTGCTGCGCGGGTTCCACTGGACGCTTGCGCTGTTCGTGTCGCTGGGCTGGTGTCTGGGGCAATTCGGCCCGGCCAAGATGACGCTGCATTTCTGGTGCGGCTATGTCGTGATCGGGCTTCTGCTCTTTCGGCTTGTCTGGGGATTCATCGGGCCCGCACCGGCACGGTTTTCGCATTTCCTGCGCGGACCCGGGGCGGTCGCGGGATACATGCGGGGCATCTTCCTGCGCGAACCCAGCCATTGGCCCGGCCACAATCCGCTGGGCGCGCTTTCCGTCATCGCCATGCTGGCGGTGCTGGCCGCGCAGGTTTCAAGCGGGCTGATCTCGGACCCGGACGATTACATCAATATCGGCCCGCTGGCCGGCTATGTCAGCCCGGCGCTGCGAGCCAAGGCAGTCGGCTGGCACGAGGTCGGGGCCAATCTGGTCCTGATCCTGGTGCTTCTGCATGTCGCGATGATCCTGTTCTATCGCTTCTGGAAGCGCGAGGATCTGGTCCGGCCGATGCTGACCGGGCGCAAACAGGTGCGTGATCGCGGGACAGACTGATTGAGCGAATCGCCGCTGCATGCGACCCTGAAGATGCGAACTGCGCACGGATGGCGCCCGATTTCGCCGACCGTGTTTCCCCGCCCTTTCAAGGAGCACGACGACATGACCAAGATCATTGCCGCCGCAGCACTGATCCTGTCCGTGGCAGCTCTGCCAGCAATGGCCTGCCCCTACAGCAAGGCAAAAGCCGATCAGTCCGCTTCGACCACGACGGCCCCGGATGGCACGACGATCATCCTGAAGCCCAAAGCGAACAGCTAAGCGACGGCGGAAAAGTGAAACGGGGCCGGTTCGACCGGCCCCGATTTCAGTTGAACCTGTTGTCCCGCGGGAAGCCGCGCGGTGCCATGTAACCCGCGCCCGCGCGCTTGCCCAACCATTCGGTCAGGTCGGGTTCGCTGCGGGTGCGCCCACCGCTTTCCTGCCAACGCAGGCCGTCGGCCAGCGTGATGCAGATCGCGTCGGACAGGCCACCATCCTTGAACTTCTGCAGGCGCACGCCCTTGCCGCGTCCCATCTCGGGCAGCTCGTCCAGCGGGAAGACCAGCATCTTGCGGTTTTCGCCCACGGTGACGACATGGTCGCCCGTGACCGGGCGGCACAGCAGCGCATCGCCGTTCAGCACCTGCTTGCCGGCGCGGGTCTGGGCCAGGATGTCCGGCGCGCCGACGATGAACCCGTCCCCCGCTTTCGACGCGACAAGATAGCGGGTCCCGTCGCGCCACGGGAACATGTCGATCACCGCGGCATCATTCGGCAGGTCGATCATCAGCCGCAGCGGCTCGCCCATGCCGCGCCCGCCGGGCAGATTGTTCGCCGGCAGGGTATAGAATCGTCCGTTCGCGCCATAGACCATCAGCTTGTCTGTGGTCTCGGCATGAAGTGCCAGGAACGGCCCGTCGCCATCCTTGAACTTCACCTCGGCATCCAGCGGCTGGTGGCCCTTCATCGCACGGATCCAGCCCATCTTGGACAGGATGACGGTGATCGGCTCGCGCTCGATCATCGAATCCATGTCGATCTCGGCCACTTCGCCGGTTTCGCCGATCTCGGTCCGGCGCAAACCGCCGGGGGCCGACTTGCCGAACTTGCCGCGGGTCTCGCGCAGCTCTTCGGCGATCTTCGCCCATTGGCTGCTTTCGTCGGCCAGCATGGCGGCCAGACCCTCGCGTTCCCTTGTCAGGTTCTCATGCTCGGCGCGAAGCTCGATTTCCTCAAGCCTGCGCAAGGCACGCAGGCGCATGTTCAGGATCGCCTCGACCTGGACTTCGGACAGCTTGAACTCGGCGATCATCACCGCCTTGGGATCATCCTCGAAGCGGATGATCTCGATCACGCGGTCAAGGTTCAGGAAGGCGATCATATAGCCTTCCAGCACCTCAAGCCGCGCCGCGATCTTGTCCAGCCGGAAGTTCGCACGCCGCACCAGCACGTCGCGCCGGTGGTCCAGGAAGGCGCGCAGCACCTCTTTCAGCGAACAGACCTTGGGCACGCGGCCGTCGATCAGGACGTTCATGTTCAGCCCGAAACGGATTTCCAGGTCCGAAACGCGGAACAGGGCCGCCATCAACTGCTCGGGGTCGACGTTGCGGGCGCGCGGCTCCAGCACGATGCGCACATCCTCGGCCGATTCGTCGCGGACATCGGCAAGGATCGGCACCTTCTTCAGCTGGATCACCTCGGCCAGCCGCTCGATCAGCTTGGATTTCTGGACCTGATAGGGGATCTCGGTCACGACGACCTGCCAGATGCCCCGACCCAGATCCTCGACCGACCAGCGCGCGCGCAGGCGCAGGCTGCCACGGCCAGTGCGGTATGCCTCGGCGATGGTCTCGCGGCTTTCGACCAGAACGCCGCCCGTCGGAAAATCGGGACCGGGCATGATCGAGATCAGCGTGTCGTCGCGGGCATCCGGCGACTTGATCAGGTGCAGGCAGGCGTCGATGACTTCGTGCAGGTTGTGCGGGGGCACGTTCGTCGCCATCCCGACCGCGATGCCGCTGGCGCCGTTGCACAGCAGGTTCGGGAAGGCCGCGGGCAGCACGATCGGTTCTTCCAGCGTACCGTCATAGTTCGGGCGGAAATCGACCGCATTCTCGGCCAGCCCCTCCATCAGGGCCTCGGCGCTCGCGGTCAGGCGGGCTTCGGTATAGCGGCTGGCGGCCGGGTTGTCGCCGTCGATATTGCCGAAGTTTCCCTGCCCGTCGACCAGCGGATAACGCATGGCAAAGGGCTGCGCCAAACGCGCCATCGCGTCATAGATCGCGGCATCGCCATGCGGGTGATAGTTCCCCATCACGTCGCCGGTAATCTTGGCGGATTTCCGGAACGCACCCGTCGGCGAAAGCCTCAGTTCGCGCATCGCGTAAAGGATGCGGCGATGGACCGGCTTCAGCCCGTCGCGTGCATCGGGCAGCGCCCGGTGCATGATCGTGCTGAGCGCATAGGTCAGGTAACGCTCGCCAATGGCGCGCGACAAGGGTTCGGAGCTGGTCTGATCCGCATTCGGATCGGGGATGTTCGGATCGTCGGACATGTCCGGTTGAATATTCCTGCGCGCGCCGTCGGTCCAGCCGGAAATGCGCGTATTGCGCGAGCGCGCCGCTTGTCGCAGAACCGTCCCGGCAACAGGGGGCCATGCATGAAAACCGTTCTGATCACCGGCTGTTCATCGGGCATCGGACTGGATGCCGCCAGGCACATGCGGACGCGGGGCTGGCGCGTGATTGCCACCTGCCGCAAGCCCGAGGATCTGGCCGCCCGCCGTGACGAAGGCTTCGACGCCATCCACCTGGAACTTTCTGATGAAGACAACGTGGCCCGCGCGGCGGATGAGGCACTGGCGTTGGGGCGCATCGACGCGCTGGTGAACAACGCCGCCTTCGCGATTCCCGGTGCGGCCGAGGATCTGCCCCGCGGCGCCCTGCGCTCGATCTTCGAGGCGAACCTGTTCGGCACCCATGACCTGACCCGCCGCCTGCTGCCGCAATTCCGCGAACATGGCGGGCGCGTGGTCAACATCAGCTCGGTTCTCGGCCTTGTCGGCATCCCTTGGCGCGGTGCCTATGTCGCGACGAAATTCGCGCTTGAAGGGCTGACCGACGTGATGCGCGTCGAGATGGCCGACACCCCGGTCAAGTTCATCCTGATCGAGCCCGGACCGATCGGCACCCGAATCCGCCTGAACTCGATCCCGCATTTCGAAGCCTGGATCGACTGGCGGTCCAGTCCGAGGGCCGAGCAGTATCGCCGCGTGCTGCTGAAACGCCTGTATGAACCGGGCGCGAAAAAGGACCGCTTCGAACTGCCTCCGGCGGCAGTCAGTGCCCGGATCGCGCAGGCGCTGGAAAGCCCGAACCCGCGCCCGCGCTATTACGTCACCACGCCCACCCATGTTTCGGGAATCGGCCGCAGGCTGCTTTCCACGCGCGCACTGGACTGGTTTGCACGCCGCAGCTAGTCTTCCCGAGAAAGGCTTCAAGATGCACGACAAACCCCTGCTAATCCTGCTGGCGATCTGCTGCCTCGCCGTCCTCGTGATCCTCACGACGGGTATCGGCGGCTTTGCCAAGGGCGGCGAATTCAACCGCAAGCACGGCAACCGCCTGATGCGCTGGCGCATCATCGCGCAGGCGGTCGCGATCGTCGTGTTCCTGCTGTATCTTTGGGCAAGGAGCCGCTGATGGTTGTCCTGAACCGCATCTATACCCGCACCGGCGACAAGGGCGAAACCGCGCTGTCGAACGGCGAACGCGTTCCCAAGCACGGCCTGCGGGTCGAAGCCTATGGGTCGGTCGACGAACTGAACGCCACGCTGGGTCTTGCGCGATTGCATGCCGAAGGCGAGATGGCCGCGCGGCTTTCGGTGATTCAGAACGACCTGTTCGACCTTGGCGCGGACCTGTCCCGCCCCCGGATGCATGAGGATGCCGAGGCCCCCTATCCCGTTCTGCGCATCATCGACAGCCAGGTCGATCGGCTGGAATCAGAGATCGACGGCATGAATGCAGCGCTGGCACCACTGCGCAGCTTCATCCTGCCGGGTGGCAGCGCGCTGTCCGCGCATCTGCACCTGTGCCGGACAGTCGCCCGCCGGGCCGAACGTGGGGCCGTGGCGCTGGCCGCGGCCGAGGACGCCAACCCCGCCGCGGTGAAATACCTCAACCGCCTGTCGGACTGGCTCTTCGTTGCGGCCCGCGTCGCCAATGAAAACGGCGCGCAGGACATCCTGTGGGTGCCGGGCGCCAGCCGTTAGCGACATCGGCGCGGGATCGTTGCGAAACGACGCGACGGCGTCGTTTTTTCCCTGTTATTGCCCCGACCGGCCAGCTAACAAAACCCCCGAACAGGTGACGCAACCAAAAGGGAGAGAGACCGATGAAGGTTCTCGTGCCAGTGAAGCGCGTGATCGACTACAACGTGAAGGCCCGCGTGAAGGCCGACGGTTCCGGTGTCGATCTGGCGAACGTCAAGATGTCGATGAATCCCTTCGACGAGATTGCGGTTGAAGAGGCGATCCGTCTGAAGGAGGCCGGCAAGGCCGCCGAGGTGATCGCGGTCAGCATCGGCGTGAAGCAGGCGGCCGAGACGCTGCGCACGGCGCTGGCGATGGGTGCGGACCGGGCGATTCTGGTGGTTGCGGCCGATGACGTGCACCAGGACATCGAACCGCTGGCCGTGGCCAAGATCCTGGCCGCGGTGGCGAAATCCGAGGGCGCCGAGCTGGTGATCGCGGGCAAGCAGGCGATCGACAACGACATGAACGCGACCGGCCAGATGCTGGCGGCGCTTCTGGGCTGGGGCCAGGCGACCTTTGCCAGCAAGCTCGAACTCGAGGCCGGCAAGGCCAAGGTCACGCGCGAGGTCGATGGCGGGCTGCAGACGATCGAGGTCGCGCTGCCGGCGGTGGTCACCGCCGACCTGCGCCTGAACGAGCCGCGCTATGCCTCGCTGCCCAACATCATGAAGGCCAAGAAGAAACCGCTGGACGAAAAGACCGCGGCCGATTTCGGCGTCGATGTCAGCCCGCGGCTCGAGGTGGTCTCGACCCGCGAACCGGCCGGCCGCAGCGCCGGCATCAAGGTAGGCTCGGTCGACGAGCTGGTCGCGAAACTGAAAGAAGCGGGGGTGATCTGATGGCTGTTCTTCTGCTGGGTGAAGTCACCGGGGGCGAATTGAACCGCGACGCGACCGCCAAGGCGGTCAATGCGGTGAAATCCCTGGGCGACGTGACCGTGCTTTGCGCCGGGGCGCAGGCCCGGACCGCCGCCGCCGAGGCCGCCAAGATCGCGGGCGTCAGCAAGGTGCTGGTGGCCGAGGCCCCGCTTTACGGCCATCGCCTGGCCGAACCGACTGCGGCGCTGATCCAGTCCCTGGCCGGCGATTATTCCCATATCGCGGCGCCCGCGACGACCGACGCCAAGAACATCATGCCGCGCGTCGCCGCTCTGCTCGACGTGATGGTGATCTCGGATGTCTCGGCGGTGATCGATGCCGACACGTTCGAACGCCCGGTCTATGCCGGCAACGCCATCCAGACGGTGCGTTCGAAGGATGCCAAAAAGGTCTTCACCCTGCGCACGGCCAGCTTCGACGCGGCCTCCGAAGGCGGCGCGGCCAGCCTGGCCGAGGCCGCCCCGGCCACGGACCCGGCGCTGTCGATCTGGCTTGCCGACGAAGTCGCGGCCAGCGACCGCCCGGAACTGACCTCGGCCAAGCGCGTGGTCTCGGGCGGGCGCGGCGTCGGCTCGAAGGACAGCTTCGCGGTGATCGAGAAGCTGGCCGACAAACTTGGCGCGGCGGTCGGCGCCTCGCGCGCGGCGGTCGACAGCGGCTATGCCCCGAACGACTGGCAGGTCGGCCAGACCGGCAAGGTCGTGGCCCCCGAGCTTTACGTCGCGGTGGGCATC
Source organism: Paracoccus sp. KR1-242 (assembly GCF_049446195.1). Classification (NCBI taxonomy): domain Bacteria; kingdom Pseudomonadati; phylum Pseudomonadota; class Alphaproteobacteria; order Rhodobacterales; family Paracoccaceae; genus Paracoccus; species Paracoccus sp. KR1-242. The sequence goes on from NZ_JBMSED010000012.1 coordinate 174,316, forward strand.
TCGGGCGCGATCCAGCACCTTGCGGGCATGAAGGACAGCAAGGTCATCGTCGCCATCAACAAGGACGAAGAGGCCCCGATCTTCCAGATCGCCGATTACGGCCTGGTCGGCGACCTCTTCACCCTGGTGCCGGAACTGACCGACAAGCTCTGAGCTTCACCGTTTCGGAAAATACCCCGGGGGAGATCCCGAAGGGATCGGGGGCACAGCCCCCACCCCACCCAAACCCGGAAAAACCGTCCGTCACACGGACGGTTTTTGCATTGATGCAACACCGGCGTTGCGCCTATCGTCCCGGCGATAGCGCAAGGGGAAGTCATCATGGCAATTCAATCGGTGGGCGTGATCGGCGCCGGTCAGATGGGCAACGGCATCGCCCATGTCTTCGCCCTTGCGGGCTACGACGTGCTGATGACCGACATCTCGCGCGACGCCATGGACAAGGCGCTGTCGCTGATCGACCGGAACCTTGAACGGCAGGTCAGCCGCGAGAAGATCTCGGCCGAGGACAAGGCCCGCGCGATCGGGCGCATCCGCACGACGATGAATCTGGCCGACCTGGGCCAGTGCGATCTGGTCATCGAGGCCGCGACCGAACGTGAAACGATCAAGCAGGCGATCTTCGAGGACCTGCTGCCACATCTGAAGCCCGAGACGATCCTGGCCTCGAACACATCGTCGATCTCGATCACGCGGCTTGCCAGCCGGACGGACCGGCCGGGGCGCTTCATCGGCGTGCATTTCATGAACCCTGTCCCGGTCATGCAGCTGGTCGAACTGATCCGCGGCATCGCCACCGACGAGGCGACCTATCGAGAGCTGGCCGATGTCGTCCACAGGATCGGCAAGACCGCCGCCAGCGCCGAGGATTTCCCCGCCTTCATCGTCAATCGCATCCTGATCCCCATGATCAACGAGGCGGTCTATACGCTTTACGAGGGGGTGGGATCGGTCAAGTCCATCGACGAATCGATGAAGCTGGGTGCCAACCACCCGATGGGCCCGCTGGAACTGGCCGATTTCATCGGTCTGGACACATGCCTTGCGATCATGAACGTGCTGCATGACGGGTTGGCCGATACGAAGTATCGCCCCTGCCCGCTTCTGGTGAAATATGTCGAGGCCGGGTGGCTGGGCCGCAAGACTGGGCGCGGCTTCTATGACTATTCCGGAGAAACTCCGGTCCCGACCCGGTAACCGCATCCCGGGCTGCCGGGGCGCTGCCCCGGACCCCGGGGTATTTGCAAAACGGTGAAGATCAGGTCTTGCGGCCGATGCGGGGCTCGGTCCCCGCGACGATGCGGGTAATGTTCGCACGGTGGCGCAGGAAGATCAGGGCCGCCATGAAAGCCGTGACCCCGGCCATGCGCGCCCCGTCCAGCCATAGCGCGATGAAGGGGGCAAGCACCGCCGCGACCAGCGCCGACAGCGACGAGATCCTGCCGATCACCGCCGCGAGCAGCCATAGCCCACAGGCGGCAAGCCCCAGCCGCCAGTCGAGTGCAAGAAGCGTCCCGAGGAAGGTGGCGACGCCCTTTCCCCCCTTGAAGCCCAGCCAGACCGGGAACAGGTGCCCAAGGAAAGCGGCCGCGCCCGCGATCATCGCGGCGTCCGGCCCGGCAAGCCAGCGGGCAAGCAGCACCGCGGCCGCGCCCTTTCCGGAATCGAGCAGCAGTGTCGCCAGGGCGGCAGGCTTGTTGCCGGTGCGCAGGACGTTCGTCGCGCCGATATTGCCAGAGCCGATCTTGCGCAGGTCGCCCAGACCCAGCGCGCGCGCGATGACAAGTCCGAACGGGATCGAGCCGAGCAGGTAGCCCAGAATGGCCCAAAGGATCATGCCGATGCCTCCTCGCCAAAGACTCGGCGGCCCGCGACCCAGGTACCCAGCACCTTGCCCTGCATCCGCGCCCCGTCAAAGGGCGTGTTCTTGGATTTCGAGACCAGGGTGAAGCGGTCAAGAACGAAGGGCGAATGCGGGTCGAAAAGCACGAGGTCGGCCGGAGCTCCCGCGACGAGCCTCCCGCCATCCAAACCAAGACGTCGCGACGGGTTCAGCGACATCGCGCGCCAGAGCTGCGGCAGGCTTAGCCCGCCGGAATGGTAAAGCCGCATCGCCGCCGGCAGCAGCGTCTGCAAGCCCACCGCCCCCGGCGCAGCCTCGGCAAAGGGCAGGCGTTTCGATTCCTCGTCCTGCGGGGTGTGGAAGCTGGCGATCACGTCGATCACGCCATCGGCCACCGCCTCGATCATGGCAAGGCGGTCATCCTCGGCGCGCAGGGGCGGGGTGAAGCGGAAGAAGGTGCGATAATCGCCGACATCGAATTCGTTCAGCGTCAGGTGGTGAATCGAGATCCCCGCCGTGACGTCAAGCCCGGCGTCGCGTGCGCGCTGCAAGGCGGGCAGGCTGGCCGCGACGGTGATCTGGTCGGCGTGGTAGCGCGCCCCGGTCATCGCGACCAAAGCAAGATCGCGGTCCAGACCCATCACCTCGGCCATGGGCGAGACGGCGGGCAGCCCGTAAAGCGAAGCGAACTTGCCGCTGGTCGCGGCGGTGCCGCGCGACAGGACCGGCTCCTGCGGGTGGCCGACGATCAGCGCGCCCAGACCCCTTGCATAGGTCATGCAGCGCGACATCAGTCGCGTGTCCGCGATGACGCGGACGCCGTCGGTAAAGGCGACCGCGCCGGCATCCTGCAGGAAGGACATCTCGACCATCTCGCGCCCGCCGCGATCGCGGGTCAGGGCGGCCATGTGTCGGATGTTCACCGGCGCATCCGCGGCACGTCGCGTGGCAAATTCCAGCGACTCGGGCGCGTCGATTGGCGGCAGGGTATCGGGCCGGGCAATGATGGTCGTGACCCCGCCCGCCGCCGCGGCCAGACCCGCGCTGCGGAAACTTTCCTTGTGCCGTTCGCCCGGCTCGCCGATCTTGACGCCCCAGTCGACAAGACCGGGGGCCAGGTACTTGCCGCCGCAATCGATCAGTTCGGCCCCCTCGGGTGCCTCGACATTGACGGCATCGATGCGGCCATCGCGGATCGTCAGCGCGCCGATTTCATCCGTCAGGCCCTCGGGATCGATCAGGCGTGCGTTCTGGAAATGCAGGATCATGCGGGTACCTTTTCGCGATTGGCCCGGATTTCGCGCGCCTGCGCGTCGGCAGCAGACAGGCGCATGGCTTTGATGGATGACAGGTGATTGAGAGGAAGAGCCGTCAGCGGATCCCGCCCTTTGAAAGGACCGCGCGCACGCGAACCGCGACGCGCAAGCTTGACCTGCGCCGCCGGGACGCGACCCGCCGTGATCACGCCATCATCTCCGAGGCTTTCGCCCCGCGTTCGGCGCGCAGGTTCCGTGCCAGCAGGTCCATCGCGGCCATGCGGACGGCGACGCCCATCTCGACCTGGTCCTGGATCACGCTGCGGTTGATATCGTCGGCGATGGTGCCGTCGATCTCGACCCCACGATTCATCGGGCCGGGATGCATGACGATCGCATCGGGCGCGGCCAGTGCCAGCTTGTCGTGGTCAAGGCCCCAACGGTGGTAATATTCGCGCTCGGAAGGGATGAAGCCGCCGTCCATACGCTCTTTCTGAAGACGCAGCATCATGACGACATCCGCGCCCTTCAGCCCCTCGCGCATGTCCTCATAGACCTCGCAGCCCCAGTCGCGGGCCCCGGCGGGCATCAGCGTGGCCGGGCCGACAAGGCGCAGGCGATTCTCCATCTTGCCCAGCAGGAACAGGTTCGAGCGTGCGACGCGGCTATGTGCGATGTCGCCGCAGATGGCGACGGTCAGGCGGTGCAGCCGCCCCTTGGCGCGGCGGATGGTCAGCCCGTCCAGCAGCGCCTGCGTCGGATGCTCATGCCGGCCGTCGCCTGCGTTGATGACCGCGCAATTCACCTTCTGCGCCAGAAGGTCGACCGCGCCCGATTCCGGGTGGCGGACGATCAGCAGGTCCGGATGCATGGCGTTCAGCGTCAGGGCGGTGTCGATCAGCGTCTCGCCCTTCTTCACGCTGGAGGTCTGCATCGACATGTTCATCACGTCGGCCCCCAGCCGCTTGCCCGCCAGCTCGAAGCTGGACTGGGTGCGGGTCGAGTTCTCGAAGAACATGTTGATCTGGGTCATGCCCTCCAGCGCATCCGAATGTTTCACGGTGCGTCGGTTCAGGTCGACATAGGTCTCGGCCAGGTCGAGAAGCGTGGTGATCTCGGCCGGGGCGAGCGGCTCGATCCCCAGAAGATGGCGGGCACGGAACATGGCTTGGGTCCCCCGGTTCGGTTGCGGGTTATATGGCAAATGCCGCGCTTGGCGGCAAGCAGCCACGCGGCGCTTGCCGCGAGCATCCTGCCCCTTGTCTTTGCGCCTGATTTGGCCCATCGCGGAAAGCATGAACGATATGAACGGCATTGTCAGCTTCGTCTCGTCGGGGCCGGGTGATCCCGAGCTTCTGACGCTGCGCGCCGTCAAACGGCTGCAGACTGCGGATGTCGTCCTGTTCGACGACCTTGCCTCGGGGCCGGTGCTGGATTGCGCGGGCCCGGACGCGCTGCGCATCGCGGTCGGCAAGCGCGCGGGTCGGCCCTCGGCCAAGCAGGAGCATGTGAATGCGCTGCTGGTCGAACATGCGCAGGCGGGCCGACAGGTCGTTCGGCTGAAATCCGGCGATTCCGGTGTCTTTGGCCGGCTTGAGGAAGAAATCGCCGCCCTGCGCGCGCATGGCATCCCGTTCGAGATCGTGCCCGGCGTGCCATCCGCCATGGCCGCGGCCGCGGTCGCCGGATTGCCGCTGACCAGGCGGCTGACCGCACGGCGGCTTCAGTTCGTGACCGGGGCCGATGTGACCGGCGGTCTGCCCGCAGACCAGAACTGGGCGGCGCTGGCCGATCCCCATGCCACGACGGTTGTTTTCATGGGGCAGCGCACCTTTCCCGCGATGGCGGAACAACTGATCGGCCACGGCCTGCCGGCTGCTACCCCTGCGCTTTTGGCCGAGGCGGTCGGCCATCCGCACCAGCGGCTGGTGCGCACCACCGTGGCGGGGCTGGCGGCGCTGTTGCAGGCCGAAGGCCCAAGCGCCCATCCGGCGCTGATCCTTTACGGCCCGCTGGCCGAGAGCAACTAGGCGAAATCGCCGATCTCCGGCTCCGCCCGGTTGCGCCTGCCGCCACCGGGACTATTCTGTCCCCCTGATACAGGAGCGGTCATGCTGGGCTTCGTCACCATCGATCATCGGGCGGGCGCCGCCGACCGGCTTCTGGCCGAGATCGCGGATGCGCTGGAAACAGGGGGGCTGCGGCTGGCCGGCGCGATCCAGGTCAACCTGGACCACGGCCCGGACCGCGACTGCGACATGGATCTGCGAATCCTGGGCGACGGCGACGATGCGCCGATCCGCATCTCGCAAACGCTGGGAACCTGCTCCGAAGGCTGCCGCCTTGATACCGGCGCGCTGGCCCGCGCCGTCGGCCGGGCCGAAGCGGTGCTGGCGCAGGGCGCGGATCTGGTGATCGTGAACAAGTTCGGCAAGCAGGAGGAGTTTGGCCGGGGCTTTCGCGAATTCATCGCCAGCGCCCTTGCGCATGGCATCCCCGTCCTTCTGTCCGTCCCGGCCGAACAGTTGCCTGCCTTCCATGCCTTCGCGGGAGACATGGCCGAACCGGTGCCCCCTGAAGGGGCACTGGATTGGTGCCATGCCCGCATCGGGCGCGCAGCATGACCGAAAGCATCGACGCGCGCGGATTGCTGTGCCCATTGCCGGTGCTGAGGCTGCGCAAAAGGCTGATCCCCCTGCCCCCCGGCGCGCGTGTCACTCTGCTGGCGACCGACCGCGCCGCGATGATCGACGTGCCGCATTTCTGCACCGAAGGCGGGCACCGCCTTGTCGCCACCCGCGACATCGGCGATGGCGGAACCGAATACACCGTCGAACGCGGAACCGATGCTTGAAATCTTTCTCAAGACCCTGCCCTTTTTCCTGCTGATCGGCACCGGCTGGCTGGCCGGCCGCGTCGGACTGTTCCCGCAAGAGGCGACTGCGTGGCTGACGAAATTCGTCTTCTACTTCGCGTTGTCCGCGATGCTGTTCCGGTTTGCGGCGACCGTGGACATCGACCGGCTTTTCGATCCGGCCTTCGTTCTGGCCTATCTGTGCGGGACACTGGCGCTTTGGGTGGTCGCGATGGCCGTGGGCCGCTGGCGACGCCTGCCGCTGTCCGAAGCCGGAATGGAGGCGCATAGCGCGATCACCGGAAACACCGGCTTTCTGGGCGTGCCGATGCTGGTCGTCTTGCTGGGGCAGCAGGCGATCGGGCCGGTCCTGATGGTGCTGACGATCGATCTGGTGCTGTTTTCGACCGTCATCACCTTGATCGTCACCGGCGCGCGCCAGGGCCGCATCACTGCAGCGACCATCCTGCCGCTGGCGCGGGGGATCGCGGCAAACCCGATGATCGTCTCGATGGTCGCGGGCCTTGTCTGGGCGCGGCTGCATCTGCCGATGCCGGCCCCACTGGACGAATTCCTGTCCCTTCTTGGGGGCGCGGCGACGCCCGGCGCGCTGTTTGCCATCGGCGCCAGCCTTGCCGGTCGCTCGGCCGAGCGGCTGGGCCCGGCGCTGTGGCTGAGCGGAGCGAAGCTGTTCCTGCATCCGCTGGCGGTCGGCGTCGCGGCACTGGCGCTGTTCCACGTCGACCCTTTCGCGGCAGGGGTGATGATCGCCGCGGCAAGCCTGCCGGTCGCGGGGAACGTCTATATCCTCGCGCAGCATTTCGGCGTCGCGCCGCATCGGGTTTCGACCGCAATCCTGATCTCGACCGCGGCCAGCATCGCCACGGTCCCTGTCGTCATTCACTGGATCACGAAAGGCTAGACCATGCTCGGCATCTCGGAACTGCGGCTGACGAATCTTTTGCTGGCGGTCGATGACGATGGCATCGCCACGGTCACGCTGAACCGCGCAGCCAAGCGCAATGCCCTTGACGCAGAAACCATCGAGGAGCTGATCGGTGTCTTTACCGCGCTGCCATCCTCGGGTGCGCGGGCCGTGGTCCTGCGGGCCGAGGGGCCGCATTTCTGCGCCGGGCTGGACCTTGTCGAGCATGGCCGCGCCGAACGCACCCCCGCCGAGTTCATGCGCCTGTGCCTGCGCTGGCACGAGGCATTCAACAAGATCGAATATGCCGGGCTGCCGGTCATCGCGGCCCTGAAAGGCGCGGTGGTCGGCGGCGGGCTTGAACTCGCCTCGTCCGCGCATATCCGCGTGATGGACGAGACCACCTATTTTGGTCTGCCCGAGGGGCAGCGCGGCCTGTTCACCGGCGGCGGCGCGACGATCCGCGTGCCCGCGCTGATCGGCAAGGCCCGCATGGTCGACATGATGCTGACCGGCAGGCTTTATTCCGGGGATGAGGCCGTGGCCGTCGGCCTGGCGCAATACCGCGTCCGCGACAGCGAGGCCAAGGCGCTGGACCTGGCCCGGCAAAGCGCCCGGAACACGCCCCTGTCGAATTTCGCGGTCTGCTCGGCGATTTCGCACATGCAGAACATGTCGGGTCTGGACGCCGCCTATGCCGAGGCGATGGTGGCGGGCATCGTGAACACGCAGGACGCGGCCAAGGACAGGCTGGACGCCTTTGCCCGCGGGACCGCACACAAGATCGCCCCGGACTAATCGACCGGGCGGATCAGCTTCTTTTCCAGAATGCGCAGGACATTGGCAAGGTCGTGGCCGCGTTTCAGGATGCGCCCGTCCATGCCGATGACCGCGTATTGCCCCTGCGCGCCGCGCAGGCGCGGCCGCTTTTCGATCCGATACAGCGGGTGTTCGGCAGCACGGCGAAAGACCGAAAAGACCGCGACCTCGCGCAGGAAGGACATGGCGTAGTCCCGCCATTCCCCCGCCGCGACCATCCGACCATAGACCGACAGGATCAATCCAAGCTCGGACCGGTCAAAGGCGACCCGGTCATGCTGCGAGGAAATGCCGAAGGGCGCATTCATCATGACGAAATGGTGACATCTCGCGCCGCGCCGATCAATCGAAAAGGCGCGCGCGCCTGCGGCCGCGGCCCGCCATGCGCGACAGCGTGCCGTCGCGCCACATGCCCTCGTGCAGCCCGACCATGACGACATGGCCCGCGATCAGCGCCAGCATCAGCCAGCCCAGCTCTCCGTGCAGGGCATTGCCGAAGCCGACCATCCAGCCGATCTGGGGATCCTGCGCGGCAAAGATCTGGAAACCGAAGGGGGCAAAGACGCGCTCGGACCCATAGGCGCGCAGCAGGGCCGCAAGCGGCACCAGCAGCATCACCGCGTAAAGCGCCAGGTGTCCCGCCCGCGCCGCGACACCCATCAACCCACCGCCATGCGAGGGCCGGTTGCCGCGGTTCGCCACCGCCCACAGAGCGCGCAGCACGATCAGCACGAACAGCACCGTCCCGACCTTCTGATGCGAGCCGGTGAAGAAGGACACAACCGGCGTGCGCCCCAGGATAAGCTTCAACCCCATTCCCAGGAACTGCCAGGCCAGCAGCGCCGCCATGGACCAATGCAGGGCGCGCGTCAGGCGCCCGTAACGCGTGCTGGTGTCTCGCAGGGGCAGGCTTCCGGCCCGATCGGATGGGTGCATAATGGTGCCCGCTAAAAAGTTGACTGAAATTCCATGTCAACCTAGGGCCAGCCGCGGACCAGGGGCAAGCCTTGACGCCCTCGCTCACGTCGATGTGGTCGGACGAAGACATCGTCACGACGGATTCCGCTGCAATCGCTGCGGGGGTGACAAGGATGTCAGGAGGAGGTCCCGGGGCGCTCCGGCAGGAGCCTAAGCCCAGGCTGCAGCGGTCCATGGCTTTCGCGCAAGGCTCGATCGCTGCTCGCAGGCAAGGCTGGTGGCGCCGAACGACGCCGGATCCGGGAAACTTCAGTTCGCGCGCTGACGCGACCGGAAGGGCAGCGGCGCGACGGGAATGCCGTCTTCGATCAGGCTGCGCGCGTCCTCGAGCTTCGCCTCGCCATGAATGGCGCGGGCGGGGGCATCGCCCTCATGGATGGCGCGCGCCTCGGCCGCAAAGGACATGCCGACATAGTCTGAATTTTCCTCGATATGCCGGCGAAGCTTGTCCAGCGCGGCCTCTTCGGGGTTGCGGGCCGTATGCAGATCCCCGGACGGTTTGGAACGCGACGTGGCTATTCCGGGCGCCATCAGCACCTTTTCGACCACCGTCGATCCGCAAAGCGTGCAAGCCACCTGTCCCGCGCTCCGCAAGGTCTCGAACCCTTCGGAAGATCGGAACCAGCCATCGAATTCATGGCCCTTTTCGCAGCGCAGGTCATAGCGGATCATCGTCGATTCCTTTCCCTGCAGATATCGGTTCTGGCAGGGTCTTATGCAAGGCCGCCATGCGCGAGGTCCAGGATCCGTGCGACCAGTGGTTGTGGATCGCCCGCCCGCGACAGCAGCATTTCGCGCGCGGTCTTGCCCATTCCCCGCTGGCGCCGCGGGTCTTGCGCCAGCTCGACCAGCCGGGCCGACAGATCGGCCGCGGTGCAGCCCATCGCCGCGCCCGCCGCATCAAGATCGGCGTAGTCGGCGGCGTGGTTCGAGACATGCGGCCCATGCAGGATCGCGCAGCGCCAGGCACCCGGTTCCCACGGGGTATGGCCGCCATGATCCGCAAAGGAACCACAGGTGACGCAGATACCGGCGGCGGCATACCAATCTGCCATCTCGCCCAGCGTGTCGGCCAGCAGGATCTGCGCGTCCAGATCTCCGCCCGTACTGCGGCGGCGGAAGGCAATGCCCCGCGCGGCCAGGCGCGCCGCGACGGCATCCCCCCGTACCGGATGGCGGGGTGCAAGGATCAGCCGCAATCCGGGCACGATCTCGCGCGCGGCAAGATAGGCATCCAGCACGATCTCGTCCTCGCCCTCATGGGTGGACGCGGCCAGCACGGTCTCGGCGCGATCCGGCCCGTCATGGGGCGGCTGGATGCGCGCCGGGTCCAGAAGCTTCAGGTTCAAGCGGCTGCCGATCGCATCGGGGGGCAGGCCCAGCTGCATCAGGCGCTGTTCGCTGCCGGCATCCTGCGCCGACAGCAGGTCGATGCGTTCCAGCATGGGTCGGATCAGACGCGGCAACCGGGCCCAGCGCTCGGCCGAGCGGGCTGAGATGCGCGCACCCACCACCACCTGCGCCACGCCCAGTTCATCCGCCATGACCGAGCGGTTGGGCCAAAGCTCGTTCTCGACCGTGACCAGCACCGAAGGCTCGATCCGGTCAAGGAAGCGGCCCACGGCCTGCGGCACGTCCAGGGGCGCCAGAACCGCCGTCCATCCCAGCTTGCTGGCCAGAGCGCGACCGGTCGTGCTGTTGGTGGTCACGGTCAGGCGGCTTTGATCAGCCAGCGCCTCGGCCAGCAACCGGGCCGAGGTCAACTCGCCCACGCTGGCGGCGTGAAGCCAGATCCCCCCCGGCACGACCTCGGGGCCGGTCAATGCAAGGCGTTCGCGCCAGTCCGCGCCCGTCATCGGGGCGGTCAGGCGCAGGGCCGTACCGGCAAGCGCAGTCGCGCCGCGCCAGATCATTGCGGTTTCTCGACGATGGGTGCCAGGGCTCGTCTCCGATCGGGTCGGGGCCAGCCTAGCCCCGCCCCCGGCCGGGATCAACGCAGCACGGCCTCGGCTGCGGCGCGGATCGCGCGGATGTTTTCGCCATAGGGTGCACTATTGGAAACCGAGCCGCCCTTGAACACGGCCGAGCCCGCGACCAGCACATCTGCCCCTGCCTCGACGACCAGCGGCGCAGTGGTCGGATCGACCCCGCCGTCGATCTCGATATGGACGGGACGGTCGCCGATCATCGCCCGCAGCGCCCGCACCTTCTCGATCTGGCTGCGAATGAACTTCTGCCCGCCGAAACCGGGGTTCACGGTCATCACGCAGATCAGATCCACGTCGTCGATCAGGCCCTTGGCCGCCTCGGCCGGGGTGCCGGGGTTCAACGCCAGTCCCGCCTTGGCCCCGGTCGCCCGGATCGCCTGCAGGGTGCGGTGGATATGCGGCCCGGCCTCAAGATGGGCGGTGATGAAATCCGCGCCCGATTCCGCGAAAGCATCGATATACTGATCCACCGGCGAGATCATCAGGTGGACATCCATCACGCCCCGGATATGCGGGCGGATCGCCTTGCAGGTGGCCGGGCCAAAGGTGATGTTCGGAACGAAATGCCCGTCCATGACGTCGACATGGACCCAGTCGGCGCCCTGCTCCTCGACTGCGCGGATCTCCTGTCCGAAATTGGCGAAATCCGCCGAAAGGATCGAGGGGGCGATCTTGATGCTGCGGTCGAAGCTCATGGCACGTCCTTCCTGCGGCTGCCGTCAATGTCGAGCCCGCCGGAAAAGACGCGGCTCGCTCGGATATCGGCCTCCGTTATCGTGGAAAGCGATTTGGCGTCAACCACGGCTGCTGCGGAAAAAAGCCGGTTCGCCTGACGCAGTCGCGCCCGGTCCAGCGCATTGCGGATGCTGCGGGCATTGGCGAAATGGGGCTGCTCGCGGCGCAGGCGGACATATTCCGCCATCGCCGCCGCCCCACCCGGATCAAGGACATATCCCTGCGCGCCAAGCATCGCACCCGAGATGCGCCCCAGCTCCTCGTCCGAGTAATCGGGAAACTCGATATGATGGGCAATGCGCGAGCGGAAGCCGGGATTGGCGGAAAAGAAGCGGTCCATCCGGTCGGCATAGCCCGCCATGATCACGACCAGATCGTCTCGGTTGTTTTCCATCACCTGCAACAGGATCTCGATCGCCTCCTGCCCATAGTCGCGTTCGTTGTCTGGCTTGTAGAGGTAATAGGCCTCATCGATGAACAGCACGCCCCCCATCGCCTTTTTCAGCACTTCCTTGGTCTTGGGTGCGGTATGGCCGATATATTGCCCGACCAGATCGTCGCGGGTGACACTGACCAGGTGCCCCTTGCGGACATAGCCCAGCCGATGCAGCAGCCCCGCCATCTTCAGCGCGACGGTGGTCTTGCCCGTGCCGGGATTGCCGGTAAAGGACATGTGCAGGGTCGGCGTCTCATGGGCCAGGCCCAGTTGCCGCCGCGCCCGGTCCACCAGCAGCAGCGCCGCAGTTTCACGGATGCGCTGCTTGACCGGGGCCAGGCCGATCAGCTCGCGGTCAAGCTCGTCAAGGATCTCGCGTACGCCCGAGGATTCGTATTCCGCCCTCAGATCGACCGTGACCGGTGCCGCATCGCCATCCATGACCCCACTCCTTCCTTCATCGTTTGGAAAATACCCTCGGGGGGTCCGGGGGGCAGACGGCCCCCCGGCGCCGCCGGGCCAACAGGCCCGGCAGATGCGTCAGCCCACCATCTCGTGGGTATAGCGGACATGCCGCCCGTCCGCCTCCATCCTCCAGGTGCGGAAGCTCGGCTCATGCGCGGGGCGGTTGACGATGAAGGACATCATCACCGTCTCCCATCCACGACTGCTGTCGAAGGCGTTGATGCGGATATAGGCGTCGCCATGCGCCTTGCGGCACTCGTCCAGTTCCATCATCACGCCCTTCGCGTCCTTCAGGTCGAACATCGGGTTGCCCCACATCTCCCAATAGGTGTTGCGGGGATGGGGCTCGTCGGTGAATTCGATTCCGACCGCCCAGTCGCGGGACAGGATGTATTCGATCTGGTCGCGGATCTGCGCGTCGGTCAGGTCGGGCAGAAAGGAAAAACAACCTTGGGTAATGCGCATCTTTCCTCTCCTTAGCTGACGGATGCGGTGGGAACGAAGTCGGAGGTGTCGGTCGAGGTATAGTTGAAGGTGATGTTCCCCCAGGTATCCAGCGCCGCCTCCAGCGGCTTGCACCACTTCGCGGCCTTGCGCAGGACCTCGGGGCCTTCGGACTTCAGGTCGACGCCCTCGTTCCTGGCCAGGACCATTGCCTCCAGCGCAACGCGGTTCGCGGTTGCGCCCGCCTGGATGCCCATCGGGTGGCCGATGGTCCCGCCGCCGAATTGCAGGACGACGTCATCGCCGAACAGGTCGATCAGCTGGTGCATCTGCCCGGCATGGATGCCCCCCGACGCGACGGGCATGGTCTTCTTCAGGTTGCCCCAATCCTGTTCGAAGAAGATCCCGCGCGGCAGGTCGACCTCGTTATGGATCTCGCGGCAGACATTGTAGAAGCCCTGCACGGTCATCGGGTCGCCTTCCAGCTTGCCGACGGCGGTGCCGCAATGCAGGTGGTCGACGCCCGCCATGCGCAGCCATTTCGCGATCACGCGGAAGCTGATGCCGTGGTTCTTCTGCCTTGTATAGGTGCCATGCCCGGCGCGGTGCATATGCAGGATCATGTCATTCTGGCGGCACCAGTTCGAGATCGACTGGATCGCGGTCCAGCCCACGATCAGGTCGACCATGACGATGACCGAGCCAAGCTCCTTGGCCATTTCGGCGCGGCGATACATCTCTTCCATCGTGCCGGCGGTGATGTTCAGGTAATGACCCTTGATCTCGCCGGTCACGGCGGTCGCCTTGTTCACAGCCTCCATGCAGTAAAGGAAACGGTCGCGCCAATGCATGAAGGGCTGGCTGTTGATGTTCTCGTCATCCTTCATGAAGTCGAGGCCACCCTTCAGCCCCTCATAGACGACGCGGCCATAGTTCTTGCCGGACAGGCCCAGCTTCGGCTTGGTGGTCGCGCCCAGCAGCGGACGGCCGAACTTGTCCAGCCGCTCGCGCTCGACCACGATGCCGGTCGGCGGGCCGGCAAAGGTCTTCATGTAGGCAACCGGAAAGCGCATGTCCTCCAGCCGGGCGGCCTTCAGCGGCTTGAAGCTGAACACGTTGCCGATGATCGAGGCGGTGACGTTCGCAATCGAGCCTTCCTCGAACAGGATCAGGTCATAGGCGACGTAACAGAAATACTGCCCCGGCGTGCCCGGCACCGGCTCGACCCTGTAAGCCTTGGCGCGATATTGGTCGCAAGCGGTCAGCCGATCGGTCCAGACCACCGTCCAGGTCGCGGTCGAGCTTTCTCCGGCGACGGCAGCAGCGGCCTCGATGGGGTCCACGCCCTCCTGCGGCGTGATGCGAAACAGGGCCAGGACATCGGTGTCCTTCGGCACGTAATCGCCGTCCCAATAGCCCATCTGGGCATATTTCAGAACGCCTGCGGCATAGCGCTTCTTGGCGTCGGTGATTTCGGTCTTCGACATCTCGTTCATCGAACTTCCTCCCTTCAGGCGGCTCTGGCGCCGGCAATGGCCGGGTCCAACGCCCCCGACGCGTAGCGTTTGGCCATCTCGTCCATCGGGATGACCCTGATGCGGCCGGCGTGGCCCGCCGTGCCGAAGCGTTCGAACCTGTCGCGACACAGCGCGGCCAGTTCCTCCATCGCGGGGATCAGGAACTTGCGCGGGTCGAATTCCTGCGGGCGTTCGCGGGCGACCTTGCGGAAATGCCCGGTCATGGCCATGCGGCAATCGGTGTCGATATTGACCTTGCGCACGCCGTGGCGAATGCCGCGCTCGATCTCCTCCACCGGGACGCCATAGGTCTGGGGCATCTCGCCGCCCGCCCCGTTGATGAGATCCTGCAGATATTGCGGAACGCTGCTGGACCCGTGCATGACCAGATGCGTGCCGGGCAGGCGCTGGTGGATCGCCTCGATCACATGCATGGCAAGAATGTCGCCATCGGGCTTGCGGGTGAACTTGTAGGCGCCGTGGCTGGTGCCGCAGGCGATCGCCAGCGCGTCGCAGCGGGTGCGCTGGACGAAATCGGCCGCCTGATCGGGATCGGTCAGCAACTGGCTGTGGTCCAGCTTGCCTTCCGCGCCAGATCCATCCTCGGCCGCGGCCTCGCCGGTCTCAAGGCTGCCCAGCACCCCCAGCTCGCCCTCGACCGACGCACCGACCGCATGGGCGGCCTCGGACACCTTGGCCGTCACCGCGACGTTGTAATCGTAGTCGGCGGGCGTCTTCATGTCCTCCAGCAGCGAGCCGTCCATCATCACGCTGGTGAAGCCGTGGCGGATCGCCGACATGCAGGTGCCAAGATTGTTGCCATGATCCTGATGCAGGCAGATCGGGATCGTGGGGTTCATCTCGGCCAGCGCCTCGACCATGCGGCGCAGCATGATGTCGCCAGCATAGGACCGTGCGCCGCGGCTGGCCTGCAGGATCACCGGGGCGTCGGCCTGCGCGGCCGCCTTCACGATGGCCAGCCCCTGCTCCATGTTGTTGATATTGAAGGCGGGCACGCCATAGCCATGCTCGGCGGCGTGGTCCAGAAGTTGCCGAAGCGTGATCAGCGCCATCACTTTCCTCCCGTGATCAGTTGCTGGGCCAGCTCCGCCGCGGCCTCGGCCGTGATGCCGAAATGGCGATACAGCGCCGGGGCGGGGGCGGATGCGCCAAAGCCGGCCATCCCGATGAAGCCGTCACCGGGCCGCAGGAAAAGTCCGTCCCAGCCCTGCCGGATCAGTGCCTCGATCCCGATGCGCGGGGCCGCGCCCAAGACCTCTTCGCGATCGACCTGGGGGCGGGCGGCGAAAAGCTCGAAGCTAGGGGCGGACACCACGGCCGCGGCGACGCCACGCGCGGTCAGCAGATCGGCAGCGCCCAGCGCAAGCTCGACCTCCGATCCGGTGGCGATCAGCGTCACGTCCCGCGGCCCTTGTGTCTCGCGCAGGACATAGGCGCCCTGCCGCGTCATGTTCACGCGGGCGAGGTCACGGACCGTGGGCAGGTTCTGACGCGACAGGCATAGGACCGAGGGGGTGGCCGGCGCAGTCAGCGCGATTTCCCAGGCCTCGGCCGTCTCGATCGCGTCGGCAGGACGAAAGACCGTCAGGTTCGGGATGGCACGAAGGGCGGCCACATGTTCCACCGGCTGGTGGGTCGGGCCATCCTCGCCCAGCCCGATGCTGTCATGGGTCATGACATGGACCACCGGCACCCCCATCAGCGCCCCCAGCCGGATCGCCGGACGGGAATAGTCGCTGAAGGCCAGGAACGTCCCGCCATAGGGGATGAACCCGCCATGCAAAGCGATCCCGTTCATGATCGCCGCCATGCCATGTTCGCGGATACCGTAATGGACATAGCGCCCGCCACGGTCTGCAGCCGTGATGGCCGCCATCCCTTTCGTCCGGGTATTGTTCGATCCGGTCAGGTCTGCCGACCCCCCGATGGTGTTCGGCAGTGTCGCGTTGACCACCTCCAGCGCCATTTCGGACGCCTTGCGGGTCGCGACAGAGGGCCGCTCGACGGCGATGCGTTCGGCATGTTCGGTGATGGCGCGGCGCAGTGCGGATGCGTCGGGCGCGGCCAGCATGGCAGAAAACCTGGGCTTCAGAGGGGAACGGGTCAGCCGTTCCTGCCATGCCGACCGCGCCGTCGCCCCCCGCGCGGAGACGGCGCGCCAGGAGTCGAGGATGGCTTGCGGAAGTTCGAAGGGGTCATGCGTCCAGCCAAGATGCTGGCGGGCCGCCGCGATCTCGTCCTTGCCCAGCGGCGCACCGTGGACATCGTGGCTGCCCTGCTTGTTCGGGGCGCCATAGCCGATCATCGTGCGGCAAGCGATCATCGAGGGGCGGTCATCCGTCCGCGCAGCTTGGATCGCGCGGGCCACGGCCTCTCGGTCATGGCCGTCGACGGCCTGCACATGCCAGCCCGACGCGGCGAAGCGCGCCTGCTGATCGGTGCCGGTCGACAGGTCGGTCGCGCCGTCGATGGTGATGCGGTTGTCGTCCCAAAGCACGACCATCCGGCCAAGGCGCTGGTGCCCGGCGAAATCGATCGCCTCCTGGCTGACGCCTTCCATCAGGCAGCCGTCGCCGCAAATGACATAGGTCCAGTGGTCGACCAGATCGTCACCGAAGCGGGCGTTCATCATCCGCTCGGCCATCGCCATGCCGACGGCGGTGGTGATGCCCTGACCCAAGGGACCGGTCGTGGTCTCGATCCCCCGGGCGTGGCCGTATTCGGGATGACCGGCGGTGCGCGATCCAAGCTGGCGAAAGGCGCGCAGCTGCTCCACCGGCATGTCGTCATAGCCCAGCATGTGGTTGATCGCATAGACCAGCATCGAGCCGTGCCCGGCCGACATCACGAAACGGTCGCGGTCCGGCCATTTGTCATCGGCAGGATCGATCCGCATGAAGCGGTTGAACAGCACCGCCGCCACATCCGCCATGCCCATCGGCGCGCCGGGATGGCCGGATTTCGCGGCCTCGACCGCGTCCATCGCCAGCACCCGGATCGCGGTCGCCATCTGGGCTTCGGCGTCGGTTTCCATGCGCGTCATCTGGTTCATCGCGGCCACTCCTTCAGGCGCGTTTCGATTCGCTGACCATCCGCGTCACCATCGGCGTCAGGATCAGCTGCATCGCCAGGTCCATGCGCGGACCGGGAACGACGATGGAATTGGCGCGGCTCATCCACGAGCCCTGGATCATCGTGGTCAGATAGGGGAAATCGATGCCCCGTGGATTGCGGAAGCGGATCACCACCAGGCTTTCGTCCGGCGTCGGGATCCAGCGCGCGATGAAGGGGTTCGAGGTATCGACCACCGGGACGCGCTGGAAGTTGATGTCGGTCTGCGTGAATTGCGGGCAGATCACATGCACATAGGCGTGCATCCGGCGCAGGATCACGTCTGTCACCGCCTCGGTCGAATAACCGCGGCTGGCCTTGTCGCGATGGATCTTCTGGATCCATTCGACATTGATGACCGGGACGACCCCGATCTTGAGGTCGGCGTGACCGGCGATGTCGATGCCATCGGTCTTCACGGCGCCGTGCAGGCCTTCATAGAAAAGCAGGTCAGACCCCGGCTCGAACTCAGACCATTCGGTGAAGGTGCCGGGCGCGGAACCCCAGATTTCGGCCTCGCGCTCGTCATGGACATAGTGGCGGGTCTTGCCGCTGCCGCTCCGGGCATAGTCCCGGAAGGCCTCTTCCAGCCGCGGCAGCTCATTCGCGTCCAGGCTGAAATGGCTGAAAGTATGATCTCCTGCCTCGGTCCGGCGCGCCAGTTCGGCCTTCATCGCTGCGCGGTCATAGCGGTGGAAGGCGTCGCCCTCGATCGAGGCGGCCCTGATTCCCTCGCGCCGGAAGATCTGGTCGAAGGTGTTCTTGATGGTCGTGGTGCCCGCGCCTGACGAACCGGTGACCGAAATGATGGGGTGCTTCCTGCTCATGTGTTCCTCTCAGGCACGGAAAAGGCCGCGATTGCCGAACAGCGCCGAAACCTCGGTTTCGGGCAGGTCGTGATAGGCGGCGATGCGGGCGACCTTTTCGGCCGATCCGAAGACAAAGGGCGAGCGCTGGTGCAATGCCTGCACCTGCTGGTCGAGCATCGGCTCGCAGGAATCCGACGCACGCCCGCCCGCCTGCTCGATCAGGAAGGCGATGGGACCGCATTCGTAAAGCAGGCGCAGGCGGCCGCGCTCATACCCTTTGCGGGCGTCGGCGGGATACAGGAACACGCCGCCCCGGATCAGGATCCGATGCGTCTCGGCCACCAGCGAGGCGATCCAGCGCATGTTGAAATTCGTCTCGCGCGGGCCGTCGATCCCGGCCAGGCAATCGTCGATGAACGCCCGGACCGGACGCGCCCAATGGCGATAGTTCGAGGCGTTGATGGCGAATTCGAACGAACAGTCGGGCATCATCAGCCGCGTGTTCTCGATCCGGAAAGCGTCGGTCGCGGGGTCCAGGACATAGTGCTGCACCCCGTCGCCGAAGCTGACCATCATCGCGCAGCGCGGACCATAGATGATGTAGCCCCCGCCGATCTGCTGGCGCAGGGGCCGCAGGAAGCTGGCTTCGGCCGTGTCCTCGGCCGGATAGATCGCGAAGATCGAGCCGATCGAGACGTTGGTGTCGATGTTGGATGAGCCATCCAGCGGGTCCATCGCCACGGCAAGCACCCCGGCGGGATCGACCTCGATGGCGTGGTCCTGCTCCTCCGAGACCAGCCAGCGAACTCCGGTCCCGGCCAGCGCCTCGCGGAACATGTCGTCGGCCAGCACGTCCAGCGCCTTTTGTCCGTCGCCATCCGAGTTTCTGCCCACCGCCGCGCCCAGATCGCCTCCACCGCGGATGATCGCGGCCAGCCTGGCACCGGTTTCGGCGATGGCCTGCATCATCGGGCGGAATTCGGCCGGAATCCGGCGACTGTCGATGCTTGTGGCGGTCATCGGCCCCTCCCTTGGCGCGCTTCCCACCTTCTTGTTGACACGGCTGAATTTTAAGGAACATTTAAAAAACTGAAAGCTTCTTTCGGAAAACCTGAATGAACAGGATCGACGCCGTCACCTTGCGCCAGTTGCGCGCCCTGCGCGCCGTCATCGACAGCGGCTCGCTGACGGGGGCGGCCGGCGACCTGGGTCTTAGTCCGCCCGCCGTTCACGGCCAGCTTCGCGCGCTTGAGGATCTGATGGCCGCGCCCCTGGTCCTGCGTGGAGAGCATGGTGCCTTTCTGCCCACCGACGAAGGCCGCGCCATGCTGGAGGCCGAGGCCCAGATCGCAGTCGCGCTGGAAACCTGCGCCCGCCGCGTCGCCGCGCTGCAAAGCGGCCATACCGGGAACGTGTCGCTGGGCGTGGTCTCGACCGGCAAGTATTTCGCCCCGCGCCTTGTCGCAGACCTGCGCCGCGCGCTGCCAGAGGTCGAAGTGACCTTGCGCATCGGCAACCGCGACACCGTCATCCAGTGGCTTGGGGCGCGCGCGGTCGATCTTGCCATCATGGGGCGACCGCCCCGCAGTCCCGCCGTCGTAGCCGAGCCGGTCGGCCCCCATCCCCATGTCATCGTCGCGCCGCCCGGACATCCGCTGGCGGATGCCGATCCCGCGCTGCCGCAGGATCTTCTGGCCGAGACCTTCCTGGCGCGAGAGCGCGGCTCCGGCACGCGGATCCTGATGACGCGCTTTCTGGACCGGATCGGCGACGGGACACCTTGGCGCATGGTCGAGATGGGCACCAACGAGACCATCAAGCAGGCCGTCATCGCGGGACTGGGGATCGCGCTGATCTCGCTTCACACCGTGACCGAGGAATTGCGGGCGGGGCGGCTTGTCTCGATCAGGGCCATCGGCCTGCCGATCCAGCGCAGCTGGTTCCTGCTGCGGCGCGAGGATACGCCGCTTTCCCCAGCCGGGCAGCGCGTGCATGACCATGTCCGCGACATGAACGGATCCTTCCTGCCCCGCGTCTGACGGCCCCCCTTGGGGTTTTCCGTCCAAGGCCTATATTGGGGGCAACGCGCGCCGCCGCTTGGCCCGGTCGCGCCCCTCATTCCGAAGGACAAATGATGGCTCAAACAAAGGATCTTTCCTGGGACGACTGCGTGTTGCCCTTTCAACTGGAAGCATCGGGGGTGCGCGGGCGCGCAGTCCGGCTGGGTCCGACCCTTGAACATATCCTGTCGCGCCACGACTATCCGGTCGCGGTCAGCGCCATGGTGGCCGAACTTGTGGCATTGACGGCGCTGATCGGTCCCACGATCAAGCTGCGCTGGAAACTGTCGCTGCAGGTTCGGGGCAATGGTCCGATCCGTACCATCGCCACCGACTATTACGCCCCCGAGACCGAAGGTGCCCCCGCCCGCATCCGCGCCTGGGCCAGCTTCGACGCCGAGCGCCTGTCCTCGGACCAGCCCGGTTTCGAGCAGGTGGGCGAAGGCTATTTCGCCGTGCTGATCGACCAGGGTCCGGGCATGACCCCCTATCAGGGGATGACGCCGCTGGACGGGGGATCGCTGTCGCGCTGTGCGCAGACCTATTTCCAGCAGTCCGAACAGCTGCCGACCCAGTTCGAGGTGACGGTCGGCCGCTCGCGTCTGGCCGGTGACAGCGCCGAGCATTGGCGCGCGGGCGGGATCATGTTGCAGACCCTGCCGGCGCAAAGCCATGCCGCGCCCGAAGACGGTGCGGAACTGGAATCGGCCGACATCCTGCAAGGCGCCGAGTCCGAGGACTGGAATCGCGCAACCATGCTGATGGGCACGGTTGAGGCGATCGAGCTGGTCGATGCCGGCCTGCCGCTGCCGAATCTGGTCTATCGCCTGTTCCACGAGGAACAGCCGACGGCCTTCCACCGCCAGGACCTGCATTTCGGCTGCTCGTGCAGCCCCGACCGGGTGCGTGGCACGCTGTCGATCTATTCCGCCAAGGACATCGCGCACATGACGACCGAGGACGGAATCGTGACCGCCGACTGCCAGTTCTGCGGCGCGCATTACGAATTCGACCCGCGCAGCCTGGGCTTCGAGGCGACCGTGGACAGTCAGGGCAAGCCCCTGCCCCCTGCCCAGCAAGCGGCGCAATGACATGCTGACCGCGCCGCAGACGCTGCTGCGCGACCAGCTTCGAAGGGCGCTGTCGACCCCGGCGGCGCCCTCGTCCGACTATGACCTGGTGCAAGCGGCGCCCCCGGCCGAGGTGGAGCTGCGCCCCGCCGGCGTGCTGGCGGCGTTTGACAGGCAGGGCCGGCTGGTGCTGACCAAGCGCGCCAGCAGCCTGCGCCATCACCCCGGACAGATCGCGCTGCCCGGCGGCAAGGTCGATCCCGGCGACGCAGACGAGGTCGCGGCCGCCTTGCGTGAGGCGCATGAGGAAATCGGCCTTGATCCCGCGCAGGTCGAGATCCTGGGCAGCCTGCCCCCGCACCGCACGGTCACGAATTTCGCCATGACCCCCGTCCTGGGGTTGATCCGCGGCGAGTTCACCCCCCGGGCCGAGGCCGGGGAGGTCGAGGAAATTTTCACCGTTCCCTTTGCGCATATCGCCGATCCCGCCAGCTATCGCATCGAACGCCGACTGTGGCGTGGCGACTGGCGGAACTATTACGTCGCGCCTTATGGCCCGTATTACATCTGGGGGGCGACGGCGCGGGTCTTGCACGCGCTGGCATTGCGGCTGGCGGCATGACCCGGATCGAGGCCCCCTTTCTTCACGACCCCGCGCTGCGCCGGGTTCTGGCCGCGCTGAGCGATGCGGGGCATCAGGCGCTGGTGGTCGGCGGCGCGGTCAGGAACGCCCTGCTGGGCGAGCCGATCGCGGATGTCGATATCGCCACCTCTGCCCTGCCCGACGACACGCGGCGGCTGACCGAGGCGGCTGGGTTGCGCGCCGTGCCCACGGGTGCCGAACATGGCACCATCACCGTCGTTGCCGATAGCAAAGGCTTTGAGGTCACGACCTTTCGCCGCGATGTCGAGACGGACGGACGCCATGCCGTCGTCGCATTTTCGGACCGGATCGAGGAAGATGCGCTGCGCCGCGACTTCACCATGAACGCGCTTTACGCGGATGCCTCGGGGCAGGTGCTGGATCCGGTCGGCGGCCTGCCCGACCTTGTGGCCCGGCGGCTGCGCTTTGTCGGAGACGCCCGCGCCCGCATCGTCGAGGATTACCTGCGCATCCTGCGCTTCTTCCGCTTCCATGCCCGCTATGGCGCGAAAGGTGCGGCCGATCCCGCCGCGCTGGCGGCCTGCGCCGTGCTGGCGCCGGGCCTTGATGGCATCTCGAAGGAACGGATCGGGGCGGAAATGCGCAAGCTTCTGTCCGCACCGGACCCGGTCGAGGCCGTGGCGATGATGGCCGATGCAGGCGTCCTTGCGCGCATCCTGCCGGGGTCGCGGCCCGATGCCCTGCCCGCGCTGATCGCTGCCGAGGTTCAGGCGGGCGCGTCGCCCGACTGGCAGACCCGGCTGGCCCTGCTTGCCCCCACCAATCCGGTCCATGACCTGCGCCTGTCGCGCGAGGAAGCCCGCGCGCAGGAACATCTGGCAACTGCCCTGACCCTGCCGCTGCCCGAGGCCGCCTATCGGCTTGGCGCGAGAACCGCGCGCCGCGCCGCGCTGATCCGCACCGCGCAGGGCGCCGCCTTCCGCCCCGACTGGCAGGAACGGATCGACCGTGCGGCGGCCGCGCGGCTGCCCCTTGCGGCCCGGGACCTGATGCCGGAACTGTCCGGACCCGCCTTGGGCGAGGCCCTGCGCGAGGCCGAGATTGCCTTTGTCGCCAGCGACTTCACCCTGCCGCGCGATGCCCTGCTGCGGATTGCGCTGGACCGGTCCGGCGAGATGAAAGGTTGACCGCGAGATGCATGACTACTTCGCCCGCATGATCGACGCCTTCCGTCCGGCCGATGGACCGCCACCGCGCAGGCTGATGGCCTTTTTCCGCTGGTGCCTGTCGGGTGCCTGGCCGGGGCTGACGCTGGCGGCCATCGCATCGGCGCTTGGCGGAGTTGCGGATGTCATCTCGGCGATCCTGCTGGGCTGGGTGATCGACGCCGTGGTCGTGACCCCCGCCGACCAGATCTGGGCGCAGCATGGCGGGCTGATCATCGGCTTCGTGCTGTTCTTCCTTGTCGCCCGCCCCGCGATCTTCGGCCTGTCCACCGCCAGTTCCAGCGTCATCATCGGGCCGAACGTGCTGCCGTTGGTCCTGTCGCGGCTGCATCGGTGGACGATGGGTCATTCCGTCACATTCTTCGACAACGACTTTGCCGGGCGCATCGCGCAAAAGCAGATGCAGACCGCGCGTGCAGTGACTGACGTCGCCTCGGAAATGGTGAACGTCGTCGCCTTTGCGCTGGCCTCGGTGCTGGGGTCGGCGGCGTTCCTTGTCTCGATCGACGGCTGGGGCGCGATCGCGCTGCTGGTCTGGCTGGCCTCCTATATCGTGCTGATCCGCTTCTTCCTGCCGCGGATCCGCACGACCTCGGCCGGGCGGGCCTCGGCACGGGCGATGGTGACCGGGCAGGTCGTGGACACGATCACCAATATCAAGACCGTCAAGCTGTTCGCCCATGCCGATCACGAGGATCGCGCCGCACTTGGCGCGATGGCGGGCTTTCGCGAACGCGCGCTGGATTTCGGCCGCGTCAGTTCGTGGTTCCGCTTGTCTCTGATGGCCGTGGCCGGGGCGCTGCCGGTGATCCTGGTCGGCGGCACCATGCTGCTGTGGCGCGAAGGGCTCGCCACTGCCGGCGACATCGCGGCCTCGGGCGCGATCGCGATGCGGCTTGCGCAGATGACCGGCTGGGTCAGCATGGCGCTGATGGGGGTCTGGGGCAGCATTGGCGAGGTCGAGGACGGGATGCAGACCCTGTCCCCGCCCCACGGCCTGACGGACGCGCCCGATGCGCTAGTCCTGGGCCGGGTCGCGGGCCGGATCGATTTCGACCATGTCGATTTCGCCTATGGCCGGACCGAAGGCGGTATCCGCGACCTGGACCTGCATGTCGCCCCCGGCGAGAAGCTGGGCATCGTCGGTGCCTCGGGCGCGGGCAAATCCACGATGGTGTCGCTGCTGCTGCGGCTTTACGACGTGGAACGCGGCACGGTCAGGATCGATGGCCATGACATCCGGCAGGTGACGCAGGAAAGCCTGCGCCAGAACATCGCGATGGTCACGCAGGAAACCGCAATGTTCAACCGCTCGGCCCATGACAACATCCTGTATGGCCGTCCCGACGCCACCGAGGCAGAAGTCATCGCCGCCGCGACCGCCGCCGAGGCGCATGAGTTCATCCTGAACCTGCGCGACCATGCCGGGCGCAAGGGCTATGACGCCCATCTGGGCGAGCGGGGCGTGAAGCTGTCGGGCGGGCAGCGGCAGCGGATCGCGCTGGCCCGCGCCCTTTTGCGCGATGCCCCGATCCTGGTGCTGGACGAAGCGACCAGCGCCCTTGACAGCGAGGTCGAGGCGCAGGTCCAGGACGCCCTGCACCGCGCCATGCAGGGCAAGACGGTGCTGGCGATTGCCCACCGGCTGTCCACCATCGCCGAGCTTGACCGCATCGTCGTGATGGAGGCCGGGCGCATTGTCGAGCAGGGCAGCCATGCCGAGCTGCTGGCGCTTCAGGGCACCTATGCCCGCTATTGGAACCGCCAGTCGGGCGGGTTCCTGGGAACCGACGAAGACGAGACGACCGAGGCTGCCGAGTGACCACCTGGAAGATCGAGCGGCTGGGCCGCAAGGGCGACGGCGTCGCCCTGACCGAAGACGCACGCGCGCTGGCCGCGCTGACCCTGCCCGGCGAGGTGATCGAGGGTGAGGACATCGATGGACGCATCGCCGCACCCCGCATCCTGTCCCCCTCCGCCGATCGGGTGCGCCCGGCCTGCGCGCATTACCGCGCCTGCGGGGGCTGTTCGCTGATGCATGGCTCGGACGCGTTCGTTCGCGACTGGAAGGTCGGCGTCGTGACCGAGGCCCTGCGCGCACAGGGGCTGACCGCGCCGGTGGCGGGTGTCCATGTCTCGCCCCCCCGTTCGCGCAGGCGGGCGGTCCTGTCGGCGCGGCGCACGAAAAAGGGCGTGCTTCTGGGCTTTCACGCCCGTGCCTCGGACATCATCGTCGAGATTGCGGATTGCCATGTCCTGCGCCCGGCCATCCAGGACGCGCTGCCGCTGCTCCGCCAGATCGTCACGACCGGAGCATCGCGTGCCGGTGAGCTTTCGCTGACCGTGACCGAGACGACCTCGGGGCTTGATGTCGCGGTCACGGGGGGCAAGCCGCTTGACCCGCCGCTGTTCGAGGCGCTGGCTGGTCTTGCTGACCGGGGCGATCTTGCGCGGCTCAGCTGGGGCGACCAGTCGATCACGCGGCGTCCGCCGATGGTTTCCTTTGGTCGCGCCAGCGTCGTGCCGCCGCCCGCCGCGTTCCTTCAGGCCACGGCCGAGGGAGAGGCCGCGCTGGCGGGCGCCACCCGCAGCATCGTCGGGGATGCTGCGCGCGTCCTTGACCTGTTCGCGGGCTGCGGCACCTTCACCCTGCCTTTGGCCGAACAAGCCGAGATTCATGCCGTCGAAGGGTTGGCCGCGCCCCTTCAGGCGCTGCAGGCTGCTGCGCGCAAGACTTCGGGATTACGTCGAATCACCACCGAGACCCGCGACCTTGCCCGCCGTCCGCTATTGGCGGACGAGCTGGATTATGACGCGATCGTGATCGATCCGCCACGGTCCGGGGCCGAAGCGCAGGCGCGTCAGATCGCCCTTTCCCGTGTTTCGCGGCTGGCCTGGATCAGCTGCGATCCTGTGACTTTTGCAAGGGATGCGCGGATTCTCGCCGAGAAGAACTGGACCATCACACGGCTTTTCATCGTCGATCAGTTCCGCTGGTCGCCCCATGTCGAAACCGTGGCGGAAATTCGCCGAAGCTAGCCCGTTGGCGGCCCCTGTGCTATCTCATCCCCCAAGAAGCGGTGCAGAGGCACTCTGAGGGCAGTGATGATACGGGCAATTCGCGCAGGGATCGCGGTCATCGCGGTTTTCTTGCTGGCTAACTGCGGCGGTGACAGCGCGCAGCCGCGCAGCAAGTTCAAAAGCTATAACGGTCCGCCGGTGACTCAGGTCGTCGTCAAAAAGGGCGAGCGCAAGATGTACATGGTCAGCGGCACACAGGTGATCGCCAGCTATGACGTCAATCTTGGCAACCAACCGGTGGGCGCAAAGCAGTTCGAAGGCGACGGCAAGACGCCCGAGGGCATGTATTTCATCGATCGCAAGAACCCGCGCAGCCGCTATCACCTGTCGGTCGGGATCTCTTATCCCGCGGCCAAGGATATCGCCTATGCCGCCTCGATGGGATTGCGGCCGGGCGGGGACATCATGATCCACGGGCTGGGACCGGATGGACGGATGCTGAACCGCCCGGACTGGACCGCTGGCTGCATCGCGGTCAACGATGAAGAGATCGAGGATATCTTCGCCATGCTGAACACCGGCGTTCCCGTCTTCATCTACCCCTGACGGAACGACCGCGTCCTGGCAGACAAAGGAAAAGGCCCCGGAGTTCCGGGGCCTTCCTCATTTCCGGGCATCGCCGGGCATGGCCCGGCGATCCGGCCGTCACTGGGTCGAGGCCATCGCGAAACCACCAGGCGCCGCCGGCGTGGCCATCGAGTTG
The DNA here is from genome assembly GCF_049446195.1 of Paracoccus sp. KR1-242. Classification (NCBI taxonomy): domain Bacteria; kingdom Pseudomonadati; phylum Pseudomonadota; class Alphaproteobacteria; order Rhodobacterales; family Paracoccaceae; genus Paracoccus; species Paracoccus sp. KR1-242. The sequence goes on from NZ_JBMSED010000012.1 coordinate 201,261, forward strand.
GAACCGGTCAGCAGCACCCACCAGATCTTGCCCGACGGCTCCTGATACCAGCCGATGCCGAAATCGCTGACGCTGGGGTCCATGATGACATCGCGGGTGTCGCGGTTCTGCATCCAGGCGTTCAGCGTGGTGATCTCGTTCTCATAGGTTTCCGAGATGTTCTCACCCACCAGATGCGCGGTATAGCCTTGGCGCCGGACCCGGTCGAGCGGCGAGGAGCCGTCCGAACCGAAATGCCAGGCGCGGTTCTGCGCCGACATGTCGCGGGCATGGGCCTTGGCAGCGGCGTCCAGCATCGGGTTTTCCGTGACCGGCGTTGCGCCGACATTGGCGCGCAGCTGGTTGATCTGACCGGCAAGGCGCGCGGGGATCTGGGCTTCTTCGCGCGGCGTGATCTTGTAGGCCACGGGGATGGGCTGACCATCGGGGCCAAGCTGCGGCTGCTGCTTCTGGCAGGCGGTCAGCGCAAGAACGGAGACCAGCGCAATGGTTGCAAATTTCATCATGTCGTTCTGTCCCGGAGAAGATTTTGCGACAGCCATACAAAAGCGTGTGACTGCCTTCAAACCCAAGATTGCGTGAGCGCAACAGCCTGAGGCTCTGTTGCGACAATGACGCTTGTTTGAATTGCGCGCCACTTCGGGGGCGCGTAAGGCCCAAATCCATAAGCTCATCGCAAATCGGGCAGAGAAGGCCGCTTGAGGCGGCTCGGAACAAATTCAGGAGCGACAGATGATCACGCCGAAAAATCCGGTCTCGCGCCGGAAATTTCTGACCACCTCGGTGGTGGTCGGGGCAGCCGGGCTTGCAGCGCCGGCCATCGCCCAGCAAATCGACCCTTATACCGGGCAGCCGTTGCAGGGGACCGGCGGGGGCGCCACGCCCGACGCGGGCATGGTCCAGTACGACCAGACGCAGGATTCGCGCCGCAACATCTCCAGCTTCCGGATGCAGGACTGGCAGCCCTATTTCAGCAGCCTGACCAATGGCGCGATTCTGGTCGACCTGACCTCGCGCGCGCTGCATTTCTGGTCCGAGGACCAGTCGGTCTACAAACTGTTCCCGACCTCGGTCCCGGTCAGCAAGGATTTGACCCGCACCGGTCGGACCGAGATCATCAAGAAGGTTGTCGGCCCGACCTGGTCGCCGACGCCCGAGATGAAGAAGCGCAACCCCGAATGGCCGGATTTCGTGCCCGCGGGTCCGGACAACCCGCTTGGCACCCACGCGCTGTGGCTGAGCTGGCAGTATTACCGCATCCATGGCACCCACGACACGCGCAAGATCGGCCGCAAGTCCTCGAACGGGTGCATCGGCCTTTACAACGAACACATCAAGCAGCTTTACGACCTGACCACGGTCGGGACGCAGGTGCTGCTGATCTGAGCGAGACGCTCAACCCGGACAGGAAAGGCCCCCGAGGGGGCCTTTTTTCATATCCAGCCGCCAAGGTTCTCGGCGATGATCGCGGTCAGCACGTCCAGATGCGAAGGCTCTGCATTAAGACAGGGGATATAGGTGAACTCCTTGCCCCCGGCATGCATGAAAGCCTCGCGAATCTCGCCCTGAACCTCCTCCAGCGTTTCGACGCAATCGGCCGAGAAGGCAGGCGAGATCACGGCGATCTCGGTGATCCCGCGCCGTGCCAGGTCGGCGACATGTTCCACCGTATAGGGACGCAGCCACTCTTCCTTGCCGAAGACCGACTGGAACGAGGTGTCGATGACATCGCTGTCCCAGCCCAGCCGCGCGCCCAGCAACCGCGAGGTCTGCTGGCAATGGCAATGATAGGGGTCGCCCTCGGTCAGGTAGCGTTTGGGCATCCCGTGATAGCTGGCGACCAGCTTGCGCGGCACCGCGCCCCCCAAGGCGCGCGTGACCGAGCCCGCCAGCGCCTCGATATAGTCGGGTCGAGCGAAATAGGGGGCGACGGTGCGGGCGGCAGGTTGCCATTTCTGCTGCATCAACGCCCGAAAGAACTGATCGTTGGCCGTGGCCGAGGTCGCGCCGGCATATTGCGGGTAAAGTGGCAGGAACAGGATCCTGTCGCAGCCCGCCTTGACCATCCGGTCGACCACCGAAGGGGTCGAGGGATTGCCGTAGCGCATGCAGTAATCGACCATCACCCGGTCGCCCCAAAGGGCGGTGGCCCGCTCACGCAGGCCCGCCACCTGCTGCTTGGTGATGGTCATCAGCGGGCTTTCATTCGCCTCGTTGTTCCAGATGCTGCGGTAATTCGCCCCCGAGCTGAACGGCCGCTTGGTCAGGATGATGCCTTGCAGGATCGGCTGCCATTTCCAGCGCGGCAGGTCGATGACCCGTTCATCCGACAGGAACTCGTTCAGGTAGCGGCGCATCGACCAATAGTCGGTGGCATCGGGCGTCCCCAGATTGGCGATCAGAACGCCGATCCGCCGGGCCGGGATCGCGGGATGGTCGGCGGGCGCGTGTTCGGGACGGGTCATTCCTGCGGTTTCCTCATGCTCGCAAGGGCCTCGGCCAGCGGCATCTTGGCCGAACCGGGCCGCAGGGGGCGTTGCTGACTGGCATCTGGTGCCCATCCGGTCAGGAAGACCAGGTCGAAGGTCGCCCTGATCCGCCCGGCATTCGCCGGATCGGGATGGGATTCGGCATAGATCGCGGCCGCGCGCATCAGCACCTCGCGGCGCGTCGGGTGGCGCAGGCGACCGGACAGGGCGTTCCCCTCGCCCATGCCGCGCAGGTCATGGGCCAGGTGGAACAGGTCGCGATAGCTGACATGGCGGGTGATCTGGTCGGCGACCGGCAGCGCCAGACCGGCGCGCCCAAGCAGCCCTCCAAGGTCACGGATCTCGGCCATCGGCACGACGCGGGGCGAAAGCCCCCCCGTCACCTCGACCTCGGCCCGCGTCAGCGCTTCGCGCAATTCGTTCAGGCTGCGTCCGCCGGGACAGGCCGCGACGAAAAGCCCGTCAGGCCGCAGCGCGCGGGCACATTGCACGATCTGGCCGACGGGATCCTCGGCCCAGTGCAGCGCCATCGCGTGGATCACCAGGTCATGCGCGCCAGGTTCAAGATCCAGCTCGGGCTGATCGGGCACGATCTTCGCCCCCGGGATGGCGCTGGACCAGAAGCCGGGCATTCCGGTCACGACGGCGACGTCGCTAAACCTTCTGTTTACCTCTTCCCGCCTATCCTCGATCTCGTCGGCGACGAGTCGATGCAGGAAGTCGACAGGACCGGCGCTGATGGCGCGGGCGCGGTTGCGTTCAAGCGCGGCGCGGTCCGTTAGGCCGGGAATGGAGCTTTTTCGGATGGCTGTCATGGGGGCGCACAATAGGGGGCTTCGCGGGCTGATGAAAGGCGCATTGCGGCTGGTTTATCCACCCCAATGCCTGTGCTGCGCGAAGCCGGTTTCGGACGAAGGCGGCCTGTGCCCGGACTGCTGGGCCGAGGCGCAGTTCATCTCGGGCACCTGTTGCACGCGCTGTGGCGCCCCCTTGCCGGGCGCCGGGCTGGAGGAGGATGAAGACAGCCTGATCGTCTGCGACGACTGCCTGCACCTGCCCCGACCCTGGCTGCGGGGACGCGCCGCGCTTGTCTATCGCGGAACCGGGCGCAAGCTGGCCCTGATGCTGAAGCATGGCGACCGCCCGGACCTGGCCCCGGCGCTGGGGGACTGGGTCGCGCGCGCAGCAGATCCACTGATCCGGCCAGACATGGTGATCGTGCCCGTCCCGGTCCATCTGCGCCGGCTTGCGCGGCGGAAATACAATCAGGCCGCGCTGCTGTCGGAACGCGTGGCCCGCGTACATCACCTGACCCACCTTCCCCATGCCCTGCTGCGCCGGCGCGACACCCCGATGCAGGATCACGGAACCGTCGGCGACCGCTTCGCCAATGTCGCACAGTCGATGCAGGTGGCGTCGCGCGCTGCCCCGATGATCGAGGGGCGGGCGGTCCTGCTGGTCGATGACGTCATGGCCTCGGGGGCGACGCTTGCCGAAGCGGCGGGGGTGCTGCGCGATGCGGGTTCCGGCCCGGTTTCGGTCGTGGTTCTGGCGCGCGCGGTCAAGGATACCTAGATAGGAGGCAACGGAACCGCAAATCTGGAAGCAGCCGAGATGACCAAGGTCGAAATCTATACGACGCCCACCTGCCCCTATTGCATCGCAGCCAAGGCTCTGCTGACGCGCAAGGGCATCACCTTTGAGGAAACCGATGTCAGCCGCGACCCCAGCCTGCGCGTCGCGATGACCCAGCGTGCCGGTGGTCGCCGTACCGTTCCGCAAATCTTCATCGGCGGTCAGCATGTGGGCGGCAGCGACGACATCCACCTGCTGGATCGGCAGGGCAAGCTGGACGAGCTGCTCGGCATCTCGGCATGACATCGGCGCCGCTTACGGCAGGGCTGGTGCAGCTTTGCGTCTCGGACGACCCCGAACGCAACCTGCCGCAGACACGGGCGCTGATTCGCGAAGCGGCCGCGGGCGGGGCATCCCTTGTGCTGACGCCCGAGGCCACGAACCTGCTGAATGCCGACCGCGAGACCCAGGACCGCCTGCTGCGGACCGAGGCCGAGGACCTGACCCTGGCCGCCCTGCGTGAGGACGCGCGCGCGCTTGGGATCTGGCTGCTGATCGGGTCTCTGTCGCTGAAGACGGACGAGGCCGGGGACGGGCGCTTTGCCAATCGCAGCTTTCTGGTCGCGCCCGATGGCGAAATAAGGGCGCGCTACGACAAGCTGCACATGTTCGATGTGACGGTCTCGGACACCGAGTTCTATCGAGAATCGCAGGCCTTCCGCCCCGGCGGGCGGGCGGTTCTGGCCGATGGTCCCTGGCCGCTGGGAATGAGCGTCTGCTATGACCTGCGCTTTCCCTATCTTTACCGCGATCTGGCGCAGGCGGGGGCGACGGTCCTGACCGTTCCGGCGGCGTTCAACGACACCACCGGTGCCGCCCACTGGGAGGTGCTGCTGCGCGCCCGCGCGATCGAGACGGGCTGTTATGTGCTGGCCCCGGCCCAGTCCGGCTTGCATGAAAGCCACCTGTCGCCCGGCCGCAAACCCCGGCGCAGCCACGGGCATTCTCTGGCGGTCGATCCCTGGGGCCGGGTGATCGCAGATGCCGGAACCGAACCCGGCGTGACGCTGGTTGCGCTTGACCCTGCCGAGGTTGTCGGGGCACGGTCCCGCATCCCCTCCCTGACCCATGACCGGGCCTATTCGGGACCATGAAAGAATGATGCCGAGCAAGATCGTGGAAAATCAGACGCTAAGCGCCGAGCCGTCCCCCGACGCGCTTGCCGCGAGCCTGTTTTCCGAGGTGTTCATCGCAGACCAGCTGGCCCGCGACCTGATCGGCAAGTCGCTGCCCAAAGGCATGCAGATCTCGCATTTCTCGGTGCTGAATCTGCTGGCCCATCTGGGGGTCGAACGCAGCCCGGCCGAACTGGCCGAGGCGTTCCACGTCACCCGCGGCGCGATGACCAACACGCTGTCCCGGCTGGAATGGGCCGGGCACATCCATATCCGCCCCGATTGGGACGACGCGCGGCGCAAATTCGTGTCGATCAGCCCGGCCGGTCGCGCGGCCCGCGACGCGGCGCTGGCCGCCTTCATGCCGCGCATCGCGGATGTCGTGCGCGATATCGGCTCGGACCGGGTCCGCGCCGCGCTGCCCGTCCTGCGCCTGCTGCGCCGCCAGCTTGAGGAAGCGCTGAGCCAGGACATGCGCTGACCGGTCGCGCCGCGACCGGTCATGGGTATTTGGAAAACGGTGAAATCGCTCAGGCCGTGCGCAGGGCCGTCATCGCATAGTTGACGGAAAGGTCGCGATGGGACAGCGACCAGCTCCAACCGAGCGGGTTGAAGACCATGCCGCAGCGGTCGACGACCTCAAGCCCGGTCGCAATGGTCATCGTCGCAAGTTCGTCCGGCGTGATGAAGCGGTGCCAGTCATGGGTGCCCTTGGGCAGCCAGCGCATCACCCATTCCGCGCCGATGATCGCCGCGGCGAAGCTGCGCGCGGTCCGGTTCAGGGTCGACTGGATCAGCATTCCGCCGGGCCGCACCAGGTCGCGGCAGGTGGCGATGAATTCGGACGGCTCCGCGACATGCTCGACGATCTCAAGCGCCATGACCACGTCATAGCTTTTGCCCTCGGCCGCGAGCGCTTCCGAGGTGGTGGCGCGGTATTCGATCGGCAAGCCCTGCTCTTTTGCGTGAAGCGAGGCGATGGTGATGTTGCCCTCGGCCGCGTCGGCGCCGGTCACTGTTGCCCCCAACCGGGCCAGCGGCTCGGCCATCAGCCCGCCGCCGCAGCCGATGTCGAGGATCGAGATCCCTGCGAAAGGCTGTGCCGTGTCGCGGTCGCGCCCGAACTGTGCGGCGATCTGGGCTGTGACATAATCCAGCCGCGTCGGGTTCAGCATGTGCAGCGGCTTGAACTTGCCCTGAGGATCCCACCATTCGGCCGCCATGGCCTGAAACTTGGCGACCTCGGCCGGATCGATGCTGCTGGTTTGCTGTCTTTCTGTCATCTGGCCGTCCTTCGTATGGCGGGCGCCTGCGGGGCGTTATATAGTCGTCGCATGGACAGATTGGCAGGGCAAATCGGCGGCAATCCATCGCCAGGCAAGCTGCACCCGATGGTCGAGCCTTTCGACCAGCGCCAGATCGACGTTGGCGACGGCCATGTCCTTCATGTCGAGCAAAGCGGCAATCCGCGCGGCGTCCCGGTCATCGTCCTGCACGGCGGTCCCGGCGGCGGATGCAGCCCCTATATGCGGCGTTTCTTCGATCCGCGGCATTATCGCGCGATCCTGTTCGATCAGCGCGGCTGCGGGCGTTCGCGCCCCCATGCCGAGGTGCGGGCGAACACGACCCAGCATCTTGTTGCCGATATCGAGCGGATCCGCACGGAACTGGGGATCGAGCGAGCGATCCTGTTCGGCGGGAGCTGGGGGGCGACACTGGCCCTGACCTATGCCGAAGCGCATCCCGACTCGGTTCTGGCCCTTGTCCTGCGAGGCGTGTTCCTGGGCCGGCGGGCCGAATTGGACTGGTTCTATGGTGGCGGCGTCGCGCGCTTCTTTCCCGACCGCTGGGCCGAGTTCCAGAAGCCCATCCCCGAGGCTGAACGCGACGACATGATCATCGCCTATCATCGCCGCCTGTTCAGCGGCGATCGCGGGCAGGAGATCCGATATTCCCTGCCCTGGCTTCAGTGGGAAAACGCGCTGGCGGGGCTTGAGATCTCGGGGGCGGGCCATGCGCCGCCGGATTATGCCCGCGCTTTCGCCCGGCTGGAAAACCACTATTTCGCGCATGGCTGCTTTCTTGAGGAAGGGCAGCTTCTGCGTGACCGGCACCGGATCGAGCACCTGCCCGCCTTCATCGTGCAGGGGCGCTACGACATGGTTTGCCCACCCCAGACCGCGTGGGAGCTGGCGCGGGACTGGCCCTTGGCCGACCTGCGGCTGGTTCCCGCCTCTGGCCATGCGCTGAGCGAGCCGCGAATCGCTACGGAACTCGTCCGGGTGATGGATGGTTTGCGTGATGCGGCGCAAGAAGGCGGCCGCGTCGCCTGACGGTGCGAGATGATCTTTCTAAGCCTGATTCTGGCCTGTGCCGCCGCGGCGGCGACCGGCATCCTGTTTCCGCCCGGCGCCTGGTATGACGGACTGCGCAAGCCGTCCTTCACCCCACCACGCTGGGTCTTTCCAGTGGCATGGACCACGCTTTATCTGCTGATCGCCTGGGCCGGGGCGCGTCTGGCCGTTCTTCCGGGCGCGGGCCTGGCGATGGGGCTGTGGGCTGCGCAGGTCGCGCTCAACACCTTGTGGACGCCCGTGTTTTTCGGCGCGCACCGGACAGGTGCAGCCATGGCGGTCATCGCGCTGCTTTGGCTGGTCGTCGCGGCGCTGGTCGTGCAGGCCTTTGGTCTGGATATCTGGGCGGGGGTGATGCTGCTGCCATATCTGGGCTGGCTGACATTGGCCTCGGCACTGAATTTCAGCATCTGGCAGAACAATCGCTAAGCCCCATTCCCGACAGATGCGCGGCTTTTCCTTGCAATTCGCGATTTGGCGGCCTATATGACGCTCAACAGCGGCGCAGGTGTCCAAAGCCTGCCCACCGATAAGATGTGCGGGCCGCTCAGGCCCGCTTTTTGTTTTTGGGATAGCGATCATGACCGACCTCATCGCCAAGACAGCCATTGACCGACGCATTGCCGAGATCATTTCTCCGGTCATCGAGGATCTGGGTTTCGAACTGGTCCGCCTGCGCCTGCAGGGCGGAAAGACTGCCACGCTGCAGATCATGGCCGACCGGCCGGATGGCGGCATCAATGTTGATGACTGCGCCGATATCTCGACCGCCGTCAGCGCGGTTCTGGATGTCGAGGATCCGCTGGAGGATGCCTATCATCTGGAAGTGTCCAGCCCCGGCATCGACCGGCCGCTGACGCGGATGAAGGATTTCGCGACCTTCGAGGGTTACGAGGCGCGGCTGGAAACCAACCAGCCCATCGACGGACGCAAGCGCTTCAAGGGCGTCCTGGCCGGGATCGAGGGTGACGAGGTCCTGCTGAACATCGAAGAGGCGGGCGAGGTCCAGACAATCGGGCTGAATTTCGACTGGCTTTCGGATGCGAAACTGGTCCTGACGGACGAACTGATCGCCGAGATGCTTCGGCAAAAGAAGGAAGCGGGCGTGCAGATCGAGAATCTGGACGAAACCGACTTTGACGAGATCGAAACGGAATCCGGCGAGACCAACGCCGACGCCAAGGAGTGAGGAATGGCCATCACCTCTGCCAACCAGCTTGAGCTTCTCCAGACCGCCGAGGCGGTAGCGCGGGAGAAGATGATCGACCCCGATCTGGTGATCGAGGCGATGGAGGACAGCTTGGCCCGAGCCGCGAAGTCGCGCTACGGCAGCGAGATGGACATCCGCGTCCACATCGACCGCAAGACAGGCAACGCCACCTTCACCCGCGTCCGCACCGTGGTCGAGGATGACGCCGTCGAGAACTATCAGGCGCAACTGACCGTCAAGCAGGCGCAGCCCTATCTGGACAACCCCCAGATCGGCGACGAGATCGTGGATCAGGTCCCCCCGGTCGAACTGGGCCGGATCGCTGCGCAATCGGCCAAGCAGGTGATCCTGCAACGCGTCCGCGAAGCCGAACGCGACCGCCAATACGAGGAATTCAAGGACCGCGCCGGCACCATCATCAACGGTGTCGTCAAGCGCGAGGAATATGGCAACATCATCGTCGATGTCGGCCGTGGCGAGGCGATCCTGCGCCGCAACGAAAAGATCGGCCGCGAAAGCTATCGTCCGAACGACCGCATCCGCGCCTATGTCAAGGACGTGCGCCGCGAAAGCCGTGGCCCGCAGATCTTCCTGTCGCGCACCGACCCGCAGTTCATGGCCGAACTGTTCAAGATGGAAGTGCCCGAGATCTATGACGGCGTGATCGAGATCAAGGCCTGCGCCCGCGATCCGGGGTCGCGCGCCAAAATCGCCGTGATTTCCTATGACAACTCGATCGACCCGGTCGGGGCCTGCGTCGGCATGCGCGGTTCGCGCGTTCAGGCCGTCGTCGGCGAGCTTCAGGGCGAGAAGATCGACATCATTCCGTGGTCGGATGATCAGGCGACGTTCCTGGTGAACGCGCTGCAACCGGCCGAAGTCGCGAAAGTCGTGTTCGATGAAGACGCGTCGCGTATTGAAGTTGTCGTCCCCGATGAACAACTAAGCCTTGCGATCGGCCGTCGCGGCCAGAACGTGCGTCTGGCCTCGCAGCTGACGGGTCTGGATATCGACATCCTGACCGAGGAAGAGGAATCGAAGCGTCGTCAGGCCGAGTTCAACGCCCGGACGAAGCTGTTTGTCGACGCCCTGGATCTGGACGAGTTCTTCGCCCAGCTTCTGGTCGCCGAAGGCTTTACGAACCTCGAAGAGGTCGCCTATGTCGACCTTGACGAGCTGACCTCGATCGAAGGTGTGGACGAAGGCACGGCGGAAGAACTGCAAACCCGCGCCCGCGAGCATCTGGAAGCGGCCAACCGTACCGCCCTGGAAAATGCCCGCGCCTTGGGTGTCGAGGAAAGCCTGATCGAATTCGAAGGGCTGACCCCGCAGATGGTCGAGGCGCTGGCCAAGGACGGCGTGAAGACGCTGGAAGACTTCGCGACCTGCGCCGACTGGGAACTGGCTGGCGGCTGGACCACCGAAAACGGTCAACGCAAGAAGGACGAGGGCATTCTGGAGCCCTTCGATGTCTCGCTGGAAGAAGCGCAGAATCTGGTCATGACCGCCCGCGTGATGCTGGGCTGGGTCGATCCGACCGAACTGGAACCCGCTGCAGAAGTGGCCGGGGAAACCGAAGACAAGGAGGCCGGGGTGTAACGCCCCGGGAGGCAGATGACACGCGGGGGCCAGACAAAGGACCGCGAGACGCCCGAACGTCGCTGCATCGTGACGGGAGAAACCCAGCCAAAAGCTGGGTTGATCCGCTTTGTCGCGGGCCCCGATGGCGAAGTTATCCCGGATCTGGCCGAAAAGCTGCCAGGTCGCGGCTTCTGGGTCGTCTCGGATCGTGCGGCCTTGGACAAGGCAGCATCTAAAGGCTTGTTTTCGCGAGGGGCAAGGGCGCAAGTTTCGGCCCCTCCGGAACTGCTGGAATTGATTGAAGCCGGGCTTGCAAAGCGTGTGACGAACACGCTGTCGCTGGCTCGCAAAGCCGGTCGCGCCGTGGCCGGCTTCGAGAAGGTCAAGGACTGGCTGGCGAACGGCAAGGCAAAAGTCTTGCTGCAGGCCAGTGACGGATCGGACCGCGGCAAGGGCAAACTCTGGACCCCGCCCGGCGGGCGCTGGTTCGGCTGCCTGACCGCATCAGAATTGGGTTTGTCCTTTGGGCGCGATCATGTCATACACAGCGCGCTTGCGCCGGGGGGCCTGACCGACACGTTGATCAGGGACGCGAGCAGACTGACGGGTCTGCGCGGGCATGACGGCGGTGCATCCGCCGGGAAGGAATGAAAAGCGGAATGAGCGATACTGACGGAAAGAAACCCCTGGGTCTTGGCGGCGGCTCTGGTCGTTCGGGCCAGGTGAAGCAAAGCTTCAGCCACGGTCGGACCCATAATGTCGCGGTCGAGGTCAAGCGCAAGCGCGTTGTCGTGCCGGGAAAACCCGGTGCGGCAGGCGGTTCGCGTTCGGGCTCTCCCGCCGCCATTTCGGGCGACCCCTCGAAACGCCCTGCCGGTATTTCCGATGCCGAGATGGAGCGTCGCCTTGCCGCGCTGAAGGCCGCCAAGGCCCGCGAGGTCGAGGAAGCCGCCCAGCGTGTGGCCGAGGAAAAGGCCCGCGAGGAAGAACGCGAACGCCGCCGGCTTGAGCTGGAGGCGAAGGAGCGCGAAGAGCGCGAGCGCGTCGAAGCGCTTCGGCTGAAAGCCGAAGAAGACGAGCGTCGCGCCCGCGAATCCGAACTGCGCGCCCAGAAAAAGGCCGAGGTCACCAAACCGAAGCCCACCACCGAAGCGCGCCCCGCGCCTGCCGACCGTGCCGCGGCCGAAGCCGCTGCCGCGCGCGCCGAGACCAAGGGTGTCGTCGCGACCGCGCCGCGCAAGACGGAACGTGACCGCGATCCCCGCGGTGGCGCCGACGACCGCAACAACGATCGCAACAAGAACCGCGACGACAACCGCCGCACCGGCAAGCTGTCGTTGACCCAGGCTCTTGACGGCGAAGGCGGACGCCAGCGTTCGCTGGCCGCGATGAAGCGCAAGCAGGAGAAAGCCCGGCAGAAAGCCATGGGCGGACACCAGCGCGCCGAAAAGCAGGTCCGCGACGTCCAGCTGCCTGAAACCATCCTGGTTTCCGAACTGGCGAACCGGATGGCCGAGCGTACGCCCGATGTCATCAAATCGCTGATGCGCATGGGCATGATGGTCACCGCGAACCAGGCGGTCGATGCCGATACCGCGGAACTGGTGATCGACGAGTTCGGCCACCGCGCCGTGCGCGTCTCGGATGCCGATGTCGAACAGGTCATCGACCAGGTCGAGGACAAGGTCGAGGATCTGCAGTCGCGCCCGCCGGTCATCACGATCATGGGTCACGTCGACCACGGCAAGACCTCGCTTCTGGATGCCATCCGCAAGGCGAATGTCGTCTCGGGCGAAGCCGGCGGGATCACGCAGCATATCGGCGCCTATCAGGTGAAAACCGAATCCGGTTCGCTGCTGACCTTCCTTGATACGCCCGGCCACGCCGCGTTCACCTCGATGCGTGCCCGTGGCGCGCAGGTGACGGATATCGTCGTGCTGGTCGTCGCCGCCGATGACGCGGTCATGCCGCAGACGATCGAGGCGATCAACCACGCCAAGGCCGCCAAGGTGCCGATGATCATTGCGATCAACAAGGTCGACAAGCCGGGTGCGAACCCGCAGAAGGTCCGGACCGACCTGCTGCAGCACGAAGTCGTCGTCGAGGCGATGTCGGGCGAAGTGCAGGACGTCGAGGTTTCGGCCAAGACTGGCAAAGGCCTGGACCAACTGCTTGAAGCCATCGCGCTGCAGGCGGAGATCCTTGAACTGAAGGCCAACCCGGAACGCGCCGCGTCCGGCGCGGTGATCGAGGCGAAGCTCGACGTGGGCCGCGGCCCGGTCGCCACCGTCCTGGTCCAGAACGGCACCCTGAAGCGCGGCGACATCTTCGTCGTCGGCGAACAATGGGGCAAGGTGCGCGCGCTGATCAACGATCAGGGCGAGCGCGTCGAAGAAGCTGGTCCCTCGGTTCCCGTCGAGGTCCTGGGCCTGAACGGCACGCCCGAAGCGGGTGACGTCCTGAACGTCGTCTCGACCGAGGCACAGGCGCGCGAGATCGCGGATTACCGCGAGCAGGCCGCCAAGGACAAGCGCGCCGCTGCTGGTGCCGCCATCACGCTGGACCAGATGCTGGCCAAGGCAAAGGCGGACAAGAACGTCGCCGAACTGCCGGTCGTCGTCAAAGCCGACGTGCAGGGTTCCGCCGAGGCCATCGTCCAGGCACTGGAAAAGATCGGCAACGACGAAGTCCGCGTCCGCGTTCTGCATTATGGCGTCGGCGCGATCACCGAGTCGGATATCGGCCTTGCCGAGGCAAGCCAGGCGCCGGTCATCGGCTTCAACGTCCGGGCCAATGCTCCGGCGCGGAATGCCGCCAACCAGAAGGGCGTCGAGATCCGCTACTACTCGATCATCTACGACCTGATGGATGACATCAAGGCGGCGGCCTCGGGCCTGCTTTCGGCTGAGGTCCGCGAGACCTTCATCGGCTATGCCGAGATCCGCGAAGTCTTCCGCGTCACGGGCGTCGGCAACGTCGCCGGCTGCCTGGTCACCGAGGGTGTGGCCCGCCGTTCGGCAGGCGTCCGCCTGCTGCGCGACAACGTGGTCGTCCACGAAGGCACGCTGAAGACGCTGAAGCGCTTCAAGGACGAGGTCAAGGAAGTCCAGTCCGGCCAGGAATGTGGCATGGCATTCGAGAATTACGACGACATCCGCAAGGGTGACATCATCGAGATCTTCGAACGCGAGGAAGTGCAGCGTAAGCTGTAATTTCTACAGACATGACAATCGTGAAGGGGCGGATGCGGAGACGTGTTCGCCCTTTTCGATTCCGCGGCCACGGCAGCACGCCCGTGCCTGCAGTGCAAAATTCGGCGGCTCCAAACGCGGACGGGGCCCCTTTCGGGACCCCGTCTTCGCGTTCATGGCACTGCTGTTTACCCGTTGGCTTATGCCGCGGTCGCCACCGGCTTGCCTTCGTAAGTCTTGGACCCGACGCGGACAACGATGTTGCCGTTCGGAACCTGCCGCTCGAAGACGCCTTGGACAGAAATACAGCTACCGATCGTAATCGTGCGAATCATATCCGGCTCTCTCTCTCCTACCCGTAATTTCATGATTGCCACAAAATCGTTAAGTCTTAACTAATTTTGTGTAACAGACCGGCAGAATGGAAAGACGCCGACCCGTTTGTTGTCGATAAGTCTCATATCCAGTCTCTGAGGACGGGAATCAACGGGATATCGGCCGGAGGCATGGGGTAATTGCACAAATTTTGCGATTTCACCCATGCGATGTTCTGTCCCTCTTGCGGGATGGGCACCCCTTCCCAGCGTCGGCAGGCATAAAGCGGCATCAAAAGGTGGAATGTGTCATAGGTGTGGCTGGCAAATGACAGCGGCGCCAGGCAGGAGTCCCAGGTCTTGATGCCCAGTTCCTCCTCCAACTCGCGGATCAGCGCGACCTCGGGGGTCTCCCCCGCCTCGACCTTGCCGCCGGGAAACTCCCACAGGCCCGCGAGGGACTTGCCCTCGGGGCGCTGCGCCAGAAGAATGCGACCATCCTTGTCGATCAGGGCGACGGCCGCCACCAGCAGGATCTTCATGAACGGTAATCGGCGTTGATGTCGATATAGCGATGGGTCAGATCGCAGGTCCAGACCGTGCGTTTCGCGCGGCCCAGCCCCAGGTCAACGCCGATCACAAGGTGATCGCGCTGCATATAGGCGCTGGCCTTGTCCTCGTCATAGGCCGGCGCGCGCCAGCCATTCTCGGCAAGGACCAGATCGCCGAAGCGGATGGTCAGCTTGTCGCGGTCAGCCACAGCGCCGGACTTGCCGACGGCCATGACCACGCGACCCCAGTTCGCATCCTCGCCCGCGATCGCGGTCTTGACGAGCGGCGAGTTCGCGATCGCCATGGCGACACGGTGGGCATCCTCGGGCGTCGCGGCGCGCGTGACGCGCACCTCGACGAACTTGGTCGCCCCCTCGCCGTCTTTCACGACCTGCTGGGCCAGATCCAGCATGACCTCTCCCAAGGCCTTGGTGAAGGCCCGCCCGGTGGCCGAGCGCAGCTCGGTAATGGGGGCCGCCGCGGATTTCCCCGTGGCCGCCACGATCAGCGCATCCGAGGTCGAGGTGTCGCTGTCCACGGTGATCGCGTTGAAGGTGCTTGCCAACTGGCCGTTCAGCATCCGCTGCAACAGCGCCGGCGCGATCTTCGCATCAGTGAAGATATAGACCAGCATGGTCGCCATATCGGGCGCGATCATGCCCGAGCCCTTGGCAATACCGACGATGTTGATCTTGCCGCCCTCGCCCTCGAAGCTGGCGGTCGCGCCCTTCGGGAAGGTGTCGGTCGTCATGATCGCCCGCGCCGCCTCGGCCGCGCCATCGGCGCTGAGCCCGTTCGCAAGCTCGCTGATGACGGCGGTGATGCGGTCCGCCGGAAGCGGCTCGCCAATCACACCGGTCGAGGATGAGAAGACCCGGTCGCGGGGGATCGACAGCGCCGAAGCGACGCTGCCGGTAACCTTGTCCACCGCCTCCTGGCCATTCCGGCCGGTAAAGGCGTTCGCGTTCCCCGAGTTCACGATGATCGCGGCGCCTTGCCCCACATCCTGCTTCAGCGCCAGCTTGGCCTGGCAGTCAAGGATGCTGGCCGCACGGGTCGATGATCGCGTGAAGGCTCCGGCAATGGCGGTGCCGCGCGCAAGACGCACCAACATCACGTCGGTGCGCCCCTGATATTTGACGCCCGCAGCGCCCGAGGCAAACTCGGCCCCGGCCACCAGCGGAAATTCGGGAAACTCCTCAGGCGCGAGCGGCGAGACGAGCTTTTCCTTTTTCTGCGGGGCCGGCTTTCCGACCGTCTGGGCAAGCGCGCGCGTTGCGGCCTCGACACGGGTCTCGGTCGGGGCTGCACCGCTTTCCGAAGTCTCCTGAAGCTTCTTCAGCTTCTTCTTCAGCTTCTTGAGCTTCTCGGCGTCGGAAATCTTCACCTTCTTCTCGGCCTTGGCCATGGATCACTCTCCCAGCAGATCGGTCTTGCCCAGCAGGTCCGGGCTCAGGCCCTCGGTCTTTTCGACCTTGGAGTCGGCGACGCGCTTCTCGATCTCGGCCTGGACCTTGTCACGGCGGACCTGAACGGCAAGCTGGTCCTTGACCTCTTCCATTTTCGGCGGCTGCACTTCGCGCTGGTCAAGCAGCTTGATGACATGCCAACCGAACTGGGTTTCGACCGGCGCCGAAACTTCGTCCTTTTTCAGGGTCTTCACTGCGTCCGAGAAAGGGGCGACCATCTGCTCGGGCTGGAACCAGCCCAGATCACCCTTGTTCGGGGCGGAGCCGGGATCGGTCGATTTCTCGGCCGCGATCGCGCCGAAATCACCGCCATCCTTCAGCTGCTTCTCGATCGCTTCTGCCTCTTCCTTGGTTTTCACCAGGATATGGGCAGCGTTGTATTCGGTCTTCGGCTCGGTCTGGCCGCCGAACACCTGGTCATAGGCGGCCTTCAGCTCGTCATCGGTCGGCTCGGCAGCAGCGACCTTTTCCAGAACCGAACCGGCCAGATAGGCACGGCGCTCAATCTCAAGCCCCGCCTGGTCACGCTTGCTCAGTTCCTTGCCGGCGGCCTGCGCGACCGCGGTCTGACGGATCATCTGGTCCAGCATCAGGTCCCAGACGGCGGTGTCGGGCAGGCCCTGAACGGCTTGCTCGTCAATGCCCTGGCGCATCGCGATCAGCTGGCCCAGGGTGATTGCCTCATCATTGACCTTTGCGACGACCGTGTCGGCATCCTGGGCAAACGCGGGCGCCGAACCGAACGAGACGGCGACAAGGGCGGTGGCGGCAAGAAGCGATTTCAGCATCTGATTCCCTTTCCTGGGATTGGTTCATTTCCGGCACGTCTACATGACGCAAAACGGCGCAAGCGTTGACAGTCTGGCCTCCGACGCATACATCCGGCGCAACCGAAAATGCGCGCCCGTCGCCATTTTTCCGGCCCATGTGATAGGGCATGGCGAATGGTGGCGGCAAGTGGGCGGAACGTCCGGCGCTTCCACAGATACGCGATTTTGAAGGCTCACATGCTCGGCATCGGAAACTTGGCTAAACTGGTCTTTGGAACGCCCAACGACCGCAAGGTAAAATCTGTGCGCCCGCTGGTCGCCCAGATCAATGCTCTGGAAGAAAAATTCCGCGCGATGTCCGACGCGGAGCTGATCGCAAAGACGCGAGATTTGCAGGGTCGTGCCCAGGGTGGAGAGGATCTGGACAAGCTTCTGCCCGAAGCTTTCGCCAACTGCCGCGAAGGTGCCCGCCGTGCACTTGGCCTGCGCGCTTTCGATACGCAGCTGATGGGCGGGATCTTCCTGCACCAGGGAAACATCGCCGAAATGAAGACGGGCGAGGGCAAGACCCTTGTCGCGACCTTCCCCGCCTATCTGAACGCGCTGGCGGGCAAGGGCGTCCATGTCGTCACCGTCAACGATTACCTCGCAAAGCGTGACGCCGAATGGATGGGCAAGGTCTTCCGCCATCTCGGCCTGACCACTGGTGTCGTCTATCCCTTCCAGCCCGACGAGGAAAAGCGGCAGGCCTATCAGGCCGACGTGACCTATGCCACGAACAACGAGCTGGGCTTCGACTACCTGCGCGACAACATGAAGGGCTCGATCGACCAGATGGTCCAGCGCGGCCACTTCTTCGCGATCGTCGACGAAGTCGATTCGATCCTGGTCGACGAGGCCCGCACGCCGCTGATCATCTCGGGCCCATCGCAGGACCGCAGTGAGCTTTACAAGACGCTCGATCATTTCATGCCCGAGCTGACTGAAGAACATTACAAGCTGGACGAGAAGACCCGGAACGCGACCTTCACCGAGGAAGGCAACGAGTATCTGGAAAAGCGGCTTCAGGCCGCTGGTGTCCTGCCTGAGGGCCAGACCCTCTATGACCCCGAATCGACCACGATCGTGCATCACGCCAACCAGGCGATGCGCGCGCACAAGCTGTTCCATCGTGACCAGCAATACATCGTCCGCGATGACGAGATCGTGCTGATCGACGAGTTCACCGGCCGCATGATGAAGGGCCGCCGCCTGTCCGACGGCCTGCACCAGGCGATCGAGGCCAAGGAAGGCGTCCAGATCCAGCCCGAGAACGTCACGCTGGCCTCGGTCACTTTCCAGAACTACTTCCGCCTGTATTCGAAGCTGGGCGGCATGACCGGCACCGCCGCCACCGAGGCAGACGAATTCGCCGAGATCTACAAGCTGGGCGTCGTCGAGGTTCCCACGAACCGTCCGATCCAGCGGATCGACGAACATGACCGCGTCTATCGCACCGCGGCCGAAAAATATTCCGCCGTGCTCGAAGCGATCAAGGAAGCCCATGCCAAGGGCCAGCCGATCCTGGTCGGCACCACCTCGATCGAGAAATCCGAGATGCTGTCGCAGATGATGACCGAGGCGGGCATCGTCCATAACGTCCTGAACGCACGCCAGCACGAGCAGGAGGCGAAGATCGTCGCCGACGCCGGCAAGCTGGGCGCCGTCACCATCGCCACCAACATGGCCGGCCGCGGCACCGACATCCAGCTGGGCGGCAACGTCGAGATGAAGGTTATGGAGGCGCTGGCCGCCGATCCCGAGGCCCATCCCGACGAATTGCGCGCCCGGATCGAGGCCGAGCACGCGAACGACAAGCAGGTGGTTCTGGATGCGGGCGGGCTGTTCGTCCTTGCGACCGAGCGCCACGAAAGCCGCCGCATCGACAACCAGCTGCGGGGCCGCTCGGGCCGCCAGGGCGACCCCGGCCGTTCGCTGTTCTTCCTGTCGCTGGAAGACGACCTGATGCGCATCTTCGGGTCTGAGCGCCTGGACAAGGTGCTTTCGACGCTGGGCATGAAGGATGGCGAGGCAATCATCCACCCCTGGGTCAACAAGTCGCTTGAGCGCGCGCAGGCCAAGGTCGAAGGCCGCAACTTCGACATCCGCAAGCAGCTTCTGAAATTCGATGATGTGATGAACGACCAGCGCAAGGCGATCTTCAGCCAGCGCCTCGAGATCATGCATACCGAAGAAGTGGCCGAGGTCGCGGCCGACATGCGCGCGCAGGTCATCGACGACATGGTCGACGAATTCCTGCCGCCGCGCTCCTATGCCGAGCAGTGGAAGATCGACGGCCTGAAGGACGCGATCATCGAACGGCTGAACATGGACCTTCCCGTCAAGGAATGGGCCGCCGAAGATGGCGTCGACCATGACACCATGCGCGAACGCATCCAGCAGGCCACCGACGCCTATATGGCGCAGAAGGCCGAGCAGTTCGGCGAAGACAACATGCGCCAGATCGAAAAGCAGGTCCTGCTGCAACAGATCGATTCGAAGTGGCGCGACCACCTTATCACGCTGGAACACCTGCGTTCGGTCGTGGGCTTCCGCGGCTATGCGCAGCGCGACCCGCTTTCGGAATACAAGACCGAGGGGTTCCAGCTGTTTGAGACCATGCTGGACGGGCTGCGCTATGACGTGACCCAGCAACTTGCCCGCATCCGCCCGCTGACCGATGCCGAGCGGGAAGAGATGCTGCGCGACTATCAGCGCCAGCAGGCTGCCGCCCAGGCCGAGATGCAGCCGGTGCATGAGGAGGCCGAAGGCGGAGAGATCTCTGCTCGCGTCGCCGGCTTTGACGAGACCGACCCCACCACTTGGGGCGACCCGGCGCGGAACGACCCCTGCCCCTGCGGCTCGGGCAAGAAGTTCAAGCACTGCCACGGCGTGCTGGCGTGATCGGGGGCCTTCGGGCCCCCTTTTCACACCTCGCGGGACGCAAGGGGGCAACTCGCGACGCCTGCGACTTCACTGTTTCTCAAATACCCACTGCGCGACGCCCGGCGCCGCGCAGGACCCATCAGTCCGGAACCAGCATATAGCCCATCCCGCGGACGGTCTGCAGGTAACGCGGCTCGCGGGGATCGGGCTCGATCTTGCGGCGCAATCGGGTGATCTGGACATCGATGGCGCGTTCCGAATTCTCGCCCGCATCCTCGGATGGACTGCGACCCATGTCCTCGATCAGTTCCGCGCGGCTGACGGGCTGGCGCGGAGTGTCGGCCAGGCGGCGCAGCAAGGCCTGTTCGGTGCCCGTCAGGCGCAGCGGCGCATCGCCCTGCCAAAGCTCACCCTTGTCCGCGTCATAGCGCAGAGGACCGATCGACAGGAACTTCGGGCCACGATTCTCGCTTGCCGGGACGCGACGCAGGATCGCTGCAATGCGCAGCAAAAGCTCGCGCGGCTCGAAGGGCTTGGCAAGATAGTCATCAGCCCCACTTTCCAGCCCCGAAATCCGGTCCTCGATCTCTCCCTTTGCGGTCAGCAGCAGGATCGGCGTCTGCGCGCGCTTGCGCAGGTCGCGAGTCAGGGAAAAGCCGTCCTCGCCCGGCATCATCACGTCAAGGACGATCAGGTCGAAATCCAGCCCCGACAGCAGCCGACGCGCATGGGCGGCGTCCCGCGCCGTCGTGACCAGGAAGTCGTTGCGCATCAGGAACCGGCGCAGAAGGCTGCGGATACGTTCGTCGTCATCGACGACCAGGATATGGGCGGAGATCGGGTCAGGATTGCTCATTGGGATTCGGGCAGGTCCTTCATAGACTTGAACTGCCGCAGCGTATCACGGTCCATCATTGCCTCAAGCACCTGCCGGAACCCCGCGACCGCCTGCGGCCCGGCGTTGCGATAGGCGGCGCGCATCCGGGCGCGCTGGCTCTCGGACAGGCGCCGCTCCAGCGCATTGCCCTGCTCGGTCAGGAAAAGCTGCCTTTCGCGGCGATCGCGACGTCCGACCCGGCTTTCGACAAGCCCATCCTCGATCAGCGTGCGCAGCACCCGGTTCAGGGATTGCTTGGTGACGCCAAGCACGTCCAGAAGCGCCGTCACCGTCAGCCCCGCATCGCGGTTGATGAAATGCAGCGCGCGGTGATGGGCGCGGCCATAGTCCATGTCCGACAGAATCAGATCCGGATCGGCCGTGAAGGCACGATAGGCGAAGAACATCGCCTCGATCCCGCGACGCAGCTGCTCATCGGTCAGGAACAGCAGGTTTTCGCCACCAACGGGCGCGATGCTGACTTTGTTCTGCATGGCTTCCCCATATTGCATGGCTCTTATTACGTCAGGCTTGTTGACTTTCCAATCACCAATGGATAGCGAAGACCCTGTGTTGCGCAACTTTATATGCGGATACTGGCAAAACAGCGCAACAATCCGAAAAACAGACCGGCCGGAGGAAGAACATGGCAGGCGCTTACGACGATCGTGATGGCAAAATCTGGATGGATGGCGAGCTTGTGGACTGGCGCGACGCCAAGGTGCACATCCTGACCCATGCTTTGCATTACGCAAGCTCGGTATTCGAGGGCGAGCGGTGCTATAGCGGCAAGATCTTCAAAGGCCACGAACATTCCCTGCGGCTGATTGAATCGGCTCGGCTGCTGGACATCGAATCGCCCTATACCGCGGAAGAAATCGACCGCGCCAAACAGGAAGTTCTGGATGCGAACGGCTTCACCGACGCCTACGTCCGAGTGGTGATGTGGCGCGGCTCGGGCTCGGACATGGGTGTCTCGGCGGCGCGCAACCCGGTTCGCATGGCGGTCGCCGCCTGGGAATGGGGCAGCTATTACGGGGACGCGAAATGGCAGGGCGCCAAGCTCGACATCGCGAAATGGAAGCGCCCCAGCCCCGAGACGATTCCGACCGCCGCCAAGGCCGCCGGCCTTTACATGATCTGCACCATGTCCAAGCACGCGGCCGAGGCCAAGGGCTGCTCGGACGCGCTGTTCATGGATTACCGCGGCTATGTCGCCGAGGCGACCGGCGCGAACGTCTTCTTCGTCAAGGATGGTGAGGTTCACACCCCGCTGGCCGACGCCTTCCTGAACGGGATCACGCGCCAGACCATCATCCAGCTGCTGAAGGACAAGGGCGTTGCCGTGCATGAACGCCACATCCTGCCGGAAGAGGTCTCGGGCTTCCAGGAATGCTTCCTGACCGGAACCGCCGCCGAGGTGACCCCTGTCGCCCAGATCGGCGAGGACTGGCATTTCCAGATCGGCGAAGTCACCCGCGGCATCGCGGACGATTACGAAAAGCTCGTCCGCGCCTGATCGCGCACCAGACGTGAACGAAAGCGGCCGCGCCCGGAATGGGCGCGGCCGTCTTGCATTCTGGACTGGACCGGACCGGATTCAGGCGTTCTGCCCGCGCTCGATCCGCAGGAACTCGGCCACGCGGCGGCCGCCCCCGGCATCCTCCTGCTTGCGGCGGGTCAGAAGGCGCTGGATGGCGGGATGAATGGTCGCCTCGCGATCTTGCCGGGTAAAGTTCCGGATGCGACCCGCACCCGTCTCATGCTGTCTGTCTGCGATATGCCTGGTCATTGCCGAACCTCCGCTTTCGGGCGGAGGCATCGTAACACGGAACCAGCCCGCGATCACCCCTTCAGGCAGCCTTGATGCCCGGCGCGGCCGACAGGATCGCGTGCAGCGCGACCGGATCGTCATTGGCGCGCAGCTTGCCGCGCAGATCCTGGTCGCGCAGCGTCCGCGACACCAGCGCCAGTGCCTTCAGGTGATCGACACCCGAGTTCTTGGGGGCGAGGAGCGCAAAGATCAGGTCCACAGGCTGACGGTCGACCGCATCGAAATCCAGCGGCTTCTCCAGACGCAGGAACAAGCCGACGACCCGGTCCAGCCCGTGCAGCCTGGCATGAGGCAAGGCCACGCCGTGGCCGACCCCGGTCGGACCCAGCGATTCTCGTTCCTGCAAGGCATCCAGCGTCTGCGCGGCATCGACGCCATAGATGCTTCGCGCCTGCTCGGCGATTTCCTGGAACAAACGCTTCTTGCTGGTGCTTTGCGTCATCGTCCGCACGGCGGAAGGTGAGAGAATGTCGCTGATCTGCATATCGCCCGAAATTGTCCAAGTCCCGGCCACGGATTTCGTGACCGGGACAATTCATTCAACCAGACTGCTCTTGCGGTCAGTCTAGCGCAAATTGCGGGGATCAATCCAGCCCACGTTGCCATCTTCACGGCGATGGACCACGTTGACGCCCCCATGTTTCTCATTGCGGAAAACCAGCAGCGGCGAACCGGCCAGCTCCATCTGCATCACCGCATCGCCGACGGAAAGCGTGGGAACGCGGGTCTCCATCTCGGCGATGATCATGGGTTGCAGGCCGTCTTCCTGGGATTCCCATTCGTCTTCATCGGCGGCCAGCACATACATGCCCGCCTGCTCGAAGGCAACCGGTTCAACCCGATCCTTGTGGTGATCCTTCAACCGGCGCTTGTAGCGGCGCAGCTGCTTGTCCATCCGCTCCTTGCACTGTTCGAAAGCGGCATAGATCTCGGTCGAGGCCCCCTTGGCCTGCACGTTCAGCCCGGTCGACAGATGCACCACGGCGTCGCAGATGAATTCATGCGCATTGCGGGAAAAAATGACCGTCGCATCGGTCGGGCGCTGCGAATACTTGTCGATGGTCTCGCCCAGTTCGGTCTTAACATGCGTCGAGAGGGCATCTCCGACGTCGATTTGTTTTCCGCTGATCTGATAGCGCATGATGGTCCGTCCTTTCGGTTGCCCGGCCTAGACTTTACGCCGCCCGCGCGGTTTCGCCGTCCGGGTTGAAGACAGGCATCTTCGGGCCTGCCTTAAGGATCATTTGGTGATAGGGGAGCGGTCCTGTCAACGGGCGCGAATTGTCGCAGGCATCGACAGGCCCTCAGTTCATGCGGAAGCTTTCGCCCAGATAGACGCGCCGGACCTGCGGATCGTCGACGATTTCGGCCGTGGTGCCGGATTTCAGCACATGCCCGTCATGCAGGATATAGGCGCGATCTACGATCTCCAGCGTCTCGCGGACGTTGTGATCGGTGATCAATACGCCGATTCCCCGGCTTTTCAGGTCGTGGACCAGCCCGCGGATTTCGCCGACAGCAATCGGGTCGACACCCGCAAAGGGTTCATCCAGAAGCAGATAAGACGGGTTCGCCGCCAGGCAGCGCGCAATCTCGACCCGCCGCCGCTCACCGCCCGACAGGGCCATGGCCGGGGCCTTGCGCAGATGCTCGATCGAGAATTCGCCCAGCAGCGTCTCCAGCCGGTCGCGCCGATGATGGGCGTCGCGACAGACCAGCTCCAGCACCGCAGCAATGTTCTGTTCGACATTCAGGCCGCGAAAGATCGACATTTCCTGCGGAAGATAGCCGATGCCCATCTGCGCGCGCCGATACATGGGCAGGGCCGTCGCCTCAAGCCCGTCGATCGTCACCTGCCCCGAATCGGGCGCGACAAGGCCCGCGACGCAGTAAAAGCATGTCGTCTTGCCAGAGCCGTTCGGCCCCAGCAGCGCCACCACCTCGCCCCGCTCAAGGTCCAGCGCCACGTCGCGGATGACCGGGCGGCTGCGATAGGATTTGCGCAGCCCTCGGACGCGCAGTCCGCCGGCAAGGGAATCGGTCGAGGCGTTCATCTGTTCTGCTCCGGTTGCAGGACGCTGCGCACGCGGCCTGCGGCATTGGCGGTGCCGGTCGCAAGGTTCACCGTGACCGTCTCGCCGGTCAGCACGTTGCTGCCCTGCGTCAGCAGGACATCGCCGCGCAGCACGACATTGCCCGACTCGACATCGTAATCGGCGGTCTTCGCCTCGGCCGCGTCCTGCCCGCTGGCAAGGGTCACGTTGCCTTCCGCCTTCATGGCGCTGATCTTCTGTGCATTGTCCTGGGCATAGGTCACGGTGACGCGGTCGGCCGACAGCCGCATCGCGCCCTGCCCGATCAGTACATTGCCGGTAAAGACCGCAAGGCCGGTGCGCTGGTCCACCTGCAAGGCATCGGCCGTTACCTCGACCGGCGCCTTCACGTCCTGAGCATTGCCGAATCCGGTCGTCTGCGCCGCTGCCAGCTGGGGCAGCAGGGCAGCCAGGGTCAGCGACAGAAGCAAGGGCAGCGGTCCTGGCCGGATCATCGGGTTTCCTTTCTGGCGCGAGGGCTTGGCCGAGCCAGATACCAATCTGGCGGGTCGGGCAATCATGGCCGGTATATCAACCGGACTCCGCCCTTCAAATCAAGAACGTGATCGGCATCGCCGGGCGCAATCGGGCGCAGCTCCATTTCGCCGGCGGTCAGGTCGCCGAACGGGGCGCGAACATTCACCTCGCGATCAGCCGCCAGGGTGCCCTCGGTGGTCGAGGCATGGAACTCGGGTGCGGTCACGATCCAGCCTGCGGCCGTCGTCATCCGCACACCATCCTGCAGCGCGACCTGGTCGCCCTGAATGCGGGCAGTCCCGGCGCTGACATCCGCCGCCCGCCCGTCGGGCGCGCGCAGCGTCATGCGGACCGACCGGACCGAGCCCTGGTTCATCCCGGCGCCCGGCTCTGCCTCGGCCCCGGCGATCGTCAGCTGCGACCCATTGGTCGTGACCCCGGTATAGGTCGGGTTGGTGATCGCCTGGCGCTCGGCCAGATCCTGCGGATCGACGGTCGCATAGGGAATGGTCGCATGCGGTTCTGGCTTGCGCCCCAAAAGAAACAGCACCGACAGAATCGCCAGCGCTGTCAGGGGCAGGATTACGCGCAGCCAGGCAACGATGCACGACCGCCGCATGTTCTAGACCATCCCTGTCCGCAGGAAATCGTGGATGTGCAGCAGCCCGGCAGGCTTCTGATCCTCAAGCACGAACAGGCTGGTGATCTTGCGCCCCTGCATCTCGGCCAACGCGGTTTCCGCCAGGCTTTCGGGCGAGATCGTGCGCGGGTTGCGGGTCATGACCTCGCTGGCGCGGTGATCCAGCAGACCCTCCATGTGGCGCCGCAAGTCGCCGTCGGTGATGATGCCGCTAAGCCGCCCGTCAGGATCCACGACGCCGGTGACGCCGAACCCCTTCTGGCTGATGACCAGCAGCGCATCCGACATCGGCGCGTCCTCGGCGACCAGCGGAATCTCGCGATGCATCATGTCGCCCACACGCGACAGCCGCGCGCCCAGCTTGCCACCGGGATGGAAGGTGCGGAAATGATCGGGGGTGAACTTGCGATGCTCCATCAGCGCGATCGCCAGCGCGTCGCCAAGCGCCATGGTCATCGTGGTCGAGGTGGTCGGAACGATGCCCGACCCGCAGGCCTCGGGCGCAGCAGGCAGGACCAACGCCACGTCCGACTGGCGCAAAAGCGTCGAATCGGCGCGGCTCGCCACCCCGATCAGCGGGATGTTGAACCGGCGGGTATGGGCGATCAGGTCGGCCAGCTCGGGCGTCTCGCCGCTGTTGGACAGGACCAGCGCGACGTCGCTTTCCGTCACCATGCCCAGATCGCCATGGCTCGCCTCGCCCGGATGGACGAATTGCGCCGGCGTCCCGGTCGAGGCCAGAGTCGCCGCGATCTTGCGCCCGACATGGCCGGATTTCCCCATGCCCGAGACGATCACCCGTCCCTGCGCGGCAAGGATCAGCCCGATCGCATGATCGAAGCTGTCGCCAAGACTGTCGGACAGGGCCAGAAGGCCATCGGTTTCGGCCCGGATCACACGGCGGGCGGTATCAAGGTATGCGCTCATGGCCCTCACCTAGTGACGGAAAAGGTCGTTTTCATCCCCCCAGCCCATCAAGTCCAGATGGGCCCGGGCCGGAAGGAAATCGAAACAGGCCTGCGCAAGGCCCATCCGGCCCTCGCGTTCCAGCCGTTTTTCCAGTTCGGCCTTCAGCCGGTGCAGGTGCAGCACATCCGATGCGGCATATTCAAGCTGGGCATCGGACAGCTGCTGCGCACCCCAGTCGCTGGTCTGCTGCTGCTTCGAGATGTCGACCCCGACCATCTCGCTCAGCAGGTATTTCAGCCCGTGCCGGTCGGTGAAGGTGCGGATCAACTTCGACGCGATCTTGGTGCACCAGACGGGCGCGGTTACGACGCCGAAGGCCGCTTCCAGCGCGGCGATGTCGAAGCGTCCGAAATGGAACAGCTTCAGCACCTTCGGATCGGCCAGCAGCCGCACCAGGTTCGGCGCCTGACGCTGCCCGCGCGCGATCTGGACCAGATGGGCGGAACCGTCGCCCGAGGACAGCTGGACCAGACACAGGCGATCGCGTCGCATGTCCAGTCCCATGGTCTCGGTGTCGATGGCGACGGTGGCCCCCAGTTCCAGCCGGTCCGGCAGGTCATTCTGGTAAAGATGTATGCTCATGTCGGGATCCGGCTGTGGCGTGGCATGACTTGGCCCGAGGCTTACTCTCTTTTCCCCGCCTCACGCCACCCCCTTGCGTCCCGCGCGCCTGCGCCCGCCCCCATTCAGCCCATTCTTTCGCTGGCATAGCTTCCTGGCGATGCGGGGAAGACGACGGTCTTGTTTCCGTTCAGGAAGACGCGCCTGTGGATATGGGCATGGATGGCGCGGGCCAGGACCTGGCT
>NZ_JBMSED010000013.1:0-190636 GCF_049446195.1 Paracoccus sp. KR1-242
CCAGAACCGTGCAGGCGCCGCAATCACCCTCGGCACAACCCTCCTTCGTCCCCGTCAGCCGGCGGCTCAGGCGAAGATAGTCAAGTAACGTATCCCGAGATCCCGCCGCGCTCAGGCTGATCTCGGTCCCGTTGAGTAAAAAACGAAGGTCGCTGCCCATCAAGTCCTCGCTCGGGTCGCTGTTGAGACCAAGCGTAGTGCCGATTTGACCTTTGCGAAACGATCGATTGAGCATAAGACTTTCAGCCGTTCTTTGAAAGAGGCTGGGGCCAACCGTGCCATATCTTGAAAGTCTTCGGGTGTTTGTCAGAGTTGTCGAACTTGGTTCGATCACGGCCGGTGGACGCGACATGCGCATGTCCCCGGCAGTCGCCTCGAACCGTATCAAGGACCTGGAGACGCGTTTCGGGGTCCGGCTGCTGAACCGCACCACGCGCAAGCTGGTCCCGACCGAGGTTGGCCGTGCCTTCTATGAAAGCGCGCGACGCGTGATCGAGACTCTGGACGAGGCCGAGGCGGTCGTATCCGGGTTTTCGGGAATGCCGCATGGCGCATTGCGCGTCACGGCGCCACTGGGGTTGGGGCGCAGGCTGATCTCACCCCTCGTGCCGAAATTCTGCGAGGAATATCCGGGGGTCGAGATCCGGCTGCGTCTGTCCGACCGCAATGTCGACATCATCGCGGACGGAATCGACCTGGCTTTCTTCCTGGGCGAGCCGCAGGACTCTGCGCTGAAGTGGCGGCGGATCGCGGAATGCCGCCGGGTGCTGGTGGCAACGCCGGCCTATCTGGAAAAACACGGGATGCCGGAAAAGCCCGATGATCTTGTCAAGCACAACTGCCTGCTGCTGCGCTATCCGCGCAGCCCGGAATATTACTGGGTGCTGAAGACGGCGGAGGGCCCGCAGAAACTGCTGGTGAACGGGCATTTCGACGCCGATGACGGCGACGTGCTGACCGACTGGGCGCTGGAAGGCTGCGGCATCGCCAACCGCCCGCATTACGAGGTGGCAGAGCATCTTGAGGCGGGGCGGCTGAAGCTGATCCTGCCCGAAGCGCCGCCGTTGCCAGCGCAGTTTGGCGTCCTGACCCCGCATCGGCGGCTTCAGGATCCGAAGGTGCGCCTGTTCGCCGATTTCATCGCGCGCGAGACCAAGCGGCATTTCTCCTGATCGTCAGGACTTTACCCATTCCATCAGGTGAAGGTAGGGCGCGCGGTCATATCGGGCGCGGCGCTTGGCCTCGCCCCCGGTGGCGTGGGGTTCGTCGAAATGCGCAAGCCGCAGCCCCTGGGCCAGAAGCGGGCGCATATAGGCGTGGAACGGGCGATGCCAGTTGCGGATCAGGATGCCGCGCCAGCTGACCCATTCGGCGCGCGGTTCAAGATAGTTGTCGATCAGGAAGCCGCGACTGCTGTCGCCTTCGCCCTGCCATTTTCCGGCGGTGCTGAACGAGTTCAGGTTGGCGATAAGCAACGTTCCACCTGGCCGCAGGACGCGCGCCATCTCGGCGATGGCGGCGTCGATGTCGTCGATGTCGATCAGGGTCAGGTAGCTGACGACCAGATCGAAGCTTTCGGGCGCAAGGGGCAGGGCCTCGGCGCGGGCCTCGATATACTCGCCCTGGGGGTCGCGTTCGCGGGCGGTCTGGATCAGGCGGGCAGTAGGGTCGATGCCGGTTGCGGCAATACCCAGCGGTGACATCAGGCGGCAGAAACGACCCTCGCCGCAACCGACGTCCAGGGCGTTCCGAAAGCCGCGGCCCCGGATGCGGTCCAGCATCGGGGCGTCAAGCACATGCAGGCGCGAGAAATCGCCGGTCTCGCCCATATCGGCGATCCATGCCTCGGCCGAGGCGTCCCATCCATTGCCGCTATCCATGCCAACCCCTGCTGAAACGAGAGGTTGCCTTAGCGCAAGTTGCAACGCCGGGCAAATCCGTTCACTTCGCGGCAAGAGCCTTAGGCAGGCCGCGATACCATTCAACGATGGCCTTCCGCTCGGCAGGTTCCATGAAACTGACGTTGGCGGGGGGCATGGCGTCGGTCAGGCCTGCCTGGACATAGATCTGGCGCGCGGCGCGGGTGATGTCGTCCGGAGTTTCCAGCAGGACACCCCGGGGGGCGGTGTGGATGCCCTCATACGAGGGCTCCCTTGAATGGCACATCGAGCAGCGGCCCATGACCGCGCCATAGGCGTCGTCCCAGCCGGGCGCGTCGACCATGGCCTGCTGGGTCGGGGTCAGGACGCGCGCCTCGGCTTCCTCGAGCGTCTGGCGGAACATAGGCGCGGTCGACAGCCACATCACCAGGATGAACAGGATCGCGGTCACGGCCCAGGTCCACCACAGCATGCCCTTGCGTGCGTGCATGGTGTTGAAGAAGTGCCGGATCGTCACGCCCATCAGGAAGATCAGCCCCGCGATCAGCCAGTTGTAATGCGATGCGAAAGCCAGCGGATAGTGGTTCGACAGCATCAGGAAGACAACCGGAAGCGTCAGGTAGTTGTTGTGCGTCGAGCGCAGCTTGGCGATCTTGCCGTATTTCGGATCGGCGGGGCGCCCGGCCTTCAGGTCCGCCACCACGATGCGCTGGTTCGGCATGATGATCAGGAAAACGTTCGCCGTCATGATCGTCGCGGTAAATGCGCCCAGATGCAGCATGGTCGCGCGGCCGGTGAAGATCTGGTTGTAGCCCCAGCCCATGACCAGCAGCATCCCGAACAGCAGCAGCATCAGCAGCGTGGGCGTGTCGCCCAGCTTGGATTTGCAGAGCGTGTCATAGACCAGCCAGCCGATCGAGAGCGACGCGGCTGAAATCAGGATCGCCTGCCAGGGGGCCAGCTCCATCTTGGCGGGATCGATCAGGAACAGCTCGGACCCGACCCAATAGGTCACCATCAGCAGCGCAGCGCCCGACAGCCAGGTCGCGTAGCTTTCCCATTTGAACCAGGTCAGGTGGTCGGGCATCCGTTCGGGTGCGACCAGGTATTTCTGGATGTGGTAGAAACCACCGCCATGGACCTGCCATTCCTCGCCATGCGCGCCTTTCGGCAGGCCGGGGACTTTCTGAAGGCCCAGGTCGAGGGCGACGAAGTAAAAGGACGAACCGATCCAGGCGATCGCGGTGACGACATGCGTCCAGCGGATTGCGAAGGCCAGCCAGTCCCAGATCACGGCGAAATCGGACATGCAGTGCTCCTGTCTTGCTGAGCCGGACCCTATCCCAATCCGGGGCTTGCAGAAAATCGGCACGAGTGCCGTGGCTGTCTTAAGGCTGCGTTGAAAATCCTATCGCCATTCCTGCGGTTGAAATGAAAAAAAGGGGGCACTCGCCCCCTTTTCAGGCCCATTCCGTGGCTGCACGGCAATAATGGGCATCGGATTACCCGCCTGTTCCCGCGTCGGGACATGGGCTGCCCCGACTGTCAGCTGCCGCGATAGGTCGAATAGCCATAGGGCGAGATCAGCAGCGGGACGTGGTAATGGTCCTGTTCTGACATGCCGAAGCGCAATGGGATCACGTCAAGGAAGCGCGGCTGCGCGGCCTTGTGGCCCTGTGCGTCCAGCCAATCGCCGACGTGGAACACAAGCTCGTACTCCCCCGTCTCGAATTCGCTTTCCGGCAGGATCTGGCTGTCGGTGCGCCCGTCATGGTTGGTGACGGTTTCCTTGATCAGGCGGCGGCCGGAATCAAGGCGGAACAGTTCGATCCGCATGCCTTGCGCAGGTGCGCCATTGGCGGTGTCGAGAACATGGGTGGTCAGAAAGCCGGCCATCGGGGGTCCTTTCAGTTGGCGAGGCGGATGGTGGCCGTGCGGGCCTGTTCGTTCAGCTTGCGGGTGTCGGCGGTCAGCAACTGGTGGTCGCGGACGACCGCACGGCCTTCGACATAGACCCCCTTCGCTCGCATCGGCGCGCAGAAGACCAGTGCAGCGACCGGATCCCATTGGCCCGCCGCCGCAAGCTCGGTCACGTCCCAAAGGACAAGGTCGGCGCGCTTGCCGGGTTGCAGGCTGCCAAGATCGCTGCGACCCAGGACGCGTGCACCGCCAAGCGTGGCGATTTCCAGTGCCTCGCGCGCGCCAAGGGCGGCCGGGCCATTCTTCAGCCGCGCCATCAGCATGGCCTGACGCGCCTCAAGACCCAGATGCGAGCAGTCGTTCGAGGCCGAGCCGTCGACACCAAGGCCGACCGGGACGCCCGCGTCCCGCATCTGCCGGACCGGCGCGATCCCCGAGGCCAGCCGCGCGTTCGAACAGGGGCAATGCGCGACGCCCGTGCCGGTGCGCGCGAACAGGTCGATTTCCTTGTCCGACAACTTCACGCAATGAGCGTGCCAGACATCGTCGCCGGTCCAGCCAAGGCTTTCGGCGTAATCTCCGGGCAACATCCCGAAGTTCTCCAGCGAATAGGCGATGTCCTCGTCATTCTCGGCCAGGTGGGTGTGCAGGCGCACGCCCTTTTCGCGGGCAAGGATCGCCGCATCGCGCATCAGCTCGCGGCTGACCGAGAAGGGCGAGCAGGGGGCCAGCCCCACCTGCACCATCGCGCCGGGGTTCGGGTCGTGGAAGGCCGCGACCAGACGTTCGCTGTCCTTCAGGATCGCGGCCTCGTCCTCGACCAGGGAATCCGGGGGCAGGCCGCCCTTGCTTTCGCCGATGGACATGGCGCCGCGCGTGGCGTGGAAACGGATGCCGATTTCGGTTGCGGCCTCGATGCTGTCGTCAAGGCGCGCGCCGTTCGGGAAAAGATACAGGTGATCGGACGAGCAGGTGCAGCCCGAAAGCGCCAGCTCGGCCAGGCCCACCTTGGCCGACAGGCGGATGTCACCGGGCGTCATGCGCGCCCAGATCGGATAAAGCGTCCTGAGCCAGCCGAACAGCGCCGCGTCCTGTGCGGCAGGCACGGCGCGGGTCAGGGTCTGGAACAGGTGGTGGTGGGTATTGATCAGGCCCGGAGTGACGACGCAGCCTTTGGCTTCGACGATCTCGGCGCCTTCCGAGGGTAGGTTCGTGCCGATGGCGAGGATAACCCCGCCATCGATCAGAACGTCTCCGCCCGCGATCTCGCGCCGGGTTCCGTCCATTGTGACGACCACCTCGGCCTTGCGGATCAGGGTTCGGGTCATGTGAGTTCCTTTCAGTGGGCTTCGGCAGCTCGGCCGGCGGCGCACAGTTCTTCTTCGGTCGCATTGGGTGCGCCATTGAAGTACCAGTTCAGCGCCACCGCCGAAAGAGTTGCCAGCAGGATGCCGGAATGGATCAGCGGGTTCAGCGACCGCGGCATCCACTGGTTGAAATCGGGCGCGACCATCGGGATCATCGCCATGCCAAGCGAGATCGCGACCACGAACAGATTGTGGCGATTGCCCGCGAAATCGACATTGGCAAGGATGCGGATGCCGGTCGCGGCGACCATGCCGAACATCACCAGGCCAGCGCCGCCCAGGACGGTCGTCGGCAGGGATTCCACCAGCGCGCCCATCTTGGGGATCAGGCCCAGCACGATCATGATGACCCCGCCCGCCACGCAGACAAAGCGCGAGCGGATGCCGGTCACGCCGACAAGCCCGACGTTCTGGCTGAACGAGGTATAGGGGAAGGTGTTGAACAGACCGCCAAGCGCGGTGCCCAGACCATCGACCCGCAGGCCGGCGGACAGGCTTTTCGGCGTCACCTTGCGGCCGCAGATCTCTCCCAGGGCCAGGAACATGCCGGTCGATTCCACCATGGTCACGAACATGACAAGCAGCATGGTCGCAATCATCACGGGGTCAAAGATCGGCATGCCGAAATGGAACGGCCGGATCGGTGCGAACCAGGCGGCCTCGGCCACCGGCGCGAAGTGCATCATGCCCATGACCGCGGCCAGGATGCCGCCGCCGATGATGCCAAGAAGCACCGCGATGTTCGACACGAAGCCGCGGCCAAAGCGCGACAGCAGCAGGATCGCGCCCAGAACGACAAGGCCGATGATGATGTTCTCGGCCGAGGCATAGGCCGGGTTCGGCACGGTCGGCAGCAGCTTCACGCCTTCGGGGACGCCTCCGGTTGCGATCGCGGCGTTCAGCCAGTCCTGTTGTGCAGGATCGACGATCTTGGGCGCGGTCGGACCGACCGGCAGGCCGAAGATCCAGTTGATCCCGATGGGCATCAGGCTGACGCCGATGGCAAGAATGACGGTCCCCGTCACCACGCTTGGAAAGAAGCGCAGCAGCCGGCCCACGAAGGGGGCCAGGAAGATCGAGATGATGCCTGCCGCGATGATCGAGCCGAACAGCATCCGCGCCCCCTCCATGCCGGGGTTGGAGCTGGCGATCGACACCATCGGGCCGACGGCTGCGAAGGTCACGCCCATCATCACCGGCAGGCGGATGCCAAACCACTGGGTCGCACCCAGCGACTGGATGATCGAGACCAGACCGCAGACGAACAGGTCGGCCGAAATCAGAAAGGCCACGTCCTGCGGCGAAAGCTGCAGGGCGCGGCCCACGATCAATGGAACGGCGATGGCCCCGGCATACATGACCAGCACATGCTGGAAGCCGAGTGTAAAGAGCCGGGGTGCCGGCAGGATTTCCTCGACCGGGTCTATGACCCGGTCGTTGGTTTCTTGCGTCATGTTTTCCTCCCTTAGTCCTGTTGATTGGGCCCGGTCAGATCTCGACCTTCTGAGCGAGGCCTTTTCTTTCTGCCAGTTCGACGACCTTGGCAGCGACCGCGAGGTCCTGCAGGCCGACGCCCGTTCCGTCGAAGATGGTGACTTCGGCACCATCGCGTCCGGGATGGGTTCCATTCACCACCGCACCGATCTGGGTGATCGCCTCCTCTGCGATCAGCCCCGCGGCGATGGCGTGCTGGAATTCTCCGATGCTGACCGATTGCGCGATCTCGTCGGTGAAAAGCCGGGCGCGGGCAACCAGCGCCGGGTCAAGTTCCTGCTTGCCCTTGGTGTCGGTGCCCATTGCCGCGATATGGGTCGGGCCGGTGACGTGGGCGTCAAGCAGCATCGGCGAAAATGCCGAGGTGATCGAGATGATGACATCGGCCTCGGCCCCAAGGCGGGGCAGGTCGACGGCCTCGAAAGGCAGGTCCAGCTCGGCCGCGGTATCGGCCAGGCGCGACAGCATCTCGGGATGGGGGTTCCAGCCGATCACCTTGTCAAAGCGGTGGATGCGAGCCGCGGCGCGCATCTGAAATGCCGATTGATGACCCGCTCCGATCATGCCCAGCACCTTCGCGCCCTTCGGCGCGAGATGCTTGATCGAAACGGCCGAGGCTGCCGCGGTCCGCAATGCGGTCAGCAGGTTGCCCCCGACAGCCGCGGCGACGCGACCGGTATCGGCGTCGAACAGGAAGATCGTCGACTGGTGGTTGATCAGCCCATGCTTCTGGTTGTTCGGCCAATAGCCACCGGCCTTCAGGCCCAGCGTCAGCGCCGCGCCGTCAAAACCGCCCTTGAAACCGTAAAGCGCATCCTCGTGCCCGATCGCTTCGCGGACCACGGGAAAGTTGTAGGCCTTGTCCGAGGCCATCGCGGCGAAGACCTGCTCGATGGCGTCGAAGGCGGCCTCGGGGGTCATCAGACCCCCGATTTCCTTTTCAGCGACGACGAGCATCAATAGCCCTTCCCGCGGGCCGAAACCGGCCAGACGCTTTCGACCTTGCCGTTCCGCACGCCGACATACCAGTCATGGACGTTGCAGGTCGGGTCGCAATGGCCCGGAACCAGGCGCAGCTTCTCGTTCACCTTCAGCACGCCCTTGGGATCCGAGATGACGCCGTGCTCGTCCGAGCATTTGACGTATTCGACATCGTCGCGGCCATAGACGAAGGGCAGGCCGCTATCGACCGACTGCGCTTTCAGTCCCGCGTCGCAGATCGCCTTGTCGGCTTTCGCATGGCTCATGACCGAGGTCAGGATGAACAGCGCGTTTTCCCACTCGCCCTTGTCGATGCGATGCCCGCCTTCGTCCTTGATGCGGCCATAGTCGGCATCCATGAAGGCATAGGAACCGCATTGCAGTTCGTTATACACGCCGGAATTCGACTCGAAGTAATAGCTGCCGGTGCCGCCGCCCGAAACCAGCTCGGGCGAAAGACCCGCTTCCTCCAACGCTGCCACGGCTTCTTTCACCTGCGCGATGGCGGCGTCGAGCTTGGTCTTGCGGTCAACGAAGCTGTCCATGTGCTGCATCGCGCCCTGATAGGCCTGGATGCCGGTAAATTTCAGGCCCGGCGCGGCATCGACGGCCTTGGCGATCTCGACCACGGCATCGGCAGTGGTCACGCCGCAGCGGCCAGCGCCACAGTCGATCTCGATGAAGACCTCAAGCTGGGTGCCGTGGCGCACGGCTGCGGCCGAC
The DNA here is from genome assembly GCF_049446195.1 of Paracoccus sp. KR1-242. NCBI lineage: Bacteria > Pseudomonadati > Pseudomonadota > Alphaproteobacteria > Rhodobacterales > Paracoccaceae > Paracoccus > Paracoccus sp. KR1-242. The sequence continues at coordinate 8,366 of NZ_JBMSED010000013.1, forward strand.
AGGTCGGCGACATTCGCCAGATCGTCGACGCAGACGATGATGCGCGCGCCGAATTTCGGCAGCCGTGCCAGTCGGTCGATCTTGGCGGCGTCGCGCACCTGGTTCGACACGAGAATGTCCTTGATCCCGCCGCGGGCAAAGACCTCGGCCTCGGACACTTTCTGGCAGCAGACGCCGACGGCGCCGCCCAGCTCCTGTTGCAGCTTCTGCACATCCACGGATTTGTGCATCTTGCCGTGGCTGCGGTGGCGCATGCCGTGGGCCTTGGCATAGTCGCCCATCTTCTTGATGTTGCGCTCCAGTGCGTCAAGGTCGAGCACCAGGCAGGGCGTCTGGATGTCCGCCTCGTCCATGCCGGGCAGGGCGGGGATGTCATAGCCGACGTCGAAGCCAGCAAAATCCGAAGCGATCGTTCTCGGGGCGTTCATGACGGGTCCTCAGTTCCAGGGCAGCTTGTCGAGATCGACATTGCCGCCGGTGATGATGATGCCGACACGCTGGCCGGCGAAAATGTCGCGGTTCTTGATGATGGTGGCCAGCGGCACGGCGCTGGACGGCTCCATCACGATCTTCATGCGCTTCCAGATCAGCTTCATCGCGTCCACGATCTCGTCCTCGGTCGCGGTCAGGATGTCGGTGACGTGGTTCCTGACGAAATGCCAGGTCAGTTCCTTCAGCGGCACCTTCAACCCGTCGGCGACGGTTTCGGGGGCGTCATCGGCGATGATGTGGCCGGCGCGGAAGCTGCGCGCGGCGTCGTCTGCGTTCAGCGGCTCGGCGGCGAAGACCTTGACCGAGGGCGCAAGGTTCGAAAGCGTCAGGCAGGTGCCCGACACCATGCCGCCGCCGCCGATGGGCGCGACCACGGCATTCAGTCCTTGGACCTGCTCGATCAGTTCGGCCGAGCAGGTGGCCTGACCCGCGATGACGCGCCAGTCGTTATAGGGGTGGACGAACTCGGCCCCGGTTTCGGCGACGACCTCGGCAAAGACCGCCTCGCGCGAGCTGGTCGAGGGTTCGCATTCCACCACACGTCCGCCATAGCCACGCACGGCGTCCTTCTTGGCCTGGGGCGCGGTCCGCGGCATGACGACGGTGCAGGGAATGCCCCGGCGACCGGCGGCATAGGAAAGGCACGTGCCGTGATTGCCGCTGGAATGGGTGGCGACGCCCTTGGCAGCCTGCGCATCCGAAAGCCCGAAGACCGCGTTGCTGGCACCGCGCGCCTTGAACGCGCCCGCCTTCTGCAGGTTCTCGCATTTGAAGAACAGCTCCGCGCCGACCAGCTCGTTGATGAAGCTGGAGGTCAGGACCGGCGTGCGGTGAATGTGGGGCGCGATGCGTTCGCGCGCCTCCACCATGTCCGAAAGGGTCGGAATGTAATCCGTATCAAGCATCTCAGGCAGCTTTCTTGAGAGCGGTCGCGGTCGAGGCGCGGTAATGCTGCTGCGCGGCGGCGACGCCCGAGCCAAGGGTGATCGGCAGGCCCAGATCGGCCATGACCATTTCGGCGACCGCAAGCCCCGACAGCGCCATCGCGTCGGTCAGGCTGCCCAGGTGGCCGATGCGGAAGACCTTGCCCGCGACTTCGCCAAGGCCGGTGCCAAAGGCCATGTCATAGGTGTCCAGCGCATGGCTGACGATCAGGTTCGCGTCGAAGCCTTCCGGTACGCGGATGGCGCTGACGCTGTCCGAGTAAAGCTCGGGGCGGGCGGCGCAAAGCTTCAGGCCCCAGGCTTCGACCGCGGCGCGAACGCCTCCGGCGATGCGGTGGTGACGGGCGAAGACGTTCTCCAGCCCCTCGGTCAGGATGCGTTCGCAGGCGGCGTTCAGCCCGTTGATCAGGCCGACCGGCGGGGTATAGGGATAGCCGTTGCGGGCATAACCGGTTGCCATGTCGCGGATGTCGAAGAAGGTGCGCGGCAGCAGCGCCGTTTCGACCGCTTCCATCGCCTTGGGCGAGAAGCCGACGATGGCAAGGCCCGGCGGCAGCATGAAGCCCTTCTGGCTGCCGGTGACGGCGATGTCGACGCCCCATTCGTCCATGCGGAAGTCCATCGAGCCGATGGAGCTGACGCCGTCGACGAACAGCAGCGCCGGGTGGCGGGCGGCATCCAGTGCGCGGCGGACGGCGGCGATGTCGGATTTCACACCGGTCGCGGTCTCGTTATGCGTGGCCAGGACGACCTTGATCTCGTGGCCCTTGTCGGCGGTCAGGATTTCCTCGAACCGCGCGGCGGGAATGCCTTCGCCCCAGGGCGTCTCGACCTTGGTGACGTCCAGGCGGTGGCGCTGGCACATGTCGATCCAGCGATGGCTGAACATGCCGTTGCGCGCGGCCAGAACCTTGTCGCCCGGCGACAGCGTATTGGTGATCGCGGTTTCCCAACCGCCCGTTCCCGTCGAAGGGAACAGGAAGACCTGGGCCTGCGTGGTCTTCAGCACCTTCTTCACGCCCTCCAGGGCGGGATGCAGCATCCGACCGAACACCGGCGAGCGGTGGTCGATGGTGGGCATGTCTACGGCCTTGCGCAATTCCTCGGGGATATTGGTGGGACCGGGGATGAAGATCGGGTTTTGACTGGTCATGGTGCTTCCTCCTGCACTTGTGACCAGCCTATGCCCGGCTGTCCATTCCGGCAATTTTTCTGAAAAATATTTCGCAATCGCGGAAAAATACGTTATTCCTGTTCTGGATCAGACGTTTGGGCTTTTTCATGAATGGATTTGTATTTTTTACGAATCCGCGTATCAGTCGAAAGGATTCTTTGAATGTCGGCCGAACCACGGAAAAGGGGGCGTCCGCGAGGGCGCAGCGGATCGGATGACAGCGGCGGCGTCCGGGCGCTGGACCGGGCGCTCGACATTCTGGATGCGATTGCGCAGGCGAACGGGCTGACGCTCAGCGAGATTGCGCAGCGGCTGGATCTTGCCCCTTCGACTGTCCATCGGGTGCTGGTGACGCTGGCCGGGCGCGGCGTTGTCGAAAGCGATCCGCAAACCCAAGCCTGGCATGTCGGGCCGACGGCCTTCCGTCACGGTTCGGCATTTATGCGCCGTTCTGGCCTGGTCGAACGCGCGCGCCCTGTGCTGCGGCGATTGATGGAGGTTACGGGCGAGACGGCAAACCTTGGCATCCTGAATGGTGACGCCGTTCTGTTTCTTAGCCAGGCCGAGACGCATGAGACGATCCGTGCCTTTTTCCCGCCGGGGACTCGCTCGGCGCTGCATGCCTCGGGGATCGGTAAGGCGCTTCTGGCCCATGCCCGCCCGAACGAGTTGCGGCGCATGATCCAGGGACTGAAGCTGGAGCGGTTCACCTCGACCACCCTGTGCGAGGCCGATGTGCTGGTCGCGGACCTGCTGCGCATCCGCGACCGGGGCTATTCGTTGGACAACGAAGAGCGCACGCCCGGCATGCGCTGCATCGCCGCCCCGATCTTCGACCTGTCGGGAGAGGCAGCGGCCGGGATCTCGGTTTCGGGGCCACTGCACCGGATGAGCGATGACCGTCTGGAGGAAATTGCCCGTGCCGTGATCCGCGCGGGACGCGAACTTTCCTTCGGCATGGGGCCGGGTCAGGGCGACGAATCGACCCCATAGGAGGCGATGATGCCGGGGTAACGGCAAGCCGTTGATTTATCATCGGCAAGGGGTGTTGTGCCCTGTCCCGGAACGCCTCGATTCGGTGATTCACGGGGCTTTCACGGCGTCCGTCCTAGCCTCATGGCGACCGCATGACGGTCATGAGGGAAAGTGACAGGAGCCGTAGATGCAAAGCCCCAGCCGCGATCTGGCCGTGACACCCGTAGGGCAGAACGATCTGCCTTCGCCATCCATGGTGTTCAGGCAGACGTCACAGGATCCGGCCGAGGATGAAGGGGGTTTATCCAGCTGCATTTATGGGGCCTGTTCTGCCGAAACCTATCGCGCGGCAGGTTCGCTTCATGCCGCGCATCGCGATGCGGGCGGCTTTCTGGATGGTGTCGACCGTTTCTCCACGCCGGAATTCTGGCGGCGTGATGACGCGGTGAAATCCTGGATCTATCGCGGACCCGATCCTCAGGCGGCGGTGCCGCTGTGCATGGACGGGGTCCGGGTCTTCTATCATTCGGGTCACGGGGGCACGGACGATGACGGTCAGTTCCGCTTGCCGATGGGCGCGATGTGGAACGGTACCGACTCCAGCATCGGATCGCAGGACATGCAACTTGGCGCGGATCGCCTGCGCTATCTGTTCTGGTCGGCCAGTGAATCCCTGCGGCTGCGTGACGGCCATGCCCCGACCCGCGCTTGGGCGGGGGCGAATGCCGGGCTGCGCATGATGTTCGGGTTCGATTCCGTCTGCTGGGATAGTGACCGGCAGGGAGCAGAGTTCTGGCGGCACTGGGAGATGGGAAAAAGCCTTTCGCAATCCTGGCTGGATGCAAGTGCCGAGGTTTCGACCGACCAGATCGCCTCGGTCTGTGCCATGGCCGAAACGGCTGAGGGGGCGGTCTCCCGACTGTTCGACGAGCGCCGCTTTTCCCCCGAGAGGGGAGCGGCCACATGGTGGGCCTGGCGTTGGACCCAGTCCCTGGCCGAGCAGCATCATGGCGCCGTGACCGCGGTCCCCGGCGTCCCCCGCTGCTTGCGGCTGCTTCATCCGCAGGACGACCTTGCGATGGCCAGGACAGTGCTGCGACATGTCGGGATCGAACCCGGCACCGTTCCGCTGGACCGGGTCGAGGGCGTTCGGCTGACCCATGACGGGCTGCGCTTCCTGCGCGATGCGCGCGGCGATCTGCTTCTGGAATACGCGGCGCCCGCGCGTGGCACCCGGGGCGTGGTGTCATTGCATCGCCGCGCATTGATCGCGCGGGCGCGGGCCGCGCTGCGCCAGCATGGCGTGCTGGCGGGCGGGGTCGATCTTGCTTTCGACCGCATCCTGATCTCGATGTCCGCAGGCGTCGGCCTTGGCGCGCGACGTGAGGTGCTGCCCCAGGTCGTTGACGATCTGATCGTCCAGTTTCGCCAATGTTTCCACGGGATTTCCGTCCTGTCGCCGGATAGCGGCTGGGTCCGGGTGGTGATGCGCAGCGACGGCAGCCTGATGCGGATCGAAACGCGCCTGCGGAGTCTGGCGCATGATGCTCAGTCTGCATCCGGACCGGCGGCGCGCGACCCCAATCCCCATTCCTCTTCGGACAAGCCGGATGTCTCCCATCTGCTCGCGCGCCAATCGGCGCTGCTTCTGCGCGATCTGGCCGCGCGCGGGGCGGCACCGCTGACGCCACGCATCCTGCCCGGCCTGACCGAGATCGGCTATGCGATCCGCAGCAATACCGCCCGGCTTGTTGCAAGGCAGGGGGTCGAGATCACCTGCGTGCGCGGCTTTCGAAAGCGTTACTGGATCCAGTCAGACCTGGGAGACTGAATCCAGTGGCCCGGGGGCGTAGGCAGACTCCCCCGGGCACCCTATCCAACAGGAGGCAGCAGAATGACGGAACACAGCCGTGACGAGATCGTCCGCCGCATCGCCGTCTCGGGCACACTCAGGATGCCGGGCGCTGATCTGGCCGGGCTGGACCTGTCGGGCCTGACGCTGGTGGGGGCGGACCTCAGCTATGCCGACCTGACCGGGGCCGACCTGTCGACGGCGCAGCTTTCGGGGGCAAGCCTCTGGTCCTCGCAGGCCAGCCAGGCGGTATTCCGGGGCGCGAACATGAGCGGGGCGAGCCTGGGCCTAGCCGTTCTGGTCGGGGCCGATCTGCGGGACTGCGTGCTGGACCATGCCGACCTGACCGGCGCGCAACTGACCGGCGCCGACCTGACTGGCGCGCAGATGGGCGGCACCTGGCTTGAGCCGATCCAGCGCGCGCTGGCGATCGGGGCGCCGCCGCTGCACTATCCCGGTGCCGCCCGTCCGCCGCGCGTCCTGTCCGAGGATGGGGCGATTGCGCCGGTGATCATGCGACGCGGCGATCGGATGGAACTTCGGCTGAACCAGCCCGCCCGAAAGGTCCATATCGACCAGATGGGCGCGAATGGCGCCGCCGTGCTGACCGGCCCCGAGGAAGAGGCGGTGGCCGATGGTCGCGTCCTGCATTTCCGCGCTGGCGCCCCCGGGACGGCGCGGCTTGTCATCAGTCGGGATGAGGGGAAATCGGACCTTGAACTGGATGTCAGGGTTTCTGGATGACCGCGCTAAAGCCCGGACGCGGTGATCCCCATCAGTCCAGCCATTCGCAGGGTCGAAGCCGGATAATCGGGATCGGCCATCAATTCCAGGCTGAAATCCGGTTCGATCAGGCGCAGGCGACGCAGGGCATCGGCTGCGCCGGCCTCGTCCCCGCGGTGATAGCGCAAGGCGGCAAGAAAGCGCAGCGAGGGCCGGTTGTCGGCAGCAAAGGCATAGGCGGCGGCGGCGCTGTTCTCGGCATCGCCGAAGCGCCCCAGCCGGATCTGCACCACCGAACGGCGCATCAGCCAGCAGGCGGGACCAAGCTCGGCCAGCGCGCCCCGCGCGCCGCGGTCGGCTGCCTCAAGCGCCTCGGCGTCGCGGCCGACATCGGTCAGCGCCTGGGACAGCGCGTGGCAGGCCATCTCGTTGTCGGGATCGGCCCTGCAGGCGGCGCGCGCAAGCTCCAGCGCGCCGATCGCATCGCGTCGCCACGATGCCGACAGCGAGGCAACGGCCAGCACGACCGGGTTGTTCGGCGCCAGTTCGCGCGCCTGCGAGGCGAAGGCATCGGCCTCGTCCGAGCAGCGGGCGGGATCGTCGGTCAGCCGCTCGATGATCAGCGTGTTGCGCAGATAGGATCGCAGCGCCAGGCTGACCGCGTTTTCACGCTCGGGCGGCAGCGAGGCAAGCACCCTGTCTGCGGCCTCCAGCCGGTCGCGGGAATAGCTGAAGACATCCCAGATCGGAAAGGTCATCCAGTTGGGAGAGGCCGTGCGCCTTGCGCGGTCCAGAAGTGCCACAGTGATCTGGGCCACGGCATGGCGCATGGTCGCAGTTTCATCCGCCGCGCGGATGGCAAAGCGGCGGGTCCATCCGCGCGCCCCGGTCGAGATGTCGCGCATCACCACCATAAGTGTGCAGTCCGCGCCGCTGCCATAGCACATTGCGCCGATCCGCGTGCCGGCCTGCGGGGTGCTGTCGTCGACCTCGTCCGCAAGTGTCGCTGGGATCATCTCGCAGGCGCGCGATGCCGCCTCGTTGATGACCATCTCTCCCATCACGTGTGCGCGGGTGTCATTGCTTTCGACAGGGTCCAGCGCCACCAGATAAAGCGGCTGCTCGCGGGGGGCCGCGACATCGTGGCCATTCATCAGCGCCTGGCGGATCGAGCTTGCGGGTCGCCCGCCCGGAGGCTCGGGTGGGGCGCGCTCAAGGGCGGTCGGACCCTGCGTCTCGGGTGTCAGGCGCAGACGCATGTCGCGCAGCCAGCATTCGAATTCCGGGTCGGGAATGTCGATATCCGCCGCGAATTCGATCGGATTTCCACCCGCGTCATAGACCGGTGTCAGGTCGATGCGCAGCCGTTCGGGATCAAGCCCGATCCAGCCGACGCCCGACAGCATGATGTCGCGCTCGTCGCTGAACGTGCTTCGCAATTCCCGCAGCATCTGTCGCAGGCTGTCCGAACCCTGCTGCTTGTTGCGGTCGCTCCACAACAGATCCTGCAGCCGTGCGCGGTTCATCCGCAAGTCGGGCGCGGTCCCCAGAAGCGCAAGGGCACCGCGCGCTTTCTGGCTGCGCGGGGTCAGATCTTTTCCGGCGGATCCGCGCAGGCGGACCGAACCCATGAGACTCAGTACGGTGGTCATGTCGATTCGCGAAAAATGGATCGGACCTGAGGCATATTAACCGAATTAGCCGGAGCGAATCGAATAGTTGCTGAACAGGAGGGTGACGGGCCGTGGCACTGATGAATGCTCATAACGCACACAATGCGCATAATGCACATAACGCGCACAACGCGCATTCGGGGGGCGACGCGTCCTTTGCCGCCGAAAGCCTGTCGCTGGCGCTGATCATCGCGCGCGAGGGGATCGGTCTGGCAGTACCGCCTGCGCCAGCCGTACCCCAGCCCGAACCCCTTGCCCCGATCCGCCGCCTGCGCCGGATCGAGGAGGAATTCGCCCACGCAATCCTGATGTTCGAGATGCTCGAGACGCTGACGGTCACGCCACCCCCGGCGGACATGGCTGAAGCCAAGATCAAGCTGGTGGGACGCGGAACGTCGGGGGACAAGACGCTGCTGACACTGGGGCTGCCCACCGCGGCGAATTTCGAAACCGAAGTGGCGCTGGTCCTGGGCTATGCCGATCTGCGCAGCGAGCGTTTGCCCGAAATCACCGTGCAGACTGCGGATCTCGTGTCCTTTTTCCTGTCGATCCTGCCCCTGCGCGGCGCGCGCGCGCCGATGACGCAGCGGCTGCTGGCGCTGGTGATGGATGTCGCAACCTCGGCCGTGCAGCGCATCAAGCTGGGCTTTGCGGCGCCCCGGGCCGAGATGTTCAGCGACCAGGTCCAGCCGATGATCGCGACGCCCCTGCATGGCAGTTTCCCCAGCGGACATGCCACCCAGGCCTTCGCGCTGGCCACACTGCTGTCGATCCTGACAAGGCAGGACAGCGCGAAAGCCGCCCCGATCCATTCTGACAGCCAGCTTTTCCGCATGGCTGCGAGGATCGCGACGAACCGAACCGTGGCCGGGGTGCATTTTCCCAGCGACAGCGCCGCAGGCGCCATCCTGGGGATCACGCTCGCGCGTTGGCTGGCCGGACGCGCGGGCATCACGTCCGAGCCTTGCCCCAGCATGAACTTCAAGGGCAAGCGATGGGGACAGACCGCCCCGAACCACAGCCGAGACTTCTATCTCGCCCGGCTTTGCGAGGTGCTGCAGGGCGATCCTTGCCTGGTGATCGGTTCTCCAGTCGTGGCCCCGGTCTCGGACCTGATCGCCGCTCTTTGGGCCGAGGCCGAGGCGGAATGGGGGCTGAGATGGAGCTGACCGTACCTAGCGGGGCCACGCCCACCTTTGATCTTGCCCCGTCGGCGGAAAGCGACGCGCTTTCGCCCGACGGGTCGGCGATCGTCGATTACATGCTGAATCCTCCGGCCAGCGAACCGCGCGCAAGAGAGGGGTTGAAGGCAAGGACCGTCGCCGATCCCCGCGAAACAGCGCTGCGGGCGTTGATCCAGTCGGCATTCGCGCCATGATCGCGCAGGAGACGTTCTTTTCCGATCCCGAGTTGCTTCGGGACCTGTGGCAGAAGCTGCCACACATGACGCCACAGGATCGGACCTGCGGCACGCAGATGCACCGCTCGCACGACCTTCTTTCGCCCCAAGCGCTGCCCAAGGATCCGGACAGCGCGGTCATTGTTGCCGTCATCGATCATGCGATCCCCTTTGCCCATCGCCTGCTGACGGTCGGTCCGGGACATTACAGCCGTGCGGCCAGCACCTGGGTCATGGATGCGCCGCAAGTCCTGCCGCGCGAGGACATCCCCTTTGGTCAGGAATATCGGGGGGCCGAACTGGACGTGCTGCGCGGCGCGGGTGGACCGCATCCGCTGGACGACGACGCGATCTATCGCAAGCTGTGCCTGCTTGATCCCGCGCGCCCGACCCGCTGGCTGATGCGCGCGGCCAGCCACGGCGCGGGGGTGGCCGGAACCGCGGGCGGGCACGATCCGCTGGACCCAAAGGGCAGGGCGCGTCCGCTGCTGGCGGTCGGCCTGCCCGACTGGGCGCTGGCCGACACGACCGGCGCGGCCATGCCCATGCTGATGCAGGCGGCGGTGATCTTCATCATCAGCCGTGCCCGGATGCTGACCCGCCAGATCTCGCATGCGGCTGGCCAGCAGATCCGCCCGCCCCTGGTCGTCAATATCTCGCTGGGCCTGACAGCCGGATCGCGCGACGGGCATTCGCTGATCGAGCGGATGCAGGACGCGCTGTCCGATGGGCCGGTGCCCGAACTGGGGCAGGTCCATTTCGTCCTTGCCAGCGGGAACAGCCGCCAGCAGCAACTGCATGCCGTGCTGACGCCCGGCCAGCAGATTGGCTGGCAGCTTCTGCCCGATGACCGAACGCCAAGCGAGTTGCAGGTCTGGAGCGCACCGTTGCCTGCCGGTTCCGCCGCGATAGGATTGGGCGTTGCGATGCCGGGGCGCGGTATCGTACGGACCACCTTCACCGCGCCACAGGGGCCCGGAACTCAGGTTGCGCGACTGCGCGACGGGCAGGGCCGCGAACTGGCGCGACTGACACTGCAGGCGATGAAGCGGGGGCAGAAGCTGCGCCAGTGTCTCAGCCTTATCGCGCCCGCCACCGTCACCGAAGAGGCGGGTAAGGTCGTCGCTCCGCCCGGAACGTGGCGCATTGAGCTTCTCCCCACGTCGCCTGGTCCTTGCGAACTTGTGATCCAGCGCGACGATCGTCTGATCGGCTTTCCGCGCGCCGGGCGCCAGTCCCGGCTGATCGAACGCGGCTACAGCCCGCGCGATGCCTCGGGGCAGTGGAAGGGGCGCGATCCCGATCCGCCGGAGTTCATGATCCGCCGGGACGGCACGCTGAATTCTTATGCCTGGGGCGGCTGGCAAATCCGCTGCGGCGGCGTCTTTGCGGACGATCTTGGCGATCCTGGCTATGGCAGCCTTTTGGGCGGTGGCGAGGCGGGGGACGCGGTCACGCCCTCGGACCGGGGGCCCGCGCTGGCAGGAATGACCGTTCCCGGCAATCGCGGGATCGCCATGCAGGAGATGGGCGGCACCAGCATCGCGGCCCCCCGGCTGACGCGTTGGCTGGCCGATCGCATGGCGATGGCCGATCCCCCGCGCACAAGGGCCGAGGTCATCGCTGCCATCCGCGCGGCCGCGCGTTCGGCCCGTCCTGTTCCCTATCTCGACCCACAACTGCCATGGGAGCGCCGCGATTCCTGAGCCTTAAAATCTGGCCCCGGTTCAGGCAGTCATTGCCTGCCGGGCCGGGCTGCGCTATCGGGGCGAAAAGGAAAGGGACCCTCACATGACCGAGCGCAAGAATGGCCTGTCCTATGCCGAAGCCGGGGTGGATATCGACGCGGGCAACGCGTTGGTCGAGCGTATCAAGCCCGCCGCAGCCGCGACCCGCCGCCCGGGCGTGATGGAGGGGTTGGGCGGCTTTGGTGCGCTTTTCGACCCACGCGCCGCGGGCTATCAGGACCCGGTCCTGGTGGCAGCGACCGACGGCGTTGGCACCAAGCTGCGCATCGGCATCGACACCGGCGAACTTGACGGGCTGGGTATCGACCTGGTCGCCATGTGCGTGAACGACCTTGTCTGCCAGGGTGCCGAGCCGCTGTTTTTCCTTGATTATTTCGCGACCGGCAAGCTTTCGGTCGACGAGGCGACCCGTGTCATCAATGGTATCGCCGAAGGCTGCCGCCGTTCGGGTGCTGCGCTGATCGGGGGTGAAACCGCCGAGATGCCCGGCATGTACGGCAAGGGCGATTTCGACCTTGCGGGATTCGCCGTCGGCGCGATGGAGCGGGGCCAGGCGCTGCCCGCGGGCGTTACCGACGGTGACGTGCTACTGGGCCTTGCTTCGGACGGCGTCCATTCGAACGGCTTCTCGCTGGTGCGCAAGGTTGCGGAGCATGCAGGCCTCGACTGGGATTCGCCCTCGCCCTTCGGGACGGGGACACTTGGGCAGGCGCTGCTGGTTCCGACCCGCCTTTACGTCAAGCCGGTGCTGGCCGCGATCCGCGCGGGCGGCGTCCACGCGGCCGCCCATATCACCGGCGGCGGCATCACCGAAAACCTGCCCCGCGTCCTGCCCAAAGGTCTTGGGGCGGAAATCGACCTGGACAGCTTCACGCTTCCGGCGGTTTTCGACTGGCTGGCACAGGCGGGCGGCATTGCCGAGGCCGAGATGCTCAAGACCTTCAATACCGGCATCGGCATGATCCTTGCGGTTGCCGCCGATCGCGCCGAAGACATCGAGGCGTTGCTGAAGGCCGAGGGCGAGACGGTGCATCGTCTGGGCAAGGTCACGCCGGGCGAAGGCGTGCGCTACAGCGGCCGCCTGCGGTGAAACGCGTCGCCCTTTTGATCTCGGGCGGCGGTTCCAACATGGTGAAGCTGGTCCAGTCGATGACCGGCGATCATCCGGCGCGTGCGGTCGTGGTGGGTTCGAACGACCCGGAAGCGGGCGGCCTTGCGCGGGCCGCCGAACTGGGCGTTCCGACCTTTGCCATAGATCACCGCATCTACAAGGGCGACCGCGCGGCCTTCGAGGCGGCGCTGCTTCAGCCCCTGCTCGACGCGCGGCCCGACATCCTGTGTCTTGCCGGCTTCATGCGGATCCTGACCCCGGATTTCGTGCAGCGATTCCAGGGGCGGATGCTGAATATCCACCCGTCACTGCTTCCGAAATATCCGGGCCTTCACACCCATCGCCGCGCGATCGAGGCAGGGGATGCCGAAGCCGGGGCCAGCGTCCACCTGGTCACACCCGAACTCGACGCGGGCCCGATCCTGGGGCAGGCGCGGGTTCCGGTCCTGCCGGGAGACACCGCCGACAGTCTGGCCGCCCGCGTCCTGCAACAGGAACACCGCCTCTACCCTGCGGTGCTGCGGCGCTTCGCCTCTGGCGACCAGACCATGCTGAGCCTGACGGCCGCATAGGAAAAAGGGGCCATGCGGCCCCTTCATCGTTTCCAAAATACCCCGGGGGTAAGGCCCGCAGGGCCAAGGGGGCAGCGCCCCCTTTTTGCCTTACTTCTCGGGCACCAGTCCGCGCGGCGCGAAACGCAGCACCAGAAGCAGCACGAGACCCATGGCGATGAAGCGCATATGCGGTGCCGAATCCAGCAGGTTCTGGCGAAGGGCGCCGTCGGGCAGGGGCAGCGTGACCAGGTTCATCAGCTCTGGCCCCCAGACCTCGGCCTTGATCCACAGGAACCAGATCAACAGGCCGCCCAGCACCGAGCCCCAGTTGTTCCCCGAGCCGCCGACGATGACCATGACCCAGACAAGGAAGGTATAGCGCAGCGGGTTGAAGCTGCCGGGCGATAGCAACCCGTCCAGCGTCACCATCATCGCTCCGGCAAGTCCGATCACAGCCGAGCCGATGACGAAGATCTGCAGATGGCGTCCCTTGATGTTCTTGCCCATGGCGCTTGCCGCGGTCTCGTTGTCGCGGATCGCGCGCATCATCCGACCCCAGGGCGATTTCAGCGCCAACTCGGCCAGCAGGACCAGACCCAGCAGGACCACAGCGAAGATGCCGGCATACATCAGCTTCACCCAGATGCCGGACGCAGTCGACACGTCCATGCCCCAGCTTGCTGCCTTGGCGACAAAGGCCGGATCATTCTGCAGATCCAGCTCATACGGCACCGGGCGCGGGATGCCGGACATGTTCTTGACCCCGCGCGCCAGCCATTCCTCGTTGCGCAGGACCGCGACGATGATTTCGCCGATGCCCAGTGTCGCGATGGCGAGATAGTCCGAGCGTAGCCCCAGCGCGACCTTGCCCACACCCCAGGCGGCGGCGGCGGCAAAGGCAGCGCCCACGGGCCAGGACAGCAGGACAGGCCAGCCGAGCCCACCAATGTTCCCGGCCGAGGCCGAGTTGTTCGCCTCGATCGCCATGACGGCCGGATCGAACAGGAAGCGGTACAGGACGAAGCCCAGCACCAGGATCGCGATCATGGCGATGGCGCGCAATCGTTGCGGCGCGCGCTGCCAGACCTGGGCGGCCAGGATCAGCGTGGCCAGCCCGATGACCAGCGCCAACAGGACGCGTGGCCCGCCGGCGGACCAGGCGCCCTCGACCGGACGGGTCGCGACCAGCACCGGACCCAGTGAGCCCAAGGCCAGAAAGCCCACGACGCCGGCATTGAAAAGCCCCGCATAACCCCATTGCATGTTCACCCCAAGCGCCATCACGGCCGAGATGAGACCCATGTTCAGGATGGCCAGGGCAGAGTTCCAGCTGCCGGAAAACAGCGCGTTCCGCGTCGTGCCCTCAAGCACGAAAAGCGCGGCAATCACCAGGAAGATCAGCGGGGCGCGCCAAGGGCTGGAGGCGGTGGCCTGACGAGTGTTCGACATGTCTCAGCCCTCCCTCAATAGGCCTTGCCGCGGAACAGGCCGGTTGGCCGGAACAGCAACACGATGATCAGGATAACGAAGCTGACCGAGAACTTGTATTCGGTCGACAGCAATTGCAGCAGTCCCTCGGGTTGGAAGCCCAGATAGGTCGCGATCTTCTTCCAGGGATAGGTCACCGCGACTTCTGAAAAGGCGACGATGAAGCCCCCGGCGACCGCGCCCAGCGGGCTGCCAAGGCCGCCCACGATGGCTGCGGCAAAGATCGGCAGCAGGATCTGGAAATAGTTGAAGGCCTTGAAGGTCTTGTCGAGGCCGTAAAGCGTGCCTGCGGTCACGGCCAACGCAGTCGCGATGATCCAGGTCAGACGCACCACGCGTTCGGGATCGATCCCCGAGAGCAGCGCCAGATCCTCGTTATCGGCATAGGCTCGCATGGCCTTGCCCGCGCGCGAGCGGTTCAGGAACCTGAACAGCGCCCAGCAGGCCAGCGCCGTGACCACCAGCGTCAACGCCTGGCTTGCGCGCAGGGACAGGCCCTCGGTCAGGCCGGTCCATTTTTTGAAATCCTGCACGCTGATCAGGAACCGCGCGCCGTCGTCGAAGCGGATCTCGTTCACGCCGATGACAACGCGGGTCAGGCCGTTCATGATGAACATGACCCCGACCGAGGCCATGACCATGATGATCGGCTCGGATTTCTTGGCGCGGTAGAAGCGATAGACGACGCGATCCGTGCCCAGCACCAGGGCCGAACAGAGCGCGATCCCGATCGGCAGCGCCAGCAGGGCGGTGGGCAACGGGCCAAGGCTGATGCCAAGCGCCTGCAGGCCCCAGGTCACCAGAATCACCAGCGCGGTGCCAAAGGCCATGGTGTCGCCATGCGCAAAGTTCGAAAAGCGCAGGATGCCATAGATCAGCGTCACCCCCAGTGCGCCAAGCGCAAGTTGCGCGCCATAGGCTGCGGCGGGGATCACCACGAAGTTCAGGATGGCCACAAGGGCGTTCAGAATGTCCATGTCAGCCCCCAAGGAACGTGCGTCGGACCTCGGGATCGGCCAGCAGGGCACGACCAGAGTCGGTATAGCGATTGCCGCCTTGCACCAGCACGTAGCCGATATCGGCGATCTCCAGTGCCTGACGCGCGTTCTGTTCGACCATCAGGATCGAGATGCCGGTGCGCGCCACCTCGATGATGCGGTCGAAAAGCTCGTCCATGACGATGGGGCTGACACCTGCGGTCGGTTCGTCCAGCATCAGCAGGCGGGGCTTCGTCATCAACGCGCGCCCGACGGCGACCTGCTGGCGCTGGCCGCCCGAAAGCTCGCCCGCGTTCTGCTTGCGCTTGTCGGCCACGGCGGGAAACAGGTGATAGACCTGCTCCATCGTCTCGCGATAATCGTCGCCCCGGATGAACGCCCCCATCTCAAGGTTTTCCTCGACGGTCATCGTCGGGAAAATGTTATGGGTCTGCGGGACGAAGCCCATGCCCTTGCGGACGCGTTCCTGCGGGGTCAGGCGCGAGATATCCTCGCCACCCAGCGTCACTTCACCCTCGCGCAGGTCCAGCATCCCGAAGACGGCCTTCATGGCGGTGGATTTTCCGGCGCCATTCGGGCCGACGATGACGGCAATCTGGCCCTGATCCACGGCCAGCGTACAGCCGTTCAGAATGTCGGCCTTGCCATAGCCGCCGCGCATGGCACTGGCGGAAAGATAGGGCTGGCTCATCGGATATCCCCCGCGGGCTTGCCGTCGCCGCCCTGACCGGCCTCGGCCCCCAATCCGGGCTGTGCGCCGTGGCTTTCGCCGAAACCGGTTTCCTCGGCAATCTCGGCTGCGACCTTGTTCTTCAGGCCGGTGCCCAGATACGCCTCGATCACGGCTTCGTTCTGCATGATGCTGGAGGCGTTGCCTTGCGCCAGCACCTTGCCTTGCGCCATGACGATCACGGGGTCGCACAGGCGACCGATGAAATCCATGTCATGCTCGATCACGCAGAACGTATAGCCGCGTTCTTTGTTGAGGCGGGTAATTGCGTCGCCGATGGTGCCCAGCAGAGTGCGGTTCACGCCGGCGCCGACTTCGTCCAGAAAGACGATCTTGGCATCGACCATCATTGTGCGACCCAGTTCCAGCAGCTTCTTCTGACCGCCGGACAGGTTCCCCGCCTTTTCGTCAGCGACATGGGAAATGGTCAGGAATTCAAGGACCTCGTCCGCTTTCTTGCGCAAGGCGCGCTCTTCCTCGCGGATGCGGCCACGGTGCAGCCAGGCATTGACCAGGGTTTCGCCTGTCTGCGCGCCCGGAACCATCATCAGGTTCTCGCGGACCGTCATAGACGAAAATTCGTGCGCAAGCTGGAAGGTGCGCAACAGCCCCTTGTGGAACAACTGATGCGGGGCCAGCCCGGTAATGTCTTCCCCGTCCATGACCACCCGGCCGGACGTGGGTGGAAGAACTCCCGCGATGACGTTGAAAAGCGTTGATTTTCCCGCACCGTTCGGGCCGATCAGCCCGGTGATGGAGCCGGTCTCGATCGTCAGGCTCGCGCCATCGACGGCCCGGAAGCCGCCGAAATGTCGGTGCAGGTCATGGACCTGAATCATAGTACTCCCCACTTCGCATTTTTGCGAAGAATTCCCCACAAGGGGTTCTTGTTGTTATCGAAAGGGCCCGGATAAACCGGGCCCCCGAAGCATCTTGCCGATCGCTCAGCGGAAGCCCACGACGTTCAGCTTGCCGCCCTTGAAATCGACTTCGCGATAGACGCCGGCGCTTTCGCCCGGCTCGACCAGCTCGACCGAGGTCGCGCCGACATAATCGACATCTTGCCCTGCGGCAATCAGCTCCAGCGCCTTGCCCAGTTCACCCGGATAGATCTTTTCGCCGGGCGCGTTGGCAACGTCCATCACCTTGTCCTTGTAGACCTTGGGATCCGAGGACTTGGCCGCCTGCATTGCCAGCATGATCAGCGCCGCCGAGTCATAGGACTCGCCCGCATAGGCCGAGGTGCCGTCGAAACCAGCCGCCTTGGCAAGCTCGGCGAATTTCTCATGACCTTCGCCTTCGGCCGAGGGGTTCTGGCCAAACGAGGTTTCAAGCTGGTCGCCGAATTTCTCGGCCAGGACGTTGTTGACCATGCCGTCGGGCAGCACGAAGGTCGAGAAGGCGCCGGTATCCAGCGAACCCTGGATGATGCCCGAGCCGCCCTGGTCGGCATAGCCTGCGACGACCAGCGCATCACCACCAGCGGCGGCGAGCGCGGCGACTTCGGCGGAATAGTCGGCCTTGCCGTCGTCATGCGCGGCCAGGATGGTCACGGTGCCGCCCTTGGCTTTGTAGGCATTGGCAAAACTGTCGGCCAGGCCCTTGCCATAGTCGTTGTTCGTATAGGTCACGGCCACCGACTTGATGCCGCGCTCCAGCACGATATCGGTCATCACTTCGCCCTGGCGCGCGTCGCTGGGCGAGGTGCGGAAGAAGAAGCCCTTGTCGTCGATGGTCGACAGCGCCGGCGAGGTCGCCGAGGGCGAGATCATGACGATGCCGTTCGGTACGCCGACTTTTTCTAGCGAGGCGATGGTCTCGCCCGAGCACATGCCTCCCATGATGCCCTTGACGCCTTCCGCGGTCACCAGACGTTCGACCGCCGCGACCGAGGCGGCTGCGTCGACGCAGGTGTTGTCGGCAACCACGGGGATGATCTTCGAACCGTCCAGCAGTTTGCCGCTGTCCGACACTTCCTTCATGGCAAGCTCGGCACCCTTCTGCATGGGCGGGGCGATGGATTCCAGCGGGCCGGTCAGGCCCAGCGAGAGACCCAGCTTGATATCTTCGGCTCCTGCGGCCCCGGCAAACATGGCACCGGCGACGCTGGCCAGAAGAAGTTTTTTCATATTCAATCTCCCTGAGTGGAACAATGTCCTGTTCGGCACGCTATCGCCCCATGGATGAAAAGAAAAGCGCGCCGATTTCGCAAACCGCATTCCGGAATTGTCTAAAAGAGCAGGTTTTGGCATTCCGCGCTTAGACGGGCGGAGCACCAGTCCCGCGCTGGCGATAGGGCGTGCTGCCAAAGGTTGTGCGGTAGCATTTCGAAAAATGCGAGGCCGAGGTGAAACCGCAGGCCAGCGCGATCTCCATCACGCTCATGTCGGTCTGCATCAACAGGTTGCGGCCACGTTCCAGACGCAACTCCATGTAGTAGCGCTTGGGAGAGCGGCTCAGGTATCTTGCGAACAGCCGTTCAAGCTGGCGGGGCGACATGTCGGCGTCCAGTGCCAGCCGGGCGGGGCTGATCGGATCCTCGATATTCGCCTCCATCCGGGCGATGACCTGCGCCAGTCGCGGATTTCGCGCGCCGATCCGGGTCGGGATCGACAGGCGCTGGTGGTCATCCTCAGATCGGATCGAGGTGTGGATCATCTGGTCGGCGACGCGGTTCGCCAATTCGTTGCCGTGGTCACGTGCAATCTGGCGCAGCATCATGTCGATGGCCGCCGTCCCCCCCGCGGC
This sequence comes from Paracoccus sp. KR1-242, assembly GCF_049446195.1. NCBI lineage: Bacteria > Pseudomonadati > Pseudomonadota > Alphaproteobacteria > Rhodobacterales > Paracoccaceae > Paracoccus > Paracoccus sp. KR1-242. Next base: position 26,975 of record NZ_JBMSED010000013.1, read on the forward strand.
CGTCAGGCGCGAGCCATCTTCGACAAATACGGTCCGGATCAGAGTGACATCCGGAAATTCCTCGGCAAAGCCGTCCTGATTTTCCCAATGGATGGTCGCGCGCCGCCCGTCCAAAAGCCCGGCCTGCGCCAGCACCCACGCACCGGTGCAAAGCGCGCCCATGCGCGCCCCACGCCGCGCCTCGCGCCGCAGCCAGCCCTGGATCGTCCGGGTCGAGGATTGGGCCACGTCGATGCCGCCGCAGACCAGAATCGTGTCGTCGCGCTGGGTCTCGCCCAGGCCGCCATCCAGCATGACGCGGGTGCCGTTCGAACATGCGGCAAAGACGCCACCTTCGCCCACGACACGCCATTCATAAAGCGGCTTCCCGGAGATCCGGTTTGCCAGCCGCAACGGTTCGATCGCGGCGGCGAAGGAAACCAGCGTAAATCTTTCGAGCAGAAGGAAAAAGTACCTCCGGGGGCGGGGTGCGCCGGGGGCAGGGCTGGCAGAGGGGGCTGGAACGGATTCTGGCATGGGCGCGCACGTGGTAGAATTCCGCGAAGCACATCAGCACTGCGCCTTGTGCGCAAGGCTTTTCCTCGGTTCAGCAAACCTCTATATCCGTCTGACCGTTTCTCAGGAGGACAGGCCAATGGCACATCATAAAACCAGTTCCGCGACCCAGTCATGGGACAAGCGTGGCTGGCGCGCCTATCCGCGCATCCAGATGCCTGATTATCCTGACGCGGCGGCGCTGGACGCGGTCGAGAAGCAGCTTTCCAAGTTTCCCCCGCTGGTCTTTGCCGGTGAGGCGCGACGGCTGAAATCCTCGCTGGCCGAGGTCGCGGCGGGTCGTGCCTTCCTGTTGCAGGGCGGCGATTGCGCCGAAAGCTTCTCGGAATTCTCGGCGGACAACATCCGTGACACGTTCAAGGTCATGCTGCAGATGGCCATCGTGCTGACCTGGGGCGCCCAGCTTCCGGTCGTCAAGGTGGGCCGCATGGCGGGCCAGTTCGCGAAGCCCCGTTCGACCGGGACCGAAACTGTCGCCGGGGTCGAGCTGCCCAGCTATCGCGGCGACATCATCAACGGCTTCGATTTCACCGCCGAGGCGCGTATTCCCGATCCCCAGCGGATGTTGTCGGCCTATACCCAGGCCGCGGCGTCGCTGAACCTGCTGCGCGCCTTCTCGACCGGTGGCTATGCCGACATGCATCGCGTGCAAAGCTGGATCAGCGACTTCACCGGGGGCGAGGAAGCCGCGCGCTACCGCGATATCGCCGACCGGATCAGCGACGCCATGGCCTTCATGGCAGCAGCGGGCGTTACCGCCGAGACGGCGCATGGTCTGGGTTCGGTCGATTTCTATACCAGCCATGAAGCGCTGCTGCTGGAGTATGAAGAGGCTCTGGCCCGCATCGACTCGACCACCGGCCTGCCGGTCGCGGGCTCGGGCCACATGATCTGGATCGGGGACCGCACCCGTCAGCTTGACGGCGCGCATGTCGAATTCGCGCGTGGCGTCCAGAACCCGATCGGGCTGAAATGCGGCCCGTCGATCCCGGACAGCGACCTGAAAAACCTGATCTGGAAGTTGAACCCGGAAAACGAACCCGGCCGCCTGACCCTGATCGCGCGCTTCGGCGCAGGCTCGGTCGGCGATCACCTGCCGCGGCTGATCAAGGTCGTGGAGTCCGAGGGCGCAAATGTGGTCTGGTCCTGCGATCCGATGCACGGAAATACCATCAAGTCGGCCTCGGGCTACAAGACGCGGCCCTTCGACTCGGTCCTGCGCGAAGTGCGCGAGTTCTTCGCGGTCCACCGTGCCGAGGGCACGATCCCCGGTGGCGTGCATTTCGAGATGACCGGCAAGGATGTCACGGAATGCACCGGCGGTGTTCGGGCCGTCACGGACGAGGATCTGTCCAGCCGTTACCACACGGCCTGCGATCCGCGTCTGAATGCCAGCCAATCGCTGGAACTGGCCTTCCTTGTCGCCGAAGAACTGCGCAATCGTCGCGTTGACGGCACAAGGCACGCCAAGGCCAGCTGAGGCGGTCAAGATTCTGAATTGGGGCGGCAGCGCAGGTTGCCGCCCTTTTCATTTCAAGTCGGCCCTAGCGGGGATTGTCCGAGACGATCCGGAATGCGGCGCGGCGCTGCTCTGGCGTGGCGCCGGGCAAGGGGGTGGGCGCGGGGCTCTCCGTGCGGGGCGTGGTCGCCCGCCAGCGCCCCGAGATTTCCCCGACAGGGACCAGTGACGCGGAAGGGGCCATTACCTTCGCCCCTGCCTGCACCGGAACCAGTTTTTCCGAGGTCAGGTCGAAGCGGCGGGGAGCTTGACCAATCTCTCCCTCGACCACGAAGCAGCCGAGCGCGCGGGTGACGTCGCCCAGATCCGAACGCAGCGGCAGCAGCAGAAGCTGCCCTGCCATCGCCGGGCGACCATAGCTTGCGGGCGAGTTCAGGCCGAGTTCCGCGATCTGCGGCGCGCAGAAGACGCTTTCCAGCACGTCCGAAAAGCGCCCGCGCGAGCCCGTATGCAGAAGCGAACAGATGGGCATCCCCCGGACCTCCATTCCCATCGTCTCGATCAGGTGGCTGCCGGCCAGTCGAAAGCGGGCGGTGCCGGGGGCGATCCGTTCCAGGATGAAGGCGTGGTTCAGGGCGCCACGAATGCCACGCGGCTCGACATCCGCCCGTGCCGGGATGGTGCCGTCCTTGCGCAGCCCTTCCCAGTAATCACGCATCTGGCGCAGGATCCGGCCGGGCTGGCTGGTTTCGAAATCGGCGATATGCAGCAACCTGCCCCTGTCTTCGGGAGAAAGGGATAGTGCATCGTCCCGATCATCATCGGGGCCGTGATCTTGTGACATATCAACCAACCTAACCAGAACAGAAACTCGTCATATGGCCGAAATCTAACCCGGATATCGGGCATCTCCGAGAAGTTTCTTGTCCGTTGGTTAAAACCGCCGGATCGGCGGCAAGGGCTTGACCATGCGGCCCCGGCTGCGCCATTCAGGCGCCTCGAACAGACATGCGGATGAAGCCAAGGAGAACGCAGGACATGGAGCGCAGCGGACTTCTGATCATCCTGTCCTCGCCCTCGGGGGCGGGGAAATCGACCCTCGCACGGCGGCTGATGGAATGGGACCCGACATTGCGGTTCTCGGTCTCGGCCACGACACGGAAGCCGCGTCCCGGCGAGGTCGAAGCGGAGCATTACTATTTCCGCGAACGCGCGGAGTTCCAGTCGATGGTCGCCGCCGGCGACATGCTGGAACATGCCGAGGTCTTCGGCAATCTTTACGGCACCCCGCGCGCGCCCGTGGAAGAGGCGATGCGGGCAGGGCGCGACACGCTTTTCGACGTCGACTGGCAGGGTGGCCAGCAGATCCGTGCCTCGGCACTGGGGGCGCATGTCATCTCGATTTTCGTGCTGCCGCCCAGCCTGGCCGAGCTTGAGCGGAGGCTGATCGCGCGCCAGCAGGACGCCCCCGAGGTCATCGCGGCAAGGATGCAGAAAAGTCGCGATGAAATCAGCCATTGGGCCGAATATGACTATGTCATCGTGAACGAGGAAATCGAACGCAGCGAGGCCGAGTTGAAGACCATTCTGGCCGCCGAGCGCCTGCGCCGCGAACGCCAGACCGGACTTGGCCGATTTGTCCGCAGCCTGATGGAGGAAGGCCGATGATCTGGGAACTGGAGGGGATCGCCCCTGAATTGGCCGCGGACGCCTGGGTCGCGCCGGATGCGCAGCTGATCGGGCGGATCGTCATGGAGCCGGGCGCAAGCGTCTGGTTCGGTGCTGTCTTGCGCGGCGACAATGAGGAAATCCGGGTCGGTCGAAACTCGAACGTGCAGGAGCTGACGGCCTGCCATACCGACATGGGTTATCCTCTGACCATTGGGGCGAATTGCACGATCGGGCATCGCGCCATGCTGCACGGCTGCACGATCGAGGATGGCTGTTTGATCGGCATGGGCGCGATCATCCTGAATGGTGCGCGCATCGGTGCTGGCTCGCTGATCGGCGCGGGCGCGCTGATCACCGAGGGCAAGGTCATCCCGCCCGGATCGCTGGTCATGGGCGCGCCGGGCAAGGTCGTGCGCGAGCTGGATGAAGAGGGGCGCGCCCGCCTGCTGAAATCGGCCGAGTCCTATCGCCGGAATGCTGCGCGGTTCCGCGCCGGCCTGCGGGCGGTGGCATCGGAATGACCCCGGCCGAGACGGCCGACCTGCTGGCGACGGTCCCTGTGCCGATGCTGGTCGTCGATGCTCGCGCGCGCGTGGTTGCTGGCAACGACGCGGCCGAGGCGCTGCTGGGGCCGGTTCCCCCGGCGCGGCCCTTCGTCACCGTGCTGCGCCACCCCGAGGTCAACGCCGCGCTGGATTCGGTTCTGGCCGGTGGGGAAAAGGCCCTGCTGAACGCAACGATCAAAACCCGCCAGGGCGGCGTCCTGTGCGCCGTCACCGTGACGCCCCTGCGGCTGGACGGAGACCGCGGCGCCTCACTGGCGATCGAGGATCGTTCCCGCGACGAGGAAACCGGTCAGATGCGGCGGGATTTCGTAGCCAATGTCAGCCACGAGCTTCGCACGCCCCTGACCGCGTTGATGGGGTTCATCGAAACCCTGCGGGGTCCGGCCCGAAACGATCCGAATGCCCGCGATCGTTTCCTTGACATCATGGAGCGCGAGGCGGGCCGGATGAACCGGCTGATCGGCGATCTGCTATCGCTTAGCCGCGTCGAACAGGATGAACGCCGCCGCCCCGGCGACAGGGTCGATCTTGCGGCACTGCTAAGCTCGGTTGTGGTGACCCTCGCGCCCTCGGCGGATGGCGCTGGCGTCAGGATTGCGCTGTTGGGTGTCGAGGGCCCGGCGCTATTGCCCGGCGACGCGGATCAGTTGGTCCAGGTCTTTCACAACCTGATTGAAAACGCGGTCAAGTATGGCGGCAGCGGGGGTCTTGTGACCGTCACGCTGGAGCATCTTGACCATGAGCCGGTGCTGCGCGGTCCCGCCTGGATGATCACGGTGGCCGATCATGGCGAAGGGATCGACGCCCGCCACCTGCCACGCCTGACCGAACGCTTCTATCGCGTAGACAGCCACCGCTCGCGCGAGCAGGGGGGGACCGGTCTGGGGCTGGCGATCGTCAAGCATATCGTCAACCGGCACCGTGGGCGGCTGCGGATCGAAAGCGAACGCGGACAGGGCAGCAGGTTCTTTGTCATCCTGCCCGAAGGCGTCGGGATGACCTGACCGGGGCGCGCGAAGGGTTCCGCGCGCCCGGCCATTCTGGGCTCACTCGGCCGCGTGGCCGGTGATCGCGTCCTGAGAATGGGGCTTCATGCGGAAGCCACGCTCAAGCTGGTCGAAGGGTGCCACCGGATATTCACCCGAGAAGCAGGCATCGCAATATTGCGGGGAGGACTTGTTCCGTCCCTTGGCCTCGCCCACTGCGCGATAAAGTCCGTCCAGCGTGACAAATGCCAAGCTGTCGACGCCGATCCATTCGCGCATTTCTTCCACCGACATCTGTGCGGCCAGAAGCTTTTCGCGGTCCGGCGTGTCGACGCCATAGAAGCAAGGCCAGGCGGTCGGCGGAGAGGCGATGCGGAAGTGAACCTCGGCCGCGCCGGCGTCCAGAATCATGTCCTTGATCTTGCGCGAGGTCGTGCCGCGCACCACCGAGTCGTCGACCAGAACCACGCGCTTGCCTTTGACCAGGGCGCGGTTGACGTTCAGCTTCAGCCTTACGCCCATGTTGCGGATCTGTTCGGTGGGCTCGATGAAGGTCCGGCCCATATACTGGTTGCGGATGATCCCCATGCCGAAGGGAATGCCGCTTTCATGTGCGAAGCCGATGGCGGCGGGGGTGCCGCTGTCGGGGACGCCACAGACCAGATCAGCCTCGACCGGGGCTTCGCGGGCCAGTTCGACGCCGATCTGGCGGCGGGTCTCATAGACCGAACGCCCGCCGATGATCGAATCCGGGCGCGAGAAATAGACATGTTCGAAGATACAGAAACGCCCGGTCGACGGTCCGAATGGACGCGAGCTTTCGACCTCTCCCTGAGAGATGACGACCATTTCGCCCGGCTCGATCTCGCGCAGGAACTCGGCGCCGATGATGTCGAGTGCGCAGGTTTCCGAAGCGAGGACGAAGCCGTCGTCACCGATCTTGCCCAAGACCAGCGGGCGCACGCCCAGCGGGTCGCGCACGCCGATCAGCTTGGTGCGGGTCATGGCGATGACGCTGAAGGCGCCTTCGACGCGACGCAGGGCGTCCTTCATCCGCTCGGGGATGTTGCGCTGGATCGACCGCGCCATCAGGTGAATGATGCATTCGCTGTCCGAACTGGACTGGAAGATCGATCCACGTTCGATCAGTTCGCGGCGCAGCGCCATCGCGTTGGTGATGTTGCCGTTATGCGCGATGGCACAACCGCCCATGGCGAATTCGCCGAAGAAGGGCTGCACGTCGCGGATCGCGGTCGCGGCCTTGGTGCCGGCCGTCGAATAGCGCACATGGCCGATCGCCAGTGAACCCGGCAGCGTCTCCATCAGGCTTTGCTTGGTGAAGTTGTCGCGGACATAGCCAAAGCGATGCGCGCTGTTGAAGCCCTGTTCGGCATCATGGGACACGATGCCGCCGGCTTCCTGTCCGCGATGCTGAAGGGCATGCAGCCCAAGGGCGACGAAATTCGCCGCATCCGCGACGCCGATCACACCGAATACGCCGCATTCTTCGTGCAGACGGTCGTGATCGAAGGGATGGGCAAGAAATGGCTGCATCATCACCGACTCATGTGGCTAGGGGGAGGGCTGTTCTGTGGCGCTTGTGCCGCCAACATAGGGACTCAGCCGGGTGAAGTCACGCCCCGCCGGTCCGCGGGGCGCAATTTATGTCATGGAAGGGTCACGTTCCCGTGGGTCAGTTCGCCGGTGCGGGCGCGGTTGCGGGGGCTGCCGGGGCCGGGGTCGCGGTGCTGGGGGTCACGGTCGATTCCGACATGCAGCCACCGACCAGCTGTTCATAGCGCGACACGACCCAGCCAGGCGCGTCCTGCGGGATCTGTTCGTCCATGCGGTCGGTCATGCGCTGGAAGACCTGGGCAGAGCGCGAATTGTCCACGACGGCGACCGGTTGCGTCGACATCACGCGGTCATAGACGATGAAGGCCACCGCCACCAGCAACACGCCGCGCGCGACACCGAACAGGAAGCCCATGCCCTGATCTACTCCGCCAAGCGCCGACCGCTGCACGACCGACGAGAAAAGCGGGGTGATGATCGAGAACAGCACCAGCGCCAGTGCGAAGACCGCGGCGAAGGCCGCGATGGTCGAAAGTTCGCAACTGTCAGCCAGAAACTTGTTCAGTCCCGGCACCTGCGCAACCATCGGCCGCACCGTGGGGGCAAAGATGAAGGCCAGAACGGCCGCACCGATCCAACCCAGGATCGCCAGCGATTCGCGCACGAATCCCCGGGCATAGGCCAGGATCGCCGAGAGGATGATCACGACCGCAACGATGCCGTCGATGATGGTGAAACCGTCCATTGTCACGCCCTTTCGCGGCCATTTCCGCGTTTGGAGGCAAGTTCATCCGGCACCGAATGTCTCGCCCACGAAGCCCGTCAGATCCGAAACGCGGTTCACCCGCATTCCTCCCACACCCTCGACCTTGGTGGCCGCGGGCAGGATTGCCCGTGAAAAACCAAGTTTCTGCGCCTCTTTCAACCTGTTTTCGGCCTGAGCGACCGGTCGCAGCGCGCCGGACAGGCTGATTTCTCCGAAAAGGACGGCCTCGGCGGGCAGCGGCTTGTCCTCGCGCGCGCTGAGGAGGGCGGCCGCAATGGCAAGGTCGGCTGCGGGTTCGTTGACGCGCAGCCCGCCGGCGACGTTCAGGAAGACGTCGAGCCCGGCAAAGGGTATGGCACAACGCGATTCCAGGACCGCAAGGATGGTCGAGACCCGTCCGGAATCCAGTCCGACCACGGTGCGGCGCGGGCTTGCCAGCGTCGATGGGGCGATCAGCGCCTGGATCTCGGTCAGGACGGGACGCGTGCCCTCGATCCCGGCGAAAACGGCCGAGCCTGCCGCGGGCTGGCCGCGCTCGGACAAAAACAGCGCCGAGGGGTTTGCGACCTCGGCCAGCCCGCCGCCGGTCATTTCAAAAACGCCGATTTCATCTGCCGGACCGAAGCGGTTCTTGTGGGCGCGCAGGATGCGGAATTGGTGCCCACGCTCGCCCTCGAAATACAGAACCGTATCGACCATGTGTTCGACAACGCGCGGACCGGCAATCTGGCCTTCCTTGGTGACATGGCCGACAAGGATGACCGAGGTGCCGCGGCGCTTGGCGAAGGTCACGAGTTCATGCGCACTGGCGCGGACCTGCGCGACCGAGCCGGGGGCCGCCTCGATCCGGTCGGACCAGAGCGTCTGGATCGAGTCGATGATGGCGACATCCGGCCGTTCGGCGTCCAGGGTCGTCAGGATGTCGCGCAGCGCGGTTTCCGCGCCAAGGCGCACGGGCGCATCGCCAAGGCCCAGGCGCTGTGCGCGCAGCCGGACCTGGGCGCTGGCTTCCTCGCCCGAGATATAGATCGCCTGCTGGTCTGACCGGGCGAACGCTGCCGCCGCCTGCAGAAGAAGGGTAGATTTCCCGATGCCCGGATCGCCGCCGACAAGGATGGCCGAGCCCGGAACCAGCCCGCCGCCCAGCACCCGGTCAAGTTCGGCAATGCCGGAGCAGGCGCGTGTCGGGGGCGCTTCCTGCGTCGCAAGGCCGGAAAGCGGGATCGGCTTGCCCTTGAGCGTGCCAAGACCCCTGCCGGGACCCTGCGACAGGGGCGTCTCCTCGATGATGCTGTTCCACTCTCCGCAGGATTCGCAGCGGCCCGACCATTTCCGGTGGCTGGCGCCGCAAGCGGTGCAGGTGAAGGCGGTGACGGGTTTGGCCATGTCGTCTATCTGCCTGTCGGCCCTGTCCCGCACTGCGGCAGGGCTTGCCGCAGTTCGAGGCGTCGCATGGGTATTTGGGAAAAGGTGAAACCGGGCAAACCTAGCGGATCCCAAGCCCGGCGCGCATCAGGACCCGCCTGACCGGACCCGCCGCGTAAAGCGAGCCAAGCGCCGCCGCCCGCAGATCGCGAAGCGGAGGGGCCGCAATCATGCTGGCGCGGTTCAGGGCATCGATCCCCATCAGCCGGGCCAGTGCTTCGGGGCGGCGGCGGCGTTCGTAGCTGTCGAGCGAGGCGCGGCTGCCCGGATCGCCCGCCGAAAGCTCGACGAGATTGGCGAGGTCGGCAAGGCTCATGTTCAGCCCTTGCGCCCCGATCGGGGGAACGACGTGGGCGGCCTCGGCGATCAATGCGGCGCGGGGGCCGGTGAAGCGGTCGGCGATCTGGCTGATGATCGGCCATTCGGTCAGTCGCGTGACCTGGGTCAATTCTCCCAGGATACCAGCCGAGCGAAGGTTCAACTCGCGCGAGAACTCCTGGACGGGCAGGGCGCGCAGGCGTGCGACCTCGGGACCACGCTCCATCCAGACGACCGCCGATGAGGGCTTTCCGTCGCGATCGGGTAGGGGAACCAGCGTAAAGGGACCGCCCGAGCGGTGGATCTCGGTCGAGACATTGTCATGCGGGCGATCATGCGTCACCGCGAAGGCCAGTGCCTTCTGGCCATAGCGCAGCGTGCGCGTGCCGATGCCAAGCGCGCGACGAACCATCGAGTTCCGGCCATCCGCGCCGATGACCAGCCGCGCACGGTGCTGGCTGCCATCGCTGAGGGTGACCAGCGCCTCGGCATCGCGGGCAAGAAGGGCGGTGGTCGCGGTGCCGGGCAGAAACCGGACATTTCCCAGTTCGGCCAGACGGGCCGAGATTTCCCGTTTCAGCAGCCAGTTCGGAAGGTTCCAGCCGAAGGGTTGCTCGGAGATCTCTGAGGCGTCGAAATCCCGCGTCAGCCGCGCCTGCGGAAGCTTTCCGCCCGCATCGATGATGCGCATGACCTGCAGCGGGGTGGCATGGGGCGAAAGCCGTTCCCACAGGCCTGCGGCCTTCAACACAGGGATCGAAGGTTGCAGGAAGGCGGTGCTGCGCAGGTCCGAGCCTTCGGCCGATTCCTCGGTCACGGGCGGGGCGGGGTCGACGCAGGTCACGCGATGCCCGGCGCTGCCAAAGGCCGCGGCCGCGACAAGGCCCGCGATACCGCCACCCGAGACAAGAATGTCGCAGTCCTGCATTGTCATCATCCCGATTTTCGCGCGTTGCCGCGGAGGGCTTCTCCGGGAACATCGACCGATCGCCCGGCCGCAAGCTCGCGCAGGAAGGCGGTAAGATCCATCGTGCGATGCTGGACATGCGCACCGTGATCGTGATCCGCGGCAAGCTCGTCCGGACCGTGGCGCCCGGTTCCGACCAGCACCGTGCGCATCCCCAGTTCATGCGGAACCAGAAGATTCCTCGGGTCATCCTCGAACATCGCGGCGGCAGTGGGATCGAAGCCCGCGGCATCGATCACCGCCGCGTAAGACCCCGGATCGGGTTTCGGCAGGAAGCCCGTCGTGTCGATGCCGTGGATCTCGTCAAAGACCGCAAGTCCGCGATGGTCGAGCACCCTGGCTGCATATTCGATATCGGCGTTGGTGTGGATGATCTTGCGCCCGGGCAGGTCCGAGATCAGCCTTGCCAGATCGGGGTCGGGCACGAGATGTGAGAAGTCGATGTCATGGACTTCACGCAGATAGGGCAGCGGATCGATAGAATGTTCCGCCATCAGCCCGGCCAGCGTGGTGCCGTGCTGGCGCCAGTAATGATCGCGCAGGTGGCTGGCCCGCGCCTCTGACACGCGCAATTCGCGCATCACATAAGCGGTCATGCGCTTTTCGATCTGATCGAAGAGCCGCATCTCGGGCGCATAAAGGGTGTTGTCGAGATCGAACACCCAGGTCGTCACATGATGAAAATCCATGTTCTCTGCCTAAGCCTGTGGCAGGGCGCTTGCAATCCCGTCTGGGACAACGGATCGTGCGGCGCATGAAAGACGCCTATTCCCTGATCCTCAGCGCCATCGACAGCGGCACCTATCGTCCCGGCGATCGTTTGGTGGAATCCGAACTGGCCGAGCGCTTCGGCGTGTCCCGGACGCCGGTGCGCGAAGCCTTGCAGCGGCTTGAAACCCAGTCGATGCTGAAGCGCGACGGGCGCAGCCTGATCGTCGCCACGCTGGACCACAACCAGCTGGCCGAGCTTTATACCGTCCGGGCCGAGCTTGAGGCGCTGGCCGCGCGCCTTGCCGCGCGCCATGCCACGCCCGAAGAGGTTCGGGTTCTGGCCGGGATGGTCGAGGACGATCACAAGATCCTTGGCGATCCACAGGCGCTGTCGCGGGCGAATCGACGGTTTCACCACCAGATCCATCTCGCCTCGCACAATCGCTATCTTGTGCAGCAGCTGGACCTTGTCCATCGCAGCATGGCGCTGATGGCCCATACCACGCTGGCCGCAAAGGGTCGGGACACGGTCACGCTGGACGAGCATCAGGAAATCGTCGACGCGATCGCCGCACGCGACGGCGACCGTGCCGAGGCGGCATTGCGCCGCCATATCTCGATGGCCTTCGAGACCCGCCTGAAGGAAGAGGCGCGGCTGACCGGCGACATCGGCCTGATCGAATGACGCGCACGATCCGCTCGGCCTCGGATCTCGAGGAAGGGGCGGATCACCTGATGCGGGTATGTCCGGTCTGGGCGCGCACCCTGCCCACGCTTGGCCCGCTACCGCTGCGCCGGTGGGAAGAGGGCTTCGTTTCGATCCGCGACGCCATCGTTTCGCAACAGATCTCGACGCAGGCGGCGAATGCGATCCTTGAGCGGATGATCCGGGCCGGGTTGGCTGATGAAGATGGCATTGCGGGGGCCGAAGATGATGTCCTGCGCGCGGCTGGCCTGTCGCGACCCAAGATCCGCTATCTTCGGGGGATCGCTGCGGCCCGGCTGGACTGGCCGGGTCTGCGAGATCTTCCGGATGAGGACGCGATTGCTGCGCTGACCGCCCTGCCGGGGATCGGGCGATGGACGGCCGAGATTTACCTGAAATTCGCGCTTGGCCGCGCAGATGTCTTTGCGGCCGGGGATCTGGCACTGGCCGAGGCGGCGCGGCTGCTTTACGATCTGCCCGAACGACCCGGTCCCGCCGCGCTGACTGCCCTGGCCGAACCCTGGCGACCCTGGCGCGCGGTTGCGGCGCGGGCGCTCTGGGCCTATTACCGGGTGGCGAAAGAGCGCGAGGGGATCAGATGACACGCCAGTTGAAATCGCAAAGGAAAGGCCCGCAAAAGGCTGAATCGGTTGTTGTTTTCCTGCATGGTTATGGTGCCGACGGTGCCGACCTGCTGGGACTGGGCGATCCTCTGTCGCCTCATCTGCCCGGAACCGCCTTCTATGCGCCGGATGCACCCGAACCCTGCCGGAACAATCCCATGGGCTATCAGTGGTTTCCCATTCCCTGGATGGATGGGTCCAGCGTCGAACAGGCGCGCACTTCTGTCGAGCAGTCCTTCCATGACATCAATGCCTTTCTCGACAAGGTGCTGATGGACGAAGGGATCAAGGCTTCGCGGCTGGCGCTGGTCGGATTTTCGCAGGGCACGATGATGTCGCTGGAGGTTGCGCCGCGCCGCGACAAGGAACTCGCGGGCGTGGTCGGCTTTTCGGGTCGGCTGATCGATCCCGACGGGCTGGAAAAAGGCATCCGCACGCATCCGCCGATCCTGCTGCTTCACGGCGATCAGGATCCCGTCGTTCCCTTCGACAGCATGGCCGTCGCTGCGGCTGCGCTGGAAAAGGCAAACTTCGACGTCGAGACCTATGTGATGAAGAACACCCCGCACGGGATTTCGCCCGACGGCTTGTCGCGCGCATTGAATTTTCTGCGGCAGCGACTTGGCGTCAGAACCTGACGTCAACCGTCAGATTGCACTTGAAACCGCTGAAGCAGGGTCTACCTTCAAATCAGAAGAAGAGGAGTCTTGCGATGGATCTGATCTGGATGGCCCTGCTTGTACTGGTTCCCGCCAGTGTGCTCGTCCTCAAATCGGTCCAGGCGAAGCCACAGCGCGTGCCCGTCCGGGCGCGGCGCTGACAATTCGCCTTTGCTGGCGCTGATCTGTTTCAGCGCCAGATTACGGGATCGGCAATTTCGATCGAATTCCCGGCAGGATCGCGGAAATAGATTGACCGCCCGCCCTGGGGCCAGGTGAAATCAGCCTCGATCTTTATCCCCTTGCTCTCAAGATGATCGCGCCACAGCGGGATCTGCTCTGCGCTGGCCGACAGGCAGAAATGGCCGGGACCGTCCGCACCATGCGGCGGCACGGGCAATCTTGCGTCCGGGCGCGGCGGAGTCCGCGTCGCCGCTGCGCAGAAAACCAGCAGCACCTGATCCCCACAGTGGAAGAAGGCATGGCGTCCGGGCTGACGGGCGATCTCGGTCAGGCCGATCACCTCGGACCAGAAACGTGCGGCCCTGTCCAGGTCATCGGCGTAAAGCGCCGTTTCCAGGGGTCCGTTCAGGCGGGGCGGTGCGGTCATGACACCATCCTGTCACGGCCGTCGATACTTTGCCAAGCCCGGCCTTGACCACATGCTGCGCGTCGGACAGAACCGAAGGCAGCAGTTGGAAAAGGACATGACATGGCCTGGATCTATCTGGGAATTGCCGGAATTCTCGAGGTCGTCTGGGCCTTTGCAATGAAGCTTTCGGATGGGTTCACCAAGCCCGTCGCCTCGGTCGTGACCATCGTCGGGTCGATCATCAGCTTCTGGTTCCTGTCGCTGGCGATGAAAAGCCTGCCGCTGGGCACGGCGTATGTGATCTGGACCGGGATTGGTGCGGTCGGTTCCTTTATCCTTGGGATTCTGGTGCTGGGCGAGGGGGCCGATCCCCTGCGCGTTCTGGCCGCCGCCCTGATCATCGCTGGACTGCTGCTGCTGAAATTCGCGACACCGCACTGACCCGGCCTGTCACGCCCGTGTCACGCATCGCGGGTAATCCGTGGTCAGGGCATATATTCAGGGGCTTGTCAGGGCGCGGTCGCGATATATAGTCGGCCTCACGACGTTCCGACAAGCTTCTGGCAGGCGAGGCAAAGGGCCGATGCTGGACGACCATGGCGACTTTCGAACCCAATTCGTGCGCGAGCCATCGAACTTGCGCCACCACCCCGCATTGGTGCTGAACGCGGATTTCCGTCCCCTCAGCTACTACCCCTTGTCCCTGTGGCCGTGGCAAGAGGCAATCAAGGCGGTGTTTCTGGACCGGGTGCAGATCATCGCCGAATATGACGAGGTAGTCCGAAGCCAGCGGGAGGCGATACGCATCCCGTCGGTCGTTGTGCTGAAAGATTTCATCAAACCCCAGAAGCGCGTGGCATTCACGCGCTTCAATCTTTTTCTGAGGGACGAATTCTGCTGCCAGTATTGCGGGGCTAAGGGCGAGTTGACCTTTGACCATGTCGTCCCCCGGTCGCGGGGCGGCGTGACAAGTTGGGAAAACGTGGTTGCCGCCTGTTCGCCCTGCAACCTGAAAAAGGCAAACAAGTCGCTACGAAATTCGGGGATGCGGTTGCGCCGCAATCCTGCACGTCCCACGCCCGAGGAAATGCACGCATCGGGACGGCGCTTTCCGCCGAATTATCTGCACGAAAGCTGGATGGACTATCTTTACTGGGACACCGAGCTGATCGCCGGATAATCGCCCGGACGGGAAACTGTCGTCCCGTTTCTTCTGGATCTCTCCATCACAATCCTCGCGCGGGTGGGCATAGCAACCGATTTTGGCTGTGCTGGGACGGTTATCTGGTTCAGCTGGTTTCGGGCGGTTGCGTTCCGCCGTGGTGTGCAAGGGACCGCACGAGATCCTGAGTTTGAACTAGTGATGCTCGCGCATCGCCAGATGGGCAACCGCCGCAGCCATCAGGGCCACAAGGCCAAGGGCAAGCATCGGGACGCCGACCGCGCTGGCCGCCCAAATGGTCAGGCCAGCGGCAAGGATCACGGCAAGGACTAGGATCAGGAAATGCGGCAACGGCATGTCGTCCTCCAATGCCTTTAATATGTGCGCTGGGGGTGGAAACCGGAAGCCCCCTTCGTTCCCAACCCGATCACAAGGCGTAGGGTTTCCGCATTTCAGTGATGTTCTTGTATTGTTCCTGATGACGGGTTAGTATCCGGGCATGACCCTGCCACCCAGACATCCCGAGGAAAGGCTGCGCGCCCGTGGGGCGGATACGAGGCCGGATGCAAGGTTCGAGCCGTATCAGCGGATCCGCGAAAGCGACGGCTGGGATTATCCCGAAGACCCAGTGCTGTTGCGGACCGAGGTAACGATCGAACAGGCGCGCTCGATCATTGCGCGCAATACCTCGCCCGACATCACCTTCGACCGCTCGGTCAATCCCTATCGCGGGTGCGAGCATGGCTGCATTTATTGCTTCGCGCGGCCAAGCCACGCCTATCTTGGGCTGTCGCCGGGGCTGGATTTCGAAACCCGGATCACCGCCAAGCCCAATGCGCCGGACCTGCTTGCGGCCGAGATCGGACGGCGGGGCTATGCCGTGGCGCCGATTGCCTTCGGGACCAACACGGATCCCTATCAACCGGCCGAGGCAAGGCTTGGCATCATGCGGGCCTGCATCGGTGTACTGTCCGACTGGAACCATCCGATGACGCTGGTGACGCGGGGCGCGACGGTGATGCGCGATGTCGAGCTTCTGGGGGACATGGCAGGACGCAGACTGGTCACGGCTGGGGTGTCGCTGACCACGCTGGACGCGCAACTGTCCCGTGATCTTGAGCCACGCGCGCCTAGTCCGACCACGCGGCTGAAGATGATCGAATGCCTGGCAAGGGCCGGTGTGCCGGTTCGCGTCATGGCCGCGCCGATGATCCCGGTGCTGAATGAGCACGAACTGGAGCGGATCCTGACTGCCGCGCGGGATGCGGGGGCCAGTACCGCCGCGATGATCCCGGTCCGCTTGCCGCTGGAGGTCGCGCCCCTGTTTCGCGACTGGCTGGACCGTCACCGGCCGGGCATGGCGGCCCATGTCATGTCGCGCATCCAGGCGATGCGGGGCGGGCGAGACAACGACCCGCGTTTCGGCGCGCGGATGCGGGGCGAGGGGATCGAGGCGGAACTGCTGCACAAGCGCTTCAAGCTGGCGAAAAAGCGATTGGGGCTGGACGGGCAAAGCCCGGTCTTGGATTGCAGCCTGTTTGCGCCTCCGCCCCGGTCCGGGGACCAGTTGTCGCTGTTCTAGCGGTCCGGCATCAGTCCGCCGATGCGCGCCGAGATCGCATCGCTGCTGGGGCGTTGCCCGGCGGGGCGCTGGACCAGCGCATCATGCATCGCCGCCAGATGTGCCGGTGTCGTGCCGCAGCAGCCCCCGATGATGCGCACTCCAAGGTCGCGGGCAAGAACGGCAAATTCTGCCATCACCTCGGGCGTGCCGTCGTAAATCAGGCCGCCATCCTGATAGCGCGGCACACCGGCATTGGGTTTCGCGATCAGGGGACGCTCGGACCCGGTCGCCGAAAAGCCCGAGATCGCCAGCAATAGCTCGGCCGGGCCGGTCCCGCAATTCGCACCGTATGCGACGGGGGGATGGGGAAGGCGTTCGACCAGGGTGGCCAGTTGGGGCGGGCTGACGCCCATCATGCTGCGACCGCCGGGTTCAAAGCTCATCATCCCGCACCAGGGCAGGCCCACCGCCTGCGCCGCACGGGCCGCGGCGCGCATTTCCTCGACCGCGCTGACCGTCTCGATCCACAGGATATCGACGCCGCCTTCCTTCAACGCCTGCGCTTGCTCGGTGAAAAGGCGCGCGGCCTCGGCCTCGGTCAGGCGGCCGACGGGGGCCATGATCTCTCCGGTTGGGCCGATCGAACCGGCGACGATGACCGGGCGGCCGCCTTCTGCGACCGCTTCGCGGGCAAGGCGCGCCGCGGCGATGTTGAGGGACACCACCCGGTCCGCGGCACCGGCCAGTCGCAACCGGCTGGCATTGGCACCGAAGCTGTTCGTCAGGATCAGGTCCGCGCCCGCCGCGATCATCTGCCGATGCAGGTCTCGCACCCTGTCGGGTTGGGTTTCGCACCACAGATCGGGGGCGTCGCCGGGGGCCAGCCCCATATTGTAAAGATTGGTCCCGGTCGCGCCGTCGGCCAGAAGCCAGGGACGCGCGCCGAGCAATCGGGACAAGAGGTCCGTCATTGTCCTACCCGTTCTCGCACGGGATGGAGGTTATCACATCCCGCGTGGAAATACCTGATTTTCCTTGCCCGTTCAGCGGGACCGGATCATTCCCATGATCTCTTTGGTCCGCTCGACGATGGGCTGGGCGATTGCCGCGGCCTGATCAGCGCCTCGACCAAGGATGCGATCAATTTCCGCGGGATCTGCCATGAACTGGCTCATCCGTGTGGTGATCGGGGCCAGGGTTTCGACGGCGACTTCGGCCAGCGCCGGCTTGAAGGCGCCGAAGCCCTGTCCCTCGAAGCGCGCCAGCACCTGGTCGCCCGTCTCACCGGTCAGGGCGGCGAAGATGTTGACGAGGTTGCGGGCCTCGGGGCGGTCCTTCAGCCCGTCCATCGAACCGGGCAGGGGTTCGGCATCGGTCCGCGCTTTGCGGATTTTCTGCGCGATGGCGTCGCCGTCGTCGGTCAGGTTGATGCGCGCGGCATCCGAGGGATCGGATTTCGACATCTTCTTGGACCCGTCGCGCAGGCTCATGACGCGGGTGGCGGTGCCTTCGATCAACGGCTCGGTGATCGGGAAGAAGTCGAGGCCGTAGTCGTGGTTGAACTTGGCCGCGATGTCGCGGGTCAGCTCCAGATGCTGCTTCTGATCCTCGCCCACCGGCACGGCGGTCGCGTGATAGGCCAGGATGTCGGCTGCCATCAGCGAGGGATATGCCAGCAGACCCAGCGAAGAGTTCTCGGAGTTCTTGCCAGCCTTGTCCTTGAACTGGGTCATCCGGTACATCCAGCCCACGCGCGCGACCGTGTTGAAAAGCCACGCAAGCTCGGCGTGCTGGGAAACCTGGCTCTGGTTGAACAGGATCGAGACTTCGGGATCGACCCCAGACGCCAGAAAGGCCGCCGCGACCTCGCGTGTGTTGTGGCGCAGCTTCTCGGGGTCTTGCCAGACGGTGATCGCGTGCAGGTCGACGACGCAATAGATCGTCTCGGCCCCCTTGCCCTGATATTCGGCGAAGCGTTTCAGCGCACCCAGATAGTTCCCCAGCGTCAGCCCGCCCGAAGGTTGGATGCCGGAGAAGATGCGCTTGGCGAAGCTCGTGGTCATGGCACTACCTGCTTGGAAAAATCCGTAGGCTGGCTTACCCCTTGGCCGTCCCGGGCGCAACAGCCCGGACCAAGGAAGAGGAAGACGATGCGACCCGGTTACGACGAATCCCCGCTGAATCCCGTTCCCGCCGTGGTTTGGGCGTTGGTCCTGCCCATGATCGCCAGCGAGGCCGTCTTTGGTCTTGCGCAGATGGGCCTGACCGGGGGCGGGCCGGGCGCAGGCATGGCGATGCGCCAGGTCGCGGTCGAACGCACCGCCTATATCCCCGACCTGATCCTGCAACTGTGGCAGATGCGGGTGATCCTGCTGGACCAGAGCTGGCGGATCCTGACCTATCCCTTTGTGCACCTGTCGCTGATGCATGGCGTCTTCGTCGTCGTCTTCTGCCTTGCGCTGGGGAACCTTGTCGCCAGCCAGTTCCGGGCCTGGGCGGTCGTCGCGCTGTTCTTCGGGTCGTCCATTGGCGGGGCGCTGATCTATACCCTGTTCGCGGGCCTCTTTCCGCAGTTCCGCTTTCAGCCGCTGATCGGCGGCTATCCTGCGGTCTATGGCCTGGTCGGGGCCTTCACCTTCCTGCTTTGGACGCGGCTTGGGCAGGAAAACGCGAACCGGATGCGGGCCTTCACCCTGATCGGGATGCTGCTGGCCTTCCAACTGGTGTTCGGGATCCTTTTCCAGTCCGGGAATACGACGTGGATCGCCGAGGTGGCCGGGTTTGCCGTCGGGTTCCTGATGTCCTTCGTCCTGATCCCGGGCGGTGTCGCCCGGGTCATGCGTCAGATCCGTCAGCGCTGACGCCGGAAGCCGGCACGCAGGTCCGACGGACGAAATGCCCCCAACAATGTCGCGGCCACGCCATAGGCCGCGACCCCGCTGGCAACCAGCGCCAGCAACGCAAGATAGCGGCTGCCGGGCTGGTAAAGCGTATCGCCCAGCATGACCATCACGCCCCAGATCACCAGTCCCATGACTGCCGATGCCGCGACGATACGGGGCAACCGGTGGAGCAGGCGGTCGTCAAGTTCGGCCGCTTCGCCAAAGGCGCGGGTGCCGCGCCACAGTTGCAGCGCCATCGTCCAGCCCGCGATTGTCGTGCCCAAGGCTGCGGCCGAGAACCCGATCACCGGCGCAAGCCCAAGGGCCGCGACCGCGTTGACCACCATCGACCAGACCGCGAAGCGGAACGGGCTGCGCGTATCCTCACGAGCGAAATACAGCGGCTGCAGCACCTTCTGCAGGACAAAGGCGGGCAGGCCTGCGCCATAGATCGCCAGTGCCAGCGCGGTCGGACCGACATCCGCCTCAAGGAAAGCGCCGCGCCGGAACAGGACCGAGATCAGCGGGTAGCTGGCGATCACCAGCGCCACGGCGGCGGGCACGGTCAGGAACAACGCGAATTCGGTGGCACGGTTATAGGCGTGGCGTCCCCCGTCGGTATCCCCCGCCTTCAGCCGGCGTGAAATGTCGGGCAGCAGCACGATGCCGATGGCGATGCCGACGACGCCCAGCGGCAGCTGATACAAACGGTCCGCGTTGGTCAGCCAGGCAATTGCGCCGTCGTAGAAAGAGCCGACCTGCCGGCCGACCAGCAGGTTGATCTGCACCACGCCCCCCGCCAGCACCGCGGGCGCTGCCACCGCCAGAAGGCGGCGCATGTCCGGGGTCAGGCGCGGGCGGCGCAACCGCAGCGGAAAACCCATGCGCTTTGCCGCCCACCAGACGCAGAACAGCTGCGCGATCCCGGAAACAGGGGTCGACCAGGCCATCGCCATGCCCATGTCCCAGCCGTTCCGGTCCGCCAGCAGCATCGCGACGATCAGGATGAAGTTCATCAGCACCGGCGCTGCGGCAGCGGCGATGAAGCGGCCGCCCGCATTCAGCAGTCCGGACAGCAGTGCGGTCAGCGAGATGAACAGGATATAGGGAAAGCAGATCCGGCCATAGATCACCGCAAGGTCGAAACGCTCGTCGCCCCTGAACCCCGCGGCCATCGCCAGCACAAGCCAGGGCATGATGAGATGGGCAATCGCCGAAACCACCAGCACGACCGAGAACAGGCCCGAAAACGCCTCTTCGGCAAAGCCACGGGGATCGTCGTCGGCTTCGAGCCGCTTGGCGAACATCGGCACGAAGGCGGTGTTGAACGCGCCCTCGGCAAAGAAGCGGCGGAACATGTTCGGCAGCGTGAAGGCCACCAGATAGGCCTGTGCGACGGGTCCGGTCCCCAGATAGGCCGCGATCATCACGTCGCGGATGAAGCCGACAAGGCGGCTCGCCAGGGTCCAGGCCCCGACCGAGAGGAAGCCCCGGATTAGTCTGATCGGTTGCATTGAAGTCTTTCCGTGATCTCAGAACGGGCCGCCAAGCCTTCGCTCGGCCTTTTCGGCCCGCTCGGCGCCGTCCTTGATCGCTTGTTGCAGTTTCTTGCTCAGCGCCTCGCGTCGGTGCTGCTGGTGCAGTTTCAGCCCGAACATGTCCTTGACATAGAAGGTGTCGACGACCTGCGCCCCGAAGGTCGCGATCACCGCGCTGGAAATCTGGATGTGGTTTTCGGCCAGGGTCCGGGTCAGGTCGTAAAGCAGGCCCGGCCGGTCACGCGTATCGACCTCGATCACGGTATAGACGTCCGATGCCTCGTTGTCGAAGGTGACATGGGTCGGAAAGCGGAAGGCGCTGTCGCGTTTCCTGGGCTTGTCGCGGCCTGCAAGTGCCTCTCGGGGGACGATCTCTCCGCGCAGGGTGCGCTCGATCATCTTACGCAGGCGTGGCAGGCGTTCATCGGCATAGGGGTGGCCGTCGCCATCCTGCATCCAGAACACTGCGGTCGCAAAGCCGTCCTTGGTCGTATAGGTGCGGGCATCGACGATATTGGCCCCGACCAAAGCGATCGCCCCCGCCAGCCGCGAGAAGATGCCCGGATGGTCGGCCAGCACGAAAGCCGCGCGGGTCGCGTCGCGGTCTACATCAGGATGCAGGTCGATCCTGATTTCGTCATCGGTCAGCTCGCGCAGCAGATCGGCAAAGACGAATTGCGTTTCCGTGGGCAGGCTGGGCCAGTAGCTTTCATAATGGCGCCCAAGCTCTCCCTTGATCGCCTTCGGCTCCCAGCCCTTGGCGGTCAGAAGGTGGCGCAGTGAACGCTTGGCCTCTCCCGTGCGGCGGTCGCGGTTCAGCTCTTCCAGGCCGTTCTTCAGTGCATGTTCGGTCTCGCTGTGCAGCCGCCGCAGCAGGACGGCCTTCCAGTTGTTCCAGGTGCCCGGCCCGACGCCGCGGATATCGCAGACGGTCAGGACGGTCAGCAGGTCCAGCCGCTTCACGGTCTTCACCACCTTGGCGAAATCGCGCAGTGTCCGCGGATCCGAGATGTCCCGCTTTTGTGCGACGTCCGACATCAGCAGATGGTTGCGGATCAGCCATTCGATGGTCTCGATCTCATCGGGGTCAAGACCGAAGCGGGTGCAGACCCGGCGTGCCAGCCTTGCGCCAAGGATCGAGTGGTCTTCGGCCCGGCCCTTGCCGATATCGTGCAGCAGTACCGCCAGATAGATGACGCGACGGTTCAGCTTGCCCTTCATGATCCGGCTGACCGTGGGAAGGTCCGCGATCTCCTCTCCGCGCTCGATGGCGGACAGGGCGGCGACGCATTGGATCAGGTGCTCGTCCACCGTGTAGTGGTGATAGACGTTGAACTGCATCATCGCGACGACCGGCGCGAATTCGGGGATGAAGGCGGCGAGAACACCAAGTTCGTTCATCCGCCGGAGCGAGCGCTCCGGATTGCCGTGCTTCAGCAGCAGGTCAAGGAAGATCCTGACCGCCACCGGGTCCTGACGGACGCGGTCGTCGATCAGGTCCAGATTCGCCGCGACCGAACGCATGGCGTCGGGATGCAGCAGGATCCCGGTCCTCAGCGCCTCTTCGAACAGCCACAGGATGTTCAGGGGATCGGACAGGAACTGCGCCTCGTCGGCATAGTTCAGGCGCCCGCGATCAACCTTGAAGCCGGCGCGCACGCGCTTGCGGCGGCTGAAGAACCCGTTGAGGATCGGAGCCTTGTAAAGGTGCCTCGCCTCAAGCGCGACCAAGAAGACGCGTGTCAATTCACCCACGCGGGTCGCCTGGGTGAAATATTCCTGCATGAATATCTCGACCGCGCGGCGTCCGCCCTGATCGCGATAGCCCATGGCACGGGCAACTTCGACCTGCATGTCGAAAGTCAGCTGGTCACTGGGACGGCCCGCGATCAGATGCAGATGACAGCGCACGGCCCACAGGAAATCCTCGGCCTGCCAGAAGGTCAGGTGCTCTTCCTTGGTGAAGAAACCCAGGTCGACCAGTTCGACCGCGCGGTCGACGCGGTGGATGTATTTCGCGATCCAGTAAAGCGTCTGCAGATCGCGCAATCCGCCCTTGCCCTCCTTGACGTTCGGCTCAAGGACATAGCGTTGGCCGCCCTGGCGACGGTGACGCTCGGCCCGTTCGACCAGTTTCGCCTCGATGAATTCGGGGACGGAGTTGTCGAAAAGTTCGCCCCACAGGCGGTCGCGCAGTGTTTCGGCGGTGTCGGCAAAGCCGCAGATCAGCCGATGTTCAAGCAGGCTGGTGCGGATGGTGATGTCGCCCGCGCCAAGCCGCAGGCAGTCATCGATCGTTCGCGTCGACTGACCGACCTTCAGCTTCAGATCCCACAGCATGTAAAGCATGGATTCGACCACGCTTTCGGCCCAGCCGCTGACTTTCCAGGGGGTCAGAAACAGCAGATCCACATCGGATTGCGGCGCCATCTCGGCCCGGCCATATCCGCCAATTGCCAGCACCGCCAACCGCTCGGCATCGGTCGGATTGGTCTGGGGATGCAGCACAGTAACGGCGACGAGGTGGATGGCCCTGACGGTCGCATCCGTCAGGCTTGCAATGGCGCGGACCGTTTCCCGAGCAGCACGCGGATGGGACTGGAAACCCGTAACGATGTCGGCCAGCGCCTCAGCCCGGGCGCGGGTCAGGATGGCGACAGTCCGGCTGCGGATCTCGCGCGCGCCCTCGGCGCCTTCAAGCGCGGCGACGAGATGCGGCAGAAAGGTCTCGGGCGAGAACAACGAATGTGCCCCGGGCAATGCCGGGGCGCTTTGAGGCAATGGTTGCACGGGAATGCCGGTCAAGGTCAGAACCCTGCGCCGCCAAAGCTTTGCGGTGCGGGATCCAGAATTTGGACCTGTCCGTTGCGGATCGTCGCGACCGAAAGCGCGCGTTCGTTGGTGCCGTCACGACGCAGGCGGAAGGCGCCGGTGATGCCCTGGAAGCCCGAGTTTTGCGTCAGCCCGGCCGTGGTCAGGGCATTGCGCTTCCCGGCGCGGACCAGCGCGGCGATCGCGGCGACGCCGTCATAACCAAGCGAGCCAAGCTCATGCGGAGCCTCGCCAAAGGCCGCGCGGTAACGCTGGTCGAATTGGCCTTTCATCCGAGTGTCGGGCAGCGCGAACCAACCGCCCTGCACGCCGCGCAGTCCCATCCGCGACGCGGGCTGGTCCCAACGTGTCAGGCCCATCATCTGCACGGTGGCCGAGGTAACGCCCGCATCGGCCAGTTTGTCGGTCAGATAGGGCAGGACCGCGCCGTGGTTGGCGGTCAGGAAGACAGCATCGACATTGCCCGACAGCGCGGCCTGACTGACATTCGGGATCACCCCGTCGATGCCCTGCTGCGAGACGGGATGCGTGGCCAACCCGGCAAGGGTCGCGCGGTTGCGCTGGATCGCCTTCTGGATCGCTTGCGAGCCGACCTGGCCCGCCACGTCATCCTCGGCCACCACCAGGATGCGGCGCTTGCCGTTGCGGACCGAATAGCGCACCAGCCGGTCGGCGACGTTGCCAAAGGTGTTGCCCAGAACGAACAGGTTCCCGCCCGCAATGTCGGCATTGTTTGAAAAGGACAGCACGTTGATCCCGCGCGGCGCCATCGCGACGCCCACGGCATTGGCGGAATCGGCGAATAGCGGGCCCAGGATGATCTTTGCCCCCTCATCGGCCGCCTGGTTGGCCTTGGCCACAGCAACTGCCGGGTCCGAGCCCGCCTCATAGACGCGCAGATCGATCGTCGCGCCCTGCGCATCGCGCGCCGCCATCGTCGCCGAATTCTTCAGCGAACGGGCAAGCCAGTCCATGTCCGCGCTGCCGGTGCCCGCGGGAACCAGAAGGGCGACGGGTACTGGTTGAGACGGGTCGATGGTCTGTCCGGTCGAGGGGCCCGACATGCCGGTCTGGATCGGCTGACATGCGGCGAGCACCAGTGCCGATGCGAATGCGGCGATCCGGGCCAAGGGGCGACGCAAGCCGAAGCTGCCGCGGCGCGTGGACGTGACGGTCATGGCATGATTCCCTGTTGCTGCGGGCTGAGGTCTTAACGAAGGCAGGTTATTGTCATATCCGAGGGTTGGCAACTTCAGCGGCCCCGCCGCGGCACCAAGGAAAGGGAATGGCGATGAGCGAGAACGAACAGGCAGCACGGGCGGCACCGCGCACCCTTTCGCTGACCATCTCGAACCAGCCGCCGGAATCTGCGCTGTACCTGGTGGCGACGCCCATCGGCAGCGCGCGCGACATCACGCTGCGCGCGCTGGACGTCCTGAATACCGCTGACATCCTCGCGGCCGAGGATACCCGCAATCTGCGCCATCTTCTGGACATTCACGGCATCGCGGTCCGGGGACGTCGCATGATCGCCTATCACGATCACAATGCCGACCGCGCCCGTCCGGCGATTCTGCAGGCGCTCGAAGAGGGGTTGTCGGTGGCTTACAGTTCGGATGCCGGCACACCGCTTGTCGCAGATCCCGGCTATCGCCTGGCGCGCGACGTGGCCGAGGCCGGGTTCAAGGTGCGTGCGCTGCCGGGGCCTTCGGCAGCGCTGGCCGCGCTCAGCGTCTCGGGCCTGCCAAGCGATCGATTCCTGTTCGTCGGCTTTCCTCCGTCGGCGGCCGGTGCCCGGCGCAGGTGGATCGAAAGCTGGGCCGAGACACAGGCGACGGTCATCGCCTTCGAAAGCCCGAGGCGCGTTAAGCAATTGTTGGAAAACCTCTGCGAAATTGACGCGAACCGACCTACGGTGATTTGCCGGGAGCTGACGAAGAAATTCGAAGAGGTGATGCGCGGTTCGGCGGGCGAACTGGCGGGAGCAATCCCGGATGAAGGCCTGCGCGGAGAGATCGTCGTGCTTTTCGGACATCCCGAAGAAAAGCCCGTCGATGAGGCTGATCTGCGCGAAGTGCTGTCCGAGTTGCTGGGCAGGATGTCGGTCAAGGATGCCGCAACCGAGGCGGCGGCACGATTTGGAATGCCGCGACGAGAGGCCTATGCCCTTGCCGTGGCGATGCAGAAAGAGGCGTGATGAGCAAGATCGCGGGGCATGACCGCAATCCCCGAAGTGCACGCGGCAGCACAGCCTTTGCTTCGGGTCGGATGGGCGAGGATTCGGTCTGCCGCAACTATCTTGAACGCGGTTACGCGCTGGTCGCGTCGCGCTGGCGCGGCAAGGCCGCCGAAATCGACCTGATCCTGCGCAAGGGCGAGGAATTCGTTTTTGTCGAGGTGAAAACCTCGTCGCAGCATGACCGCGCCGCAGAACGGATCAACGGGCGCCAGATCGACCGGATCTGCCATGCCGCGCTGGAGTTTTGCGGTGGACTTGCGACCGGGTTGCTGACGTTGATGCGCTTTGACGCGGCCTTGGTCGATGAAATCGGTCGGGTCGAGATCATCGAGAACGCCTTCGGGGGCGCTTGATCCGTAAGGCTTGCAATGCACCACTGGGCGCGCCAAAACTCCGCCCGAACAAGGCCGGAGTTGCACGCATGAGTCTTTACGTCGCCCTTCAGATGGATCCGATCGAGCACGTCTCGATTTCCGGGGACAGCACGTTCCGACTGGGGCTTGAAGCCGAGGTGCGCGGACACCGCCTGTTTCAATATACCCCCGACAAGCTGAGCTATGTCGAGGGCAAGGTGCTTGCCAAAGGGCGCCCCGTCACGCTGCGGCGCGAACAGGGAAACCACGTGACCTTCGGGGATTGGGCCGAAGTGGACCTGGCCGAATTCGATGTGATCTGGCTGCGCCAGGACCCGCCCTTCGACATGGGCTATATCACCAACACCCACCTGCTTGACCGCGTCCATCCGAAAAGCCTTGTCGTGAACGACCCTTTCTGGGTGCGCAATTGCCCCGAAAAGCTTCTCGTTCTGGATTTTCCGGACCTTACCCCGCCCACGCTGATCACCCGCGACATTGCCCAGATCCGTGCTTTCCGCGAGCGGCATGGCGATATCATCGTGAAACCGCTTTACGGCAATGGCGGGGCAGGGATCTTCCATCTTCACCCGAAGGATCCGAATCTGTCCTCGCTGGTCGAGACATTTTCAGGAATCAACAGGGAGCCGATCATCGCGCAGAAATATTTGCCTGCGGTGGTCAAGGGCGACAAGCGGATCATATTGGTCGACGGTGAGCCGGTGGGGGCGATCAACCGCGTTCCGGCGGCGGGTGAGGCGCGCTCGAACATGCATGTGGGGGGAAGGCCGGAAAAGATCGGCCTGACAGACCGGGAACGCGAGATCTGTGCGATCATTGCGCCTGTCCTGCGTGAAAAGGGCCTGCTGTTCACCGGGATCGATGTGATCGACGGCTGGCTGACCGAGATCAATGTCACCTCGCCGACCGGCATTCAGGAGCTGGAGCGTTTCGACGGCACCAATGCCGCCGCTCTGATCTGGGACGCGGTGGAACGTCGACTGGCGGAACGCGACGGAAAGACGGTCTGAGCGGCAGCATCGGCACCTTGGCGAGGTTCGCACCACAATTGTCAAGGCGCGGTGGCGCCGTTTCGGTGCACTGACCTTGCTCCGCCGAGCCGGGTCAACACGTTGCACGCCGGGGTTCGCGGGTAGGGCGAGGATGTGAACGCGACAGCGTTCCGAACTTGCTGGCCAGAATTCGTGTGCTCGCCGGTGAAGCTGGCTTGAAACCGGGGGCGATCCGGAGCAACCCAGTTGCAGATTTTGCCAGCCAGAAAGCTGCCCGCCACTGTCGGTCAATCGGACCGCGTAAAGGTCAGTCGGAAGGACAAGGCCTCGGCAAGATGCGGTGCGCGGATCTGGGATGAGGCATCAAGATCGGCGATGGTGCGGGCCGCGCGCAGGATGCGGTGGTATCCGCGTGGGGTCATGCCGAAATGCTGTGCCGCGCGGTTCAGAAGCTCGCGCCCCTCAGCATCAAGTGGTGCGATTTCGTCCAGCAGGCGTCCCGAGGCATCGGCATTGACCCGTGCCTGCGGGTGTTTCGCAAAACGTTGCGCCTGAACCTCGCGCGCTGCTGCCACCCGGTTCCGAACCGTGGCCGAGGATTCGCCGCCCCCCGGCAGTTGCATGTCTTCAAGGGAGATCTGCGGAACCTCCATCCGCATGTCGAAGCGGTCCATCATCGGACCCGAGACCCGGCTCATGTAGTCGGCTCCGCAGCCGGGCGCGCGCGAACAGGACTGTCCGGCATCCGCAAGGTTGCCGCAGCGACAGGGGTTCGCGGCCGCGATCAGCAGGAAGCGGGCGGGATAGCGGATATGTGCGTTGGCGCGGGCGACATGGATCTCTCCGGTTTCGATCGGTTCGCGCAGGGCGTCGATGACGCGCCGTTCGAATTCCGGCAATTCGTCCATGAACAGCACGCCGTTGTGAGCAAGGCTGACCTGGCCCGGACCAGCATTTCGCCCACCCCCCACGATTGCCGCCATCGAGGCGGTGTGATGGGGCTGGCAGAATGGTGCGTCGCGCGAAATACCACCATTCTTCAGCAGGCCGGCAACCGAGTGAATGGTGGAGGTCTCAAGTGCTTCTGCCGGAGTCAGGGGCGGCAGGATGCCGGGGATGCGTCTCGCCAGCATCGTCTTGGTCGCGCCGGGCGGGCCCACCATCAACAGGTGATGACGACCGGCAGCGGCGATCTCGATGGCCCGCCGCGCACGTTCCTGCCCCTTCACCTCGTCAAGGTCTTCCAGGATGTCGCGGCCCTGCGCTTCACCCGGCTGGGCTGGTGTCAGGGGCGCGCGGTCGCCAAGGTGGTCGATGGCGTCGCGCAAGGTCCGGGGGCCGAAGACCGAGGCTGCGCCGACCCATGCCCCTTCGGCTGCGCAAGCGGCGGGAACCAGAAGGTCGAACCCCTGTTCGGCCGCGGCCATCGCTGCGGGAAGCGCGCCCGCCACCGGCGACAATCGCCCATCCAGCGCCAGCTCTCCCAGTGAAAGCACTTGCGCCAGCGCTTCGGCCGGCAGGATTTCCAGCGCGGCCAGAACGGACAGGGCGATCGGCAGATCGAAATGGGATCCTTCCTTGGGCAGGTCGGCGGGGGACATGTTCACCGTGATACGGCGCGAGGGCAGGGCGATCGACAGCGCTGCAAAGGCCGCGCGCACCCTTTCGCGCGCTTCGCTGACGGATTTGTCGGGCAGTCCCACAATGCCGAAACCCGGCAATCCCGGCGAGATCGAGCATTGCACCTCGACCAACCGCGCCTCGACCCCCTCGAACGCAACGGTATGCGCAATTGCAACCATGTCCCATCCCCGCCGCCCACCTTCGGGCAAGCGGTAGCGGAAGGGCCTTAATGCAAGGTTAACGGTCCAGATTCCTTGCCGCTGGACGCGATCAGGCCTATGTGCAGGGCAGCATCGAAACCGGAGGGCAACCATGCTGGGCAGCCGCGTCTTGCTGATCGTCGGAGGAGGCATCGCCGCCTTCAAGATACCGGAGCTGATCCGGGTGATGCGGCGCGACGGCATCAGCGTGGTCCCGGTCCTGACCGCGGCGGGGGCCGAGTTCGTGACCCCCTTGACGCTTTCTGCGCTGGCCGAGGAAGCCTGTCATACCGAATTGTTTGACCTCACCCGGGAATCCGAAATGGGTCATATCCAGTTGTCGCGGAATGCCGACCTTGTCGTGGTGGCCCCGGCAACCGCCGATCTGATGGCGCGGATGGCGGCAGGGCTTGCGAACGACCTCGCCTCCACCCTGTTGCTGGCGACTGACAAGCCGGTGCTGATCGCTCCGGCGATGAATGTGCGCATGTGGCAGCACCCGGCGACCCAGCGCAACCGCGACCTGTTGGAAGAGGATGGTATCCGTTTTGTCGGTCCGGCCGAAGGCGACATGGCATGCGGCGAGTACGGCCCCGGCCGCATGTCCGAACCTACCGAGATCCTGACGGCGATCCAGGGGATGCTGGGCCGCGACAGGCCCCTGCGTCTGCCGTTGGAAGCCGTGGTTCCGCGGGCGCATGAGCTGCCACTGGCAGGCAGGCATGTCATCGTGACTTCGGGGCCGACGCATGAGCCCATCGATCCGGTGCGCTATATCGCGAACCGTTCCAGCGGGGCGCAGGGCACGGCAATCGCCGCCGCACTGCGCGATCTTGGCGCGCGGGTCAGCTTTGTGACCGGTCCCGCCGAGGTGCCGCCACCCTCCGGGGTCGAGGTGATCCGCGTTCAGACGGCGCGCGAGATGCGCGAAGCGGTCGAGGCTGCCTTGCCCGCCGATGCCGCCGTCATGGCCGCTGCGGTCGCCGACTGGCAGGTGGTGAACGCGCGCGACAGCAAGATCAAGAAGGACGGTTCGGGTCGCCTGCCGGTGCTGGAATTCGCGGAAAATCCGGACATCCTGCGCTGGATCGGCGGACTGGACGAGGGGCGCCCCGATCTTGTCGTGGGTTTCGCGGCCGAGACCGATGACGTCGTCGCCCATGCCACCGCCAAGCGCCTGAAAAAGGGTGCCGACTGGATTGTCGCCAATGACGTCCGCCCCGAAACCGGCATCATGGGCGGGGCCGAGAATGCCGTGACCCTGATCACTGGCGCGGGGGTCGAGGAATGGCCGCGGATGGATAAATCCGAGGTCGCGCGGCAGTTGGCCTCGCGGATCGCGGATACGCTTGCCGAATTTTTGCCGTCTGAAACCGAGGTGGGAGCATGACGCAAAGGGTCTATCTGGATTGGAATGCGACGGCGCCGATGCGACCCGAGGCGCGCCAGGCGATGCTGGCAGCGACCGAGATCGTCGGCAACCCTTCCTCGGTCCATGCCGAGGGCCGGGCGGCGAAATCGGCGCTGGAACGCGCGCGCGAAGACGTGGCCACGGCGCTTGGCGCGGAAGGCGCGGATGTGATTTTTACCTCGGGAGCGACGGAATCCGCGGCGCTTGTCCTGCAGGGACGCGACCTGGCCTGCGCCGAGGTCGAACATGCGGCGGTCGTGGCCTGGTGCCGGCCCTCGCTTGGCGTGCACCGCAATGGCCGTGTCGACGTGGCCGATCCCCGGCAATCGACGCTGCAACTTGCCAATCCCGAGACTGGCGTGATCCAGGATCTGCCCGAAGGGTTGGCTGTCACAGACCTGACCCAGGCCTTCGGGAAGATCCCCTTCGCCTTCAACTGGCTGGGGGTCGAGGCCGGGTTCGTCAGCGCGCACAAGCTGGGCGGCCCGCGCGGGATTGGCGCGCTGGTGGTCAAGCGCGGCACCGAAGTCGAGGCGCGCCTGAAAGGCGGCGGGCAGGAGCAGGGACGCCGCGCGGGAACCGAGAACCTGATCGGCATCATGGGATTCGCGGCGGCGGCCAAGGCGGCCCAGAATGATCTGGATCAAGGTATCGCAGAAAAAGTCTCGGATACCCGCGATTCGCTGATGGCCGCTCTGGAATCCGGCGCGGAAATGGTTACATTCCCGGGACGCGAATCCCGCCGCTTGCCGAATACATTGTCGATCCTGACGCCTGGTTGGCGCGGAGAGACGCAAGTGATGCAGATGGACCTGGCAGGCTTTGCCGTTTCGGCGGGCTCGGCCTGCTCCTCGGGCAAGGTGCGGCCCAGTTCGGTGCTGACGGCCATGGGGATTGCGACGGAATGGGCGGGCGATGCAATCCGCGTCTCGATTGGTCCGACGACGGATCATCGGGACGTCATGCGTTTTGCAGAGGCCTGGCTGGCGGCCTATGCGCGCTGGCGGCAACGGAATGAATCGCGGGCGACCGCAGGAAGGGTTTGAGATGGCTGTTGAGATCAGCGAGGCGATCGAGGTGCGCGAAGGCGTGGACCGCGAAACCGTCGAGACCGTCCAGAACATGGGGTCCTACAAATACGGCTGGGACACCGAGATCGAGATGGAATACGCGCCGAAAGGCGTGAACGAGGATATTGTCCGCCTGATCTCGAAGAAGAACGAAGAACCGGAATGGATGACGGAATGGCGGTTGCAGGCGTTCCGCCGCTGGCAGACCATGACGGAACCCAAATGGGCGATGCTGAACTATCCTGAAATCGATTATCAGGATCAGTATTACTATGCGCGCCCCAAAAGCATGGAAGTGAAGCCGAAGTCTCTGGACGAGGTCGACCCCAAGCTTCTGGCCACCTATGAAAAGCTGGGCATTCCGCTGAAAGAGCAGATGATCCTTGCCGGGATCGAAGGCGCGGGCGAGACCCCGGCCGAGGCCCGCAAGGTTGCCGTGGACGCGGTCTTCGACTCGGTTTCGGTCGGCACCACGTTCAAGGATGAACTGGCCAAGGCCGGCGTCATCTTCTGCTCGATCTCGGAAGCCATCCGCGAGCATCCGGAACTGGTGAAGAAGTACCTTGGCTCGGTCGTGCCGCAGTCGGACAACTATTTCGCCACGCTGAACTCGGCGGTCTTCTCGGACGGCTCCTTCGTCTACATTCCGCCGGGCACCCGCTGCCCGATGGAGCTGTCGACCTATTTCCGCATCAACGCGGAAAACACCGGCCAGTTCGAGCGCACGCTGATCATCGCCGACAAGGGTTCCTATGTCAGCTATCTTGAAGGCTGCACCGCGCCCAAGCGCGACGTGGCCCAGCTGCACGCCGCCGTCGTCGAGATCGTCATTCTGGAAGACGCCGAGGTGAAATACTCGACCGTCCAGAACTGGTTCCCCGGCGACGAGGAAGGCAAGGGCGGCATCTACAACTTCGTCACCAAGCGCGCGGATTGCCGCGAGGCGCGGGCGAAGGTCATGTGGACGCAGGTCGAGACCGGCTCGGCGATCACCTGGAAATACCCGTCCTGCATCCTGCGTGGAAATGAAAGCCAGGGCGAGTTCTACTCGATCGCCATCGCGAACAACATGCAGCAGGCCGATACCGGGACCAAGATGATCCATCTTGGCAAGAACACCCGTTCGCGCATTGTTTCCAAAGGTATTTCCGCAGGTAAGGCGCAGAACACCTATCGCGGCCTTGTGACCATGCACCCCAAGGCCACGAACAGCCGCAATTACACCCAATGCGACAGCCTGCTGATCGGGGACAAGTGCGGAGCCCATACCGTGCCCTATATCGAGGTGAAGAACACCTCGTCGCGGGTCGAGCACGAAGCCACCACCAGCAAGGTCGATGACGACCAGCTGTTCTATTGCCGCGCCCGCGGCATGGACGAGGAGGAGGCCGTGGCGCTGGTCGTGAACGGCTTCTGCCGTGAGGTCCTGCAGGCGCTTCCGATGGAATTCGCCATGGAGGCGCAATCGCTGGTCGCGATCTCGCTGGAAGGGTCGGTCGGATGATCCCCGCCGCGTCCCGGGCCGATCGGGCCAGCGGGCGCGGCCGCCGTTTCGCAAGGTGGCATGTCCGCCGTGAAATCCACTCTGATGGTGTCGGCCCCCGACACCGCCACACCATCGACTGAGGTAAGAATAATGCTGAACATCAAGAACCTGCACGTCAAACTTGAGGACGAGGACAAACAGATCCTCAAGGGCGTGGATTTGACCATCCCGGCGGGCGAGGTCCACGCGATCATGGGTCCGAACGGCTCGGGCAAGTCGACCCTGTCCTATGTCCTGTCCGGCCGCGACGGTTACGAAGTCACCGATGGCGATGCCAGCCTTGACGAACACGACCTTCTGGACATGGAACCGGAAGAGCGCGCCGCGGCGGGCCTGTTCCTTGCGTTCCAGTATCCGGTCGAGATCCCCGGTGTCGGCAACCTGACCTTCCTGCGCACTGCCGTGAATGCACAGCGCAAGGCGCGCGGCGAGGAGGAGCTTTCCTCGGGCGAGTTCCTGAAGATCGTGCGCGAAAAAGCCAAGGCGCTGCAGATCGACAGTGAGATGCTGAAGCGCCCGGTGAACGTCGGCTTTTCGGGGGGCGAGAAGAAGCGCAACGAGATCCTGCAGATGGCCATGCTTGAGCCGCGGATGTGCATCCTGGACGAAACGGATTCGGGTCTGGATGTCGATGCGATGCGGCTGGTGGCCGAAGGCGTGAACGCGCTGCGTTCGCCCGAGCGCAGTTTCCTGGTCATCACCCACTACCAGCGCCTGCTGGACCATATCAAACCGGACGTTGTCCACATCATGTCGAACGGCCGCATCATCAAGACTGGTGGGCCGGAACTGGCGCTGGAAGTCGAGAAGAACGGCTATGGCGATCTTCTGGCGGAGGTTGGCTGATGGCGGATACGGCTGTTCTTGCCAGCACGGCGCCGGCGGTCGGGGGCAAGTCCCGGCCCGGCGACGCGGCGCTGGTCGCGCGCCTGGACGCGCTGGATCTGCCGCGGGGTGGTTTCAGCGCTGCCGCCCGCGCCGACGCTGCTGCCCGGATTGAGGCAATGGGCCTGCCTGGCGCGCGGGATGAATACTGGCGCTATACGGACCCGACACCCTTCAACGCGGCGGTTCCCGAGGCTTTGGCCTATACTGCGCGCGAATCCTCGCTTTTCGGGGAAATCGACCGGTTGAAGCTGGTCTTCGTCGACGGGCGTTTTGACGCGGCAGCCTCGGATGAGCTGGCGGGTGAGGGGATCGAGATCCAGACGCTTGCCGCCGCGGATGCCGCAGGCGATCACTGGGCAGCGGATCTTTACGGCAAGCTGGAAGCTGCCGGCCAGAAGCCCGTGAAGCGGCCTTTTGCCGTCCTGAACACCCTGGCGGCCACCGATGGTGCGCTGATCCGTGTGACGGGCAAGGTCTCGCGGCCCGTGCACATCCTTTACCGTCGCGATGCGCAGGATGCGGATGTGACCGTTCACCACGTCGTCCGGCTGGAGGAAGGCGCTGAGCTGACCCTGCTGGAGACCGGCGGAATCGGTGCGCGCTCGAACGTCGCGATGGAAGTCGAGGTCGGCCGTGAGGCCCGGTTCCACCACATTGCCAGCAAGCGTGCGGATGACGCCAAGGTCGGCATTGGCCATGTCTTTGCCCGCGTGGGCGAAGGCGCGCTGTTCAAATCCTTCACGCTGGCAGTCAACGGCAGCATGATGCGCAACGAAGGCGTGATCGAGATCGCTGGCAATGACGCCGTGGCCCATATCGCCGCGGCCGTGCTGGGCGATGGCAGCGAAGGCCGTTTCCACCACGACGACACCGTCTTCATCACCCATGCCGCCGAGCGTTGCGAAAGCCGCCAGGTGTACAAGAAGGTGCTGAAGAACGGCGCTCATGGCATCTTCCAGGGCAAGATCCTAGTGAAGCCCGGCGCGCAGAAGACCGACGGTTACCAGATCAGCCAAGGCCTGCTTCTGGACGAGGGCAGCCAGTTCCTGGCCAAGCCCGAGCTGGAAATCTATGCCGATGACGTGAAATGTTCGCATGGATCGACCACCGGCGCGCTGGATGAGACCGCGATGTTCTACCTGCGCTCGCGCGGGGTGCCGAAGGAACAGGCGGTCGTGCTGCTTGTCCTGTCCTTCCTGGCCGACGCGCTGGAAGAGATCGAGGATGACCGCCTGCGTGGCGACATTCTGGGCCGCCTGGATGAGTGGCTGACCAGCCGCGCGGCGGCCTGAGAACGACGATGA
This sequence comes from Paracoccus sp. KR1-242, assembly GCF_049446195.1. NCBI lineage: Bacteria > Pseudomonadati > Pseudomonadota > Alphaproteobacteria > Rhodobacterales > Paracoccaceae > Paracoccus > Paracoccus sp. KR1-242. The sequence continues at coordinate 62,179 of NZ_JBMSED010000013.1, forward strand.
CCCGCGCCGGAATCGTCCCGCGGATCATCGTAAGCTGGTGGGCGCCGGGCAGGGTGGTCGACACCCTGCGCGGGCTGCCTGACCGGGCGCTGATCGTGATCCTGATGTCGGCCATGCTGATGTATCTGGTCGCGCAGGCACCCGAACATGCGCGCGCGGCCGAGCTTGACCCCTCGATCCCATTGCAGGCCCGCATGGGTGGCGCGCTGCTGGGGGTCATGTTCATCATGCCGCTTCTGGCCTATGCGCTGGCGGCGCTGGTTTCGGCCCTGTCCCGTGCAACGTCGCGTCCCATCGGAGCGGTGGAATCGCGGCTTGCTCTGTTCTGGGCATTGCTGGCCGCATCGCCTGCCGTCCTGTTGGCAGGGCTGGTCGCGGGACTGATCGGACCCGGCCCGGCCCTGACGCTGACACGGGCGCTGGCAGGTCTGGGCTTTGTCATGATATGGGCCGCCGGATTGCGGACCTTGACGAGGAAGACATGAATATCAGCGATCTGGGCGATCTTGTTGTGCTGACCCTGCGAAAACCGGCCCAGGCCGTGCAGGTGCTGCGTGGCCTGGATCTGGCGCCGGGAGAGCGCTGGATGATCGTGATCCTGGCGGTGTCGCTGTCGACCGTGCTGGCAGGCATCGCCCGCTTGATGTTCTCCGCGCCCACCAACGACCCGATCTCGGCGCTGCTTGCCAACCCGATGGCGCTGGCTGGGTTGCAGCTGGGCGCGATGGTGATTTCTGCGGCTGCGGTAACTGTGATCGGGCGCGCCTTTCGCGGCACGGGCGTCTTTGCAGACGCCCTGCTGCTTGTTGCCTGGATCGAGCTGATCCTGGTCGGGTTGCAGGCGCTTCAGCTTGTCCTGATGGTGGTGTTTCCCCAGACGGGGACGCTGACCTCGTTGATCGCGTTTGGCGTCTCGATCTATCTGACGATCGCCATGACGAAGGAACTGCACGGCTTTGCCAGCACGCCCAAGGTCGCCCTTGGTTTCATCGGAGGCGTGTTTCTGGTGGCAACGATGCTGTCGATCCTTGCCGCCGCATTTGGAATTCTACCGGAGGTCTCGCCATGAGCTTCGATGTCGAAAAGGTCCGCGCCGATTTCCCGATCCTGTCGCGGCATGTGAACGGTCGGCCGCTTGTCTATCTGGACAGCGGTGCAAGCGCGCAGAAACCGCGCCAGGTGGTCGAGGCAGTCACCCGCGCCTATGAGGCGGAATACGCGAATGTCCATCGCGGGCTGCATTTCCTGTCGAACCTGGCTACCGAAAATTATGAACGGGTCCGCAGCATCATTGCCCGTTTCCTGAATGCCCCGCATGAGGATGAGGTTATCTTCACCTCCGGCTCGACCGAGGGGATCAACCTCGTCTCCTATGGCTGGGCCGCGCCCCGCCTGCAGGCGGGGGACGAGATCGTGCTGTCGGTGCTGGAGCATCACGCAAATATCGTGCCCTGGCATTTCCTGCGTGAACGTCAGGGTGTCGTCCTGAAGTGGGTCGAGCCAGAGGCGGACGGCTCATTGCCGCCTGAGAAGGTGCTCGCCGCCATCGGGCCGCGGACGCGGCTGGTTGCAGTGACGCAGATGTCTAATGTGACGGGCACCGTCGTCGATGTCGCGGCGATCGCGCGTGGGACGGACGTGCCGGTTCTGGTCGACGGCAGCCAGGCCTCGGTCCATATGCCGGTCGATGTCGCCGCGCTTGGCGTCGATTTCTACTGCATCACCGGGCACAAGCTTTACGGGCCCTCGGGATCGGGCGCGATCTGGATCAAGCGTGAACGCCAGGCCGAGATGCGCCCCTTCATGGGCGGCGGCGACATGATCCGCACCGTGACGCGGGAGGGGATCGATTATGCCGACCCACCCCTGCGGTTCGAGGCGGGTACCCCCGGAATCGTCAACCAGATCGGTCTGGGCGCTGCGCTGGAATACCTGATGGAACTTGGGATGGAGAATGTCGCCGCGCATGAACGCGAGCTGCGTGACTATGCGCGCGAACGCCTGCGCAGCCTGAACTGGCTGAACGTGCAGGGCGATGCCGCCGACAAGGGTGCCATCTTCTCGATGACGATGGAGGGCGCGCATGCCCATGACATCTCGACCATCCTGGACAAGCGCGGCATCGCAGTCCGGGCCGGGACGCATTGCGCCATGCCCCTGATGGAGTTCTACGGCCTGACTGCCTCGGCCCGCGCCAGCTTTGCGATGTACAATACCCGCGCTGAGGTCGACGCGCTGGTCGACGGCCTGTCCTTCTGCCGCGAGCTTTTCGCCTGAACCCCATTGCAGAGCCGCACGAATGCGGCTAAGCAGCGATGGCGCTGCACCCGTAGCTCAGCTGGATAGAGCGCTGCCCTCCGAAGGCAGAGGCCACACGTTCGAATCGTGTCGGGTGCACCATTTTCCTCAATAGGTTACTGGTTCTGTGGCTGTTTCTGGCAGTGCCTTGGCACGCGCCGATATCAGCTTCCGGGCCAACCGGCCCGCCGTGCATGACGCGACACTTGCCCGCGCATCGGACCTGCGCTTGACTGTCGGTGCGGCCGTCCCGACCGATTTCAGAATCACCTTTCTTGCAGACCCAGGGCGGCCAGGCTTGAGCGATTCCAGACTTGTTCCCGAAAAATGAGGAAGCCTGATGCTGAGGTTGATTACAGTTGCTGCCATTGCCTTGTCCGCGGGGCAGGGGCTTGCCCAAACGGCCACGCCCTATCCGTTCACTGCCGGTTACCCGACACCAGAGGCCAGCGCAAAGGCCCGCGATGATGCGGACTTCCAGCGCGCGATGGTGGCCTATCGCTTCTGGTATCCCACGGTGTCGATGGAAGGCATCTTTCAGGGCAACCGCAATGCCGGGATCGAGGACGGCAAGGCTTGGGGGATCGCGGCCACCGGGCCGAAGCAGGTCGGTCTGACACTGAACTCAGATACCCCCTATGGTTCTGCGACGCTGGACCTGTCGAATGGGCCGATGGTGATCGATCTGCCCCCGGGGGCGTTCATTGGCCTGGTGGACGATCATCATCAAGGCTGGGTGCAGGATATGGGCCTGCCCGGCCCCGACGCTGGCAAGGGGGGCAAGCACCTGGTCCTGCCGCCCGGATATACGGGCGAAGTGCCCGAAGGCTATCACGTCGGGCGTTCGACCACGATGAAGAACCTTCTCGCCATTCGCGCATTGCCGCAGGGTGGCGATTTGCAAAAGGCGCTGGACGCGCTGCGCAGCGTGAAGATCCACCCTCTTGGTGACGACGCGAAACTGCTGGAGGCGGTCGACACCAGTGACAAGGCGCTGGACAGCTCGTCCCTGCGGTGGGAGGACAATTTCGGCTTCTGGGAGCAACTGGCGGCGGTGATCGATGCCGAGCCGCTCAATCCGAATTTCCTGCCGATGTATGGCCTTCTGGCCGAGCTTGGGATCGAGAAGGGCCAGCCCTTTGCGCCAGATGCCCGGATGCATGCCATCCTTGAACGCGCCGCAAAGGAAGGACGCGACCAGATGCTGGTTTCGGCCTTCGACAGTGACCGGGCCGATCGCACCGCCTGGACGGACCGGAAATGGGAATGGGTCGGGCTTGTTCCTGGCAGCGCGCAGTTCGAGACCCCCTATGGCGTCGATCTGGAGGCGCGGGACCGCTGGTTTGCGCAGGCCATCGTGACATCTCCGGCCATGTTCCGGCGCGATGCGGGGGCGGGATCGCTTTACTGGCTGGGGTCGCGGGACGCGGGGGGCGCGTGGCTTGACGGCGGCAAGACCTACAAGCTGACCGTTCCGATGCCCGTGCCCGACAAGCTGTTCTGGTCCGTCACCCTTTATGACGCGCAGACGCGCAGCCAGGTTCAGACCGACCAGGACAAGGCCGCGCTGCGATCCATGTTCGAGTTGAAGGATGTGGGGGATCAGACCTCGGTCGACCTGTTCTTTGGTCCCGAGCAACCCGAAGGGGCCGAAAGCCGCTGGATCAAGACCACGCCGGGCCGGGGCTGGTTCGCCTATTTCCGGATCTATGGCCCAGAGACCCCGGCTTTTGACGGCAGCTGGAGGCCCGGGGACTTCGAGGAGGTGAAACCCTGATGCGTGGCATGCGGGGCCGCCACAGCGCGGCCCCGTCTCAATCCCAGTTCGCGTCAGGGTGGGACGCTGTGATCGCGTCCCGCCTGATACTTACGGCTCAGGCCAAAGCCGCAAGGATGCGCGCCCAGCTGCGCGCGCCACGGGCAAAGCTTTCCAGATCGTATTTCTCGTTCGGAGAATGGATCCGGTCGTCATCGCGGCCAAAGCCGATCAGCATCGAATCCATGCCAAGGATCTCTTTGAAATCCCCGGCAATGGGGATCGAGCCGCCAGCGCCGATATAGGCTGCCTCGCGGTTCCATTCCTCGGACAGTGCGGTCTTGGCCGCGGCGAAGGCAGGGTCCGAGATGTCCATCCGGCTGCCGGGGCTGCCGCCGTGGGGATGGAACTCGACGCTGCAATCCTCGGGCAGTGCGTCGCGCACATGGGCGCGGAACGCGTCGCGGATCGCATCGGGATCCTGCGTGCCGGTCAGGCGGAAGCTGACCTTGGCGCGCGCCTCGGCCGGCAGGACAGTCTTGAAACCCTCGCCGGTATAGCCGCCGCTGATGCCGTTGATCTCGAATGTCGGGCGGTTCCAGACCATTTCCAGCCCGGTGCGGCCCTTTTCCCCGATCGGGTGCTTCAGCCCCACACGGGACAGGAAATCGCCGGCATCGAACCCCAGATCTTCCCAGTCCGAGCGCAGCTCGTTCGACAGTTCCTCGACCCCGTCATAAAATCCGGGCAGGGTGATCCGGCCATCCGCATCCTTGACGGTCGACAGCGCGTTCACCAGCACCTGGATCGGGTTCGCGGCCAGGCCACCGAAACTGCCCGAATGCAGGTCGCGATCCGCGGCGCGCAGGATGATTTCCTCGCCATAAAGGCCACGAAGCTGCGTGGTGATCGCGGGACGCCCGTCCGAATACATGCTGGTGTCGCAGATCATTGCGATGCCGGCGCGCAGCTCATCGGCATTGTCGCGCAGGAAGGGACGCAGGCTGGGCGAGCCGGATTCCTCCTCTCCCTCAAACAGCAGGACCAGATCGGTCGGCAATTCTCCGTGAACGGTCTTCCACGCGCGGAAGGCCTCGACAAAGGTCATGAGCTGGCCCTTGTCATCGGCCGCGCCGCGGCCGCGGATGACCTTGCCTTCGGGCAGATCCTGGATCTCGGGCTCAAAGGGTGGACGTTGCCACAGGTTCAGCGGATCGACCGGTTGCACGTCATAATGGCCATAGAACAGCAGGGGCCGCCGCGTTCCCTTGGGCGAATGCGCCACCACCATCGGATGACCGGGCGTATCGCGAACTGAGGCGTCAAATCCCATCGCCGTCAGTTCGGCAGTCAGCCATTCCGCGGCCTGCCGAACATCATCCTTGTGCGCCGGATCGGTCGAGACCGAGGGGATGCGAAGAAACTCCATCAACCGGTCCAGTGCCTGCGGCAGGTCCTTGTCCAGCGTTGAAAGTATTTCGCCGATTTTCGATTTGTCCTGCATCTTGCACCTTTCATGATCGAATTTCTCGGGGACTTGCGATGGTCCCATTGTCGTAATGCGACATTTTGTCCCTATATTTCTGCTAACTTGACACGTATCAAGTTGGGACCCACGGGATCGAGCTAAGGATCCTCCAAGCGATCAAGTAAGCAAGGCAAGGGACTTAGATGGACTACTCCGCCGCCCTCGATCAGGCCATTGGTAAATTGCATGAAGAAGGCCGCTACAGGACCTTCATCGATATCGAGCGGCGCAACGGTGCCTTCCCTCGCGCGGTCTGGACCCGGCCCGACGGCAGCGAGTCCGAAATCGTCGTCTGGTGCGGTAACGACTATCTTGGCATGGGCCAGCATCCGGTCGTATTGGACGCTATGCATGAGGCGCTGGACGCCACCGGAGCAGGATCGGGCGGGACGCGCAACATTTCGGGGACCACGGTCTATCACCGCCGCCTGGAAGCCGAGATCGCTGATCTGCACGGCAAGGAAGCGGCACTGGTCTTTTCCAGCGCCTATATTGCCAACGACGCGACGCTTTCGACGCTGCGCAAGCTGTTTCCCGGTCTCATCATCTATTCCGACGCGCTGAACCATGCCTCGATGATCGAGGGGATCAAGCGCTTCGACGGCGCAAAACGCATCTTCCGCCACAATGACGTGGCGCATCTGCGCGAACTGCTGGCTGCCGACGATCCGGACGCACCAAAGCTGATCGCCTTTGAATCGATCTATTCGATGGACGGTGATTTCGGCCCGATCGAGGCCATCTGCGATCTCGCGCAGGAATTCAACGCCCTGACCTATCTGGATGAGGTCCATGCCGTCGGCATGTATGGCCGCCGCGGTGGCGGCGTGGCCGAGCGTGACGGGTTGGCGGGCCGCATCGACATCTTCAATGGCACGCTGGGCAAGGCCTATGGCGTGTTCGGCGGTTATATCGCCGCCTCGGCCAAGATGGTGGACGCGATCCGGTCCTATGCGCCGGGCTTCATCTTCACGACCTCGATCCCGCCGGCGATTGCGGCAGGTGCCGCAGCGTCAATTGCCTTCCTCAAGACGCCCGAGGGGCAGGAGCTGCGGGACAAGCAGCAGCTGCATGCGCGCATCCTGAAGATGCGCTTGCGCGGCCTGGGAATGCCGATCATGGACCACGGCAGCCATATCGTTCCGGTTCATGTCGGTCATCCTGTCCACTGCAAGGCGCTTTCGGACATGCTGCTGGCGCAATTCGGAATCTATGTGCAGCCGATCAATTTTCCGACCGTTCCCCGCGGGACCGAGCGGCTGCGTTTCACCCCGTCACCCGTTCACGAGCCCAAGGATATCGACGCGCTGGTTCGCGCGATGGACGCCCTGTGGTCACAGTGCAAGCTCAACCGCTCGGCGAATGTCGCGTGAGCGGGGGGGCTGTTATGCTCTCGCGTCCGTGATAACCTTGCAGTAATGAAGCTGTGGCACCTTTCCGATTCGGAGAGGGCGGAACAGACAAGAATGGGGCAGGGTTTCAATGATCGGGCTGAGGGGGAATTCCCCAATGCAGCATGATGAGCAGGCGGTTCATCCGCCGGGATTGGAGGATCCGGATACTCGCCTCGGTGACCTGATGAGGGGTGAACGCGCCACATTGGGCAAATCGCTGCTGGACGTGCAGCGTGAATTGAGAATCCGCGCCTCCTATGTTGCCGCAATCGAGAATTGCGATATCTCTGCGTTCGACACGCCGAGCTTTATCGCCGGGTATGTGCGTTCCTATGCACGCTACCTGGGGATGGATTCCGACTGGACCTTCCGCCGCTTCTGCCAGGAATCCGGGTTCCAGCCCACGCATGGCATGGCGCCCGCCGCTTCGGGCCCGAAACCGCAGCGCCGCCCCTCGGACCCTGCCGAGGCGCTGGCCAACCCCCATCCGATTTTCCTGCCCAAGCCCGAAAGCATGTGGTCCTCGATCGAGCCACGGGCGATCGGCTCGGTCCTCGTCATGGCGTTTCTGGCTTGCGGGCTGGGCTATGGCGCGTGGTCGGTCCTGCAAGAGGTACAGAAGGTCAACCTGACGCCGGGCGACCAGGCGCCGGGGATCATCGCCTCGCTTGACCCGGTCCAGGCTGCCTCGACGCCCGAGACCGTGGATTCCGCGCAGGTGAACCTGCCCCATCCCGAAGGCATCGATCGCACCTATCGCCCGCAGGCGCTGGAGGTGCCGGTCCTTGTCGCGCGCGATGGGCCGATCTCGGCGATTGATCCCGCGTTGAACGCGCCGGGCATCCAGCCCGAAATCGCGCTCGCCCAGGGCACTGCCGCTGCCGTCGCCGATCCGGCGCGCCCCGTCCAGGCCGCGCAGTCTTACGGGCCGGAAATGCCCGCGCAGATCGCTGCCGTTCGCACCATCGCACCCGATGCCTCGGTCGTCGAGATCCTTGCCGCACGTCCGGCCTGGGTGCGCGTGACCTCGGCCGATGGCACGGTTCTGCTGGAAAAGACGATGGACGCGGGCGAACGCTTTGCGCTGCCCAAGCTTGAGGCGCCGCCGATCCTGCGCACCGGCAATTCGGGCGCGATCTATTTCGCGGTCAGCGGCCAGACCTATGGCCCCGTCGCTCCCGGTCCGAAGGTCGTCAAGAATGTCGAGCTTTCGCCCGAGGCGTTGACGGCGAAGTTCGCCTTTGCAGATCTGGCCAAGGATCCCGAACTGGCCTCGATGGTGGCGCTGGCCTCGGCCGCGCCGACGGCTTCGTCCCAGGAATAGGGGCGGGGCACCCGCTCACAGCTGCGACATCCCGTTTCCGTGCATGCGGGGACGGGTTGCCGGTTTCGGCCCATCGGCCTATTTCTGTCGCATCACGTTTCGCGCCGCAAAAGGTCCCTGACATGTCGCTGAATCCGATCCGCCCCTGGCGCAACATCGAACGCCGCAAGTCGCGCCAGATCATGGTCGGGCGCGTGCCGGTCGGCGGCGATGCCCCGATCAGCGTCCAGACCATGACCAATACCGACAGCAGCGACGTGCGCGCGACGCTTGACCAGATCCTGCGCGCCGCCGATGCCGGGGCGGATATCGTCCGGGTTTCGACCCCGGATGAATCGTCGACCCGTGCCCTGCGCGAGATCTGCCGCGAAAGCCCGGTGCCGATCGTCGCGGACATCCATTTCCACTATAAGCGCGCGATCGAGGCGGCCGAGGCGGGCGCCGCTTGCCTGCGCATCAACCCCGGCAATATCGGCGATGCCGCCCGCGTGCGCGAGGTTATCAAGGCCGCCAAGGACCACGGCTGTTCGATCCGCATCGGCGTGAACGCGGGCAGCCTGGAAAAGCACCTGCTGGAGAAATATGGCGAGCCTTGCCCCGACGCGATGGTGGAATCCGGCCTGGATCACATCAAGATCCTGCAGGACAACGATTTCCACGAATTCAAGATCAGCGTGAAGGCTTCGGATGTGTTTCTGGCGGCAGCGGCCTATCAGCAGCTGGCCGATGCCACCGACGCGCCCATTCACCTTGGCATCACCGAGGCGGGGGGGCTGACCTCGGGCACGGTGAAATCGGCCATCGGGCTGGGCAACCTGCTGTGGATGGGGATCGGCGACACGATCCGCGTCAGCCTGTCCGCCGATCCGGTGGAAGAGGTCAAGGTCGGGTTCGAGATCCTCAAGTCGCTGGGCCTGCGCACCCGCGGCGTCCAGATCATCTCCTGTCCCAGCTGCGCGCGTCAGGGCTTTGACGTGATCCGCACTGTCGAGGTGCTGGAAAAGCGGCTTGAGCACATCAAGACCCCGATGAGCCTGTCGATCATCGGATGCGTCGTGAATGGTCCGGGCGAGGCGCTGATGACCGATATCGGCTTTACCGGCGGCGGTGCGGGCGCGGGGATGGTCTATCTGGCGGGCAAGCAGGACCACAAGATGACCAATGCCCAGATGGTCGACCATATCGTCGAACTGGTCGAAAAGCGCGCCGCTGAACTTGAGGCCGCCGAGGCGCAGGCCGCGGAATGAAAAAAGGGGCGCTTCGGCGCCCCTTCGCAATTCTTCCGGTCGGGCCTCAGCCCTCTTTCTTTTCGGTCCGCAGGCGCTCGATCACGCCTTCCAGCCCTTCGGCGGGGACGCCGCGCAGCATCTCGCCCTCGATGATGAAGGTGGGTGTGCCCATGATCCGCATCTGTTCGGCCAACTGGTGGTTCTGACGCAGCACGGTCGAGACTTCCTCGGTGTTCATGCGGTTCAGGACCTTGGTGCTGTCCGCGCCCAGTTCGGTCGCCAGCTTGCTCAGCGTATCAAGGTTGACGGGGCCGCGCGATTCCATCAGCGCGTCATGCGCCTTTTTGTAGGCGTCGGGGCCGGCTTCCTGCTGGACCGCGACGGTAAAGCGGGCGGCCATGTCGCTTTCCTGCGTCAGGATCGGGAATTCCTTGAGGATCCAGCGGATATTGCCATCGGCTGAAATCATCTTCTCAAGATCGGGATGGACGCGCTTGCAGACGCTGCACCGATAGTCGACGAACTCGACAAGGGTGATGTCTCCCTTGGGGTTGCCGCCGATCCAGCTGTAGCCGTCGTTGAAGATCGCGTCCTTGTTGTTCGCGACCAGCAGCTTGTCGTTCTTGGCCTCGTCTGCGACACGCCGCTCTTCCAGCACGTTGATCGACTCGACCAGCACATCGGGATTGGCCATCAGATAGTCGCGGATGGCATCGCCGAAGGCGGCCTTTTCGTCTGCGCTCATGTTGGCCGGGTCGAATGCCAGGGCTGGCATGGCGCTTACCGCAAGCACCGCGGCGGTCAAAATGGCTTTCATTTTTGGTCCTTTCCTGTTGCGGCAAAGATTGACCCCTGCCGGTGCCGCTTGCAAGCGGCGAGGTGTGCGCATGGTCGGGGTTCACGCGGGCTTGACCGCCGTGCATGTCCGCCCGGCGCTTGACCACGCAGGCGCAAGTTGTGATACCCGCGAAAAGCATCGCAAAAACATCGGGTCACAGATGAAACAGTCGCGTCGTGGGCAGGTCGATCCCTTCATCGTCATGGATGTCATGGAAGCGGCGCGACAGGCCGAGGCTGCGGGGCGCCACATCATTCACATGGAGGTTGGCCAGCCCTCGACCCCGGCGCCTGCGGGCGCGCGCCGCGCGCTGACCGCGGAACTGGAAAGTCCGCTGGGATATACAGTCGCGCTTGGCCTGCCGGAATTGCGACGCGGCATCGCGCAGCTTTACAAGCGCTGGTACGGGCTTGATCTGGACCCCGCGCGGATCGTGGTGACACCGGGGTCCAGCGGCGCTTTCATCCTTGCGTTTTCGGCCCTGTTCGATGCCGGCGACCGCGTCGCGCTGGGTGAGCCGGGCTATCCCAGCTATCGCCAGATCCTCCGCGCCATGTCGCTTGAGCCGGTGGGGATCCAGACCCGGCCTGAGGATCGCTATCAGCCGCGCCCGCAGGATCTGCCCGCGGACGTGCAGGGGCTTATACTTGCCTCGCCCGGCAACCCATCGGGGACGGTCCTGCGGCGGGACGAACTTCATGGCCTGACCGCGCGCGCGTCGGAACTTGGCATCTCGGTCATATCGGACGAGATCTATCACGGGCTTGATTACGGCGCGGGCTTCCATTCGGCGCTTGAGGTGACGGACGACGTCATCGTCATCAACAGCTTCTCGAAGTATTTCAGCATGACCGGCTGGCGCGTCGGCTGGATGGTGGTCCCCGAGGATCTGGTCCGGACCGTCGAGCGTATTGCGCAGAACATGTTTATCTGCCCGCCCCATGCCAGCCAGGTCGCCGCGCTTGCGGCGCTGGACTGCATCGACGAAGCCGAGGCCAACCTGCGCGTTTACGCGGAGAACCGGCGCCTGATGCTGGAGCGGCTGCCGCAGATCGGCTTCACCCGCATCGCCCCGCCCGAAGGGGCCTTCTATATCTATGCCGACGTCTCGGATCTGACCACGGACAGCCTGGGCTTCGCGGCCGAGATCCTGCAGAAGGCGGGCGTTGCCGTGACGCCGGGTCTTGATTTCGATCCGCGTCGCGGGGCGCAGACCCTGCGTTTCAGCTATGCCCGCTCGGCCGCCGAGATTGCCGAGGGGCTGGATCGGCTGGCGGCCTTCATGGCCAGCCGATGAAATGGCTTTGGGCGCTGTTACTGGTCATCCTGGCGGCACCGCTTGCCGCGCAGGATCGTTCTGCGCTTGCCCGGATAGACCTGGCCCAGTCCTCGCTTCGGGCCGAGGGCAAGGATAGGGGCAAGCCCCGTCCGCTTGAGTTGGAACTGGTGCTGAGCCAGCCGGTGCCCTATCGCGTCTATTTCCTCGATGGACCGCCCCGGCTGGTGGTCGATTTCCGTGAAATCGACTTTTCCGGCACCGATCCTGCAGCGCTGCCGGGACGGGGGCTCGTGCCAGGTCTGCGCTGGGGCAAAGCGGTTCCCGGATGGTCGCGGCTGGTGATGGACCTGCCCGGACCCTATGCGCTGCGCCAGGCGGTGCAGAAACCGGCGTTGTCGGGGGCCGGGGGAGCGCTGGTCTCGCTGCGGCTGGAACCTGTCGATCCCGAGGATTTCGTGACCCGTGGCAATGCCCTTTCGGCACTGCGCGACCTGCCGCAGCCGTCGCTGGTCGTTGATCCCAAAGCTGCGGTCCGGGGGGACAGGCCCCTGCGGATCGCGATCGATCCGGGGCATGGCGGTCACGATCCCGGCGCGCAGGTCGGCGCGATCAGCGAGGCGGCGGTGCTGCTGGGCTTTGCACGCGAACTGACCGACGTGCTGACCCGTCAGGGTTTCGAAGTTGTCCCGACCCGCACCGATGACAGCTTCATTCCGCTTGAAGGGCGCATGACTTTGGCGCGAGAGGCGCGGGCGGACCTGTTCATCTCGCTTCACGCCGACGCCCTGATCGCCGGCGAGGCGGCTGGTCTGTCGATCTATGTCTGGAACCCGGATTCCGACGACCGCGCGACACGCGAGCTTGCGATGCGCCACGACCGTGCGGATCTGGTTTCCGGGCTGGACCTTCAGGGCACGGATGATCAGGTGGCGCGCGCCCTGATGGACCTTGCCCGGATGGAGACCCAGCCCCGTTCCGAAGCCTTCGCCAAGTTCCTTGTGTCCGAACTGAACCGCAGCCATGTCGCGATGCATCGGCGTCCCGTGCAGGGGGCGGGGTTCTCGGTCCTGAAGTCGCCGGACATCCCCTCGGTCCTGATCGAACTGGGATTTCTGACCGATGCCGGGGACCGCGCGAACCTGTTCAATCCCGAATGGCGGCGCAGCACCTCGCAGGCGATTGCGGGGGCGGTCGCGGCCTGGGCGCAGGACGATGCAATCCGGGCCGGTCTTTCGCGCAAGTGACGGGCAAGGTTGCTTTGACGCAAGCCCCCCTGCGGACTATAGATACGCAGGAAATCCCCTGAGGCATGTCCACATTGCTACGCTTCGTCCTTTCGTTCCTCGGAGCGATCTTTGCCTGGATCGTGACCGGAATTTTCTTTGTCGCGCTGACGCTTGGCGCGGTGCTGTGGATGTATTCGCGCGATTTGCCCAGCCATGAGCAGCTGGCCCAGTATTCGCCCAAGACCATCAGCCGGGTCTATTCCGGCGAGGGCCGCCTGATCGATGAGTTCGCGCAGGAACGCCGCATCTTCGTCCCGATCGACGAAATTCCGCCTTTGGTGAAGGAAGCCTTCATCAGCGCCGAGGACAAGAACTTCTATTATCACCACGGCTTCGACCCGCGGGGGATGATCGGCGCGATGGTGCAGGCGGTGGCGTCGCGCGGGGAAAGCGTGCGCGGGGCGTCGACCATCACCCAGCAGGTGATGAAGAACTTCCTTTTGTCCTCGGACCGCAGCATCGAGCGCAAGATCAAGGAACTGATCCTGGCGACCCGGCTGGAGCAATCCCTGACCAAGGACCAGATTCTTGAACTTTACCTGAACGAGATCTTCCTGGGTCAGAACAGCTTCGGGGTGGCCGCCGCCTCGCAGACCTACTTCAACAAGCCCCTGACCGATCTTGCCCCGCACGAGGCGGCGACCCTGGCTGCCATGCCACAGGCCCCCGGCCGCTATCACCCCGTCCGCGCCAAGGAGCGCGTGACCGAGCGGCGCAACTATGTCCTGCGCGAGATGTGGCAGAACGGCTATATCGACCAGCCGACCTATGAGGCGGAATCCAAGCTACCGCTGCGCTCGGTCCAGAATGGCGACTTCCCGGCGTTCCAGAAGCAATTGCCGCCGCGCGACTATTTCACCGACGAGATCCGCCGCCAGCTGTCCGCTGAATTCGGCGAGGATGAGTTCTTCGGCGGTGGCCTTGCGATCCGCGCGACGATCGAGCCGGATTTGCAGCAGATCGCGGCGACCGCCCTTCAGCGCGCGCTTGAGAAATTCGACCGCAGCCGTGGCATCTGGCGCGGCACCCGCGTCAGCATCCCCGCGGAAAAGCTGGCCACGGAACAGGAATGGCGCGCCGCGCTGGACGCCGCGCAGGTGCCGCGCGACATCCACGACTGGTATCCGGCGGTGGTGCTGTCACTTGGCGAAACCGACGCCACGATCGGGATCGAGGAGGAAGAGGGCACTGCGACCATTCCCGCCAAGGACGTGCAATGGGCGCGCAAGCGCCTTGCGACCGGCAAGCTTGGTCCCAAGGCCAAGGTCGCATCGGACCTGCTGGACGTCGGCGATGTCGTGCTGGTGCGGCGCATGACCGACGATGCCAGCGGCGCCTTTGTCCGCTGGACCCTGCGACAGGTGCCCGAGATCGAGGGCGGTTTCATGGCGATGGACGTGAATACCGGCCGCGTCATGGCAATGCAGGGCGGGTTCTCGTACCAAAGCTCGGTCTTCAACCGTGCGACGCAGGCGCAGCGGCAGCCCGGCTCCAGCTTCAAGCCCTTTGTCTATGCCGCCGCGCTGGACAGTGGCTTTACCCCCGCCACCATCGTGGTTGACGAGCCCATCGTCGTGAACACGCCCGAGGGTCTGTGGACGCCCAAGAACAGCACGGGCAAGTATTATGGTCCGACGCCCATGCGCACCGGCATCGAACAATCCCGGAACCTGATGACGATCCGTATCGCGCAGGATATCGGCATGGATACCGTGGCCCAGTATGCCGAGAAGTTCGGGGTCTATGACCATCTCTCGCACTACCTGGCCAACAGCCTTGGCTCGCAGGAAACGACGCTGTTCAAGATGGTCGCCGCCTATGCGATGTTCGCCAATGGCGGCGAACGGGTGGAACCCACGCTGGTCGACCGCGTGCAGGACCGGCGCGGGCGCACCATCTATCGCCATGACCAGCGGACCTGCCTGAACTGCGGGCAAGCCACGCTGCCGATGGGCGCTGCGCCCTCGGTCGAGACGAACCGAGAAAGGGTGATGGACGCCATCACCGCCTATCAGTTGACCTCGATGATGGAAGGCGTGGTAAAGCGCGGATCGGGCAGGGGCGTGAACCTGCCGGTGCCGGTCGCGGGCAAGACCGGGACGACCAACGATGCCAAGGACGTGTGGTTCATCGGCTTTACCTCGGACATCGTGGCGGGCTGCTATCTGGGTTACGACCAGCCGCGCACCATGGGCGAGGATGCCTATGGCGGGACGCTGTGCGTGCCGGTCTTCAACGAGTTCATGAAGGAAGCGATCAAGGAATATGGCGGGACCCAGTTCCGCGTTCCGCCGGGCGGCCATTTCGTCAACATCGACCGCTTCAGTGGCGCCATCCTGGGTCCGGACGCCAAGGGTGACAACGTCATCGCCGAATATTTCCGCGATGGTCAGGACCTGAGCGGGCTGGGCCTTGTCGATGGCGGCTTCGAACGGGTCGATCCCGCGGTTCTGCCGCTTTACAGCCAAGGTGGCGATCAGGGCAGCGCGGTCACCACTTCGACCGGTCGCAAGAAGGTCATTCCGAAGAAGGCGGACTTCGGGACACTGTCCTCGGGCGGACTTTACTGAGCGCAGCTTTTCCGGCGGGGCGCTTGCGAGCGGCCCGCCCTCGCGCTATTTGTCTTGCCCTGATCCGCAATCCGTTGCCCGAAAGAGAAACCCATGCGTGCCGAGACTCAAGCCACCATCGAAGCGATCCGCAAATCGCTGAAACTGCTCGGTCAGCGCATGGACTGGGAGACCGCGCCCCATCGGCTGGAAGAGCTGAACGCAATGATCGAGGTCGGGGACATCTGGTCCGATCCCGCCCGCGCCCAGAAGCTGATGCGCGACCGCCAGATGCTGAGCGACGCGGTCGAGACCTATCGCCGCATCGAAACCGAGCTGTCCGACAATGCCGACCTGATCGAGCTGGGAGAGGCCGAGGGCGATGCCGAGATCGTTGCGGATGCCGAAGCATCCTTGAAGTCCCTGGCCGAGACGGCCGCCCAGAAAGAGCTGGAGGCGCTGCTGAACGGCGAGGCCGACGGCAATGACACCTTCCTTGAGATCAATGCGGGTGCTGGCGGCACGGAAAGCGCCGACTGGGCGTCGATGCTGGCACGCATGTATGTCCGCTGGGCCGAGAAGAAGGGCTATAACGTCGAGCTGCAGTCAGAAACACCGGGCGAAGAGGCCGGGATCCGTTCTGCGGCCTACAAGATCTCGGGGCCCAATGCCTATGGTTGGCTGAAATCGGAATCGGGCGTGCACCGGCTGGTGCGCATCTCGCCTTATGATTCGGCGGCGCGGCGGCATACGTCGTTCTCGTCCGTGTGGGTCTATCCGGTGGTCGACGACAATATCGAGATCGACATCCCCGACAAGGACATCCGCATCGACACCTATCGTTCGTCCGGTGCGGGCGGTCAGCACGTCAACACCACCGATTCGGCCGTGCGGATCACCCACCTTCCGTCGGGGATCGTCGTGACCTCGTCCGAAAAGTCACAGCACCAGAACCGCGCCAACGCAATGGCCGCGCTGAAATCGCGCCTGTATCAGATGGAATTGGACAAGCGTAACGCCGCGATCAACGCCCAGCACGAGGCAAAGGGCGATGCCGGCTGGGGCAACCAGATCCGGTCGTATGTGCTGCATCCCTACCAGATGGTGAAGGATCTGCGCACCTCGCACGAAACCTCGGACACGCAGGGCGTGCTGGACGGCGATCTCGACGCCTTCATGGCGGCGACGCTGGCGCTGGACGTGGC
Organism: Paracoccus sp. KR1-242; assembly: GCF_049446195.1. Taxonomy (NCBI): domain Bacteria; kingdom Pseudomonadati; phylum Pseudomonadota; class Alphaproteobacteria; order Rhodobacterales; family Paracoccaceae; genus Paracoccus; species Paracoccus sp. KR1-242. The sequence continues at coordinate 78,865 of NZ_JBMSED010000013.1, forward strand.
CGGCAAGTCGCGCGCCGAGGCTCAGGCCGAGGACTGATCCCCGCGGGCGCGGTGACTGCGCCGTCGCAGGGGTATTTGAAAAACGGTGAAAATCGCGGCAGAATCTATCTACGGACCTGTCGGGCAAGGTGGATCGCCAGCCCTGCCAGCACCGTTCCCATCAGCAAGCGCTGCGCCCTTGCCCAGCCGGGCCGGCGCGCAAGAAACAGGGCGACTTGTCCAGCGCCCAGCACGATCAGCGCATTGACCGACAGGCTGATGGCGATCTGGGTGAAGCCCAGCGTCAGCGCCTGCGCCAGAACACCGCCCTGAGCGGGGTTGATGAATTGGGGCAGCAGCGAAAGATACAGCACCGCCGCCTTGGGGTTCAAAAGGTTGGTGAATAGCCCCATCAGGAACAGCTTCCGCGGGCTGTCCGGCGGCAGGTCGCGGACCTGAAAGGCCGAGCGTCCGCCGGGCTTCAGCGCCTGCCATGCCAGCCAGCCCAGATAGATCGCGCCCGCGATCCGCAGCGCGTCATATGCATAGGGCACGGCCATCACGATGGCGGTGATGCCGAAGGCCGCGCAAAGCATGTAGAAGACGAAACCCAGCGCCACCCCCGAAAGCGACATCAGCCCCGCGCGGCTGCCCTGGCAGATCGAGCGCGAGACCAGGTAGATCATGTTCGGCCCCGGTGTCAGCACCATGCCAAGTGCCAGTGCCGCAAAGCCAGCCATCGCGGTCAATTCGGGCATCTTCGTCCTCTTGTCCCAATTCGCGACATCATTATCGCGCGAGCGATTTCCGGCAAGGGTGTTGTGCTGCATCGCGGCAATGTATGCTGCAAGTGCACAATGGATCGAGGCTCGCATGGCTGTGAAACGCATCAACCTGGCCCTTCAGGGTGGCGGGGCGCATGGAGCCTTCGCCTGGGGCGCGATCGAACGGCTTCTGCAGGACGACGAGATCGAGATCGCGGGTATCAGCGGCACCTCGGCCGGGGCGCTGAATGGCGCGGCCTTGGCGGCCGGACTGGCTTGCGGACCGGGGCGCCGGGGCAGGGACGCCGCATTGGAGAACCTGGACTATATCTGGTCGCAGGTCAGTCAGATCAGCGACAACCGCGTGGTGCGCTGGATCCACTCGATGTTCCCGGTGCCGCGCGGCTTGCAGCGCCTGACCGAGTTGATGTCACCGATCGCCTGGATGGAGGGGTTGACCCGGATCTTCAGCCCCTATGATTCAGGCCCCTTCTATACCAATCCGCTGGGCGCGATCCTGCGCGAGATGCCCCATCCGCTGACGGGGCAGGACCGGGGGCCACGGCTTTTCGTCTCGGCCACAAATGTGCGCACCGGGCGCATCCGGGTTTTTGGCGGGGCCGAGGTCACGGTTGATGCGGTGATGGCATCTGCCTGCCTTCCGGCGCTGTTCCGTGCGGTCGAGATCGACGATCCTTCGACCGGGCGGCGGGAAGCCTATTGGGATGGCGGTTATTCGGGGAATCCGGCGCTGTTTCCGCTGTTCACTCCGGATCTGCCGCGCGACGTGGTGATCGTGAACATCAACCCGATGCTGCGCGATACCGTCCCGCACACACCCGGAGAAATCCAGGACCGGGTGAACGAGATCAGCTTCAACGCATCGCTGCTGCGGGAATTGCGCGCAATCAATTTCGTGAAGACGCTGCACCGGGAAAACCGGCTCACCGGGCGACCGATGAAGAACGTGCTGATCCACATGATCATGGACGATTTCACCATGACTTCACTTGGCGCGGGGACCAAGATTGTGCCTGCGCCGGGACTTCTTGACGAACTGCGAGAGGCCGGTGCCGCGGCGGCCGACAGGTTCATGCAGTATCACGCGGCCAATCTGGGCGAGCGCGATTCAGTGAACCTGTCGGCGCTGTTTTCCTAGACCATCGCGGCAGCGATGCCGGCGGCCACACGCGCATTGTTCAGAACCAGTGCGATATTGGCGTCGAGCGAGCGGCCCTCGGTCAGTTCGAAGATGCGCTGCAGCAGGAAGGGGGTCACGGACTTCGCGGCGATGCCTTGTGCAGCGGCCTCGGCCAGCGCCTGTTCCACCACCGGGATCATGACCGAACGCGGGATCTCGGCTGCTTCGGGAATCGGGTTCACGACCAACTGGCCGCCGATCAGACCCAGCGCGGCGCGCGTTTTCGCGGCAGCGGCGATCTGGGCGGGATCGTCCATGCGCAGCGGCGCGGCAAGACCCGATTCGCGCGACCAGAAGGCCGGAAGCTGATCCTGGCCCACCGCAATGACCGGGACGCCCAGAGTCTCCAGCACTTCCAGGGTTTTCGGCAGATCAAGGATCGCCTTGGCACCGGCTGCGACGACCGTGACCGGCGTCCGTGCCAGCTCCTGCAGGTCGGCCGAGACATCGAAGCTGGATTCCGCGCCACGGTGGACGCCGCCGATGCCACCGGTGGCAAAGACATGGATACCGGCCAGGTTCGCGCAGATCATGGTCGCAGCAACCGTGGTCGCGCCGGTGCGGCCAAGGGAAAGGCAGGCGGCGAGGTCAGCGCGCGACAGCTTCATCACTTCGGTTCCCGGCGTCGAGGCCAGCGCCTCAAGCGTGGCGTCGTCCAGGCCGATATGGATCAGGCCCTTGATGATGGCGATGGTGGCGGGCACGGCACCCGCCTCGCGCACCGTCGCTTCGACCTTGCGGGCGACTTCGAGGTTCTGGGGATAGGGCATCCCGTGGGTGATGATGGTCGATTCAAGCGCGACAATGGGGCGCTTTGCCGCCAGGGCGTCTTTGACTTCGGGGGCAAAGACCAGCAGGTCCTTCATGCGATATCCTTTCCTGGAACGGGACTGGCCGTGATGTGGCTTGCTGCGGCACGGATCGCCTGATCCAGCGCCTGCGCGGGCAGAGCGCCCGAAAGTTCGGCCGCAAGATGCGCGGCAAGGAAGCTGTCGCCCGCGCCGGTCACGTGCCGGGCGGCGACGGTGGGTGGGGTCTGGCAGATGGTGGCGGCATTGCGCGCCGCTTCGGCGGCAGGGCGGGGACCATCGGTCACGATGACGCGGGCGGCGCCCATCGCGCGAATGGCCTCGGCCGCCTCGATCGAATCGGCAAGCGTGCGCCCGGCCAGCGCCTCGGCTTCGGCACGGTTGATGTGGAAGATGGCGTTGTCATGACCCAGCAGCGGGGCCAACCGTTCCGCCTTGTCCGGGCTGGCCGGAACGATGCGCAGCGAAGCGCGGGCAAAGCAGGGATCACGGGCGATCAGGGCCAGCGTCTCAAGCGTCAGGTTTCCATCGACGACCAGCGTTCCGTCCCAGGGCCGGGTGGCGTCGCCCAGCCTACCATCCTGCAGAGGGGCTAGGATCGCCGGGCCCGCTGCTTCCAGCCCGTGCGCATCGGCAATGGCGGCGACCAGCCCACCCGGAGCCTCGATCGCCATGTAAAGATCGGTCGGAAGGGGGCCATCGCGCCACAACCAGTCGGTCGCGACGCCCAGGGCCCGCGTCTCGGCGATCAGGGCCTCTCCGGGCGAATCCCGGCCGACGGCAGAGATGATCGAGGGGGCAAGCCCGTGCCGAGCCAGCGCGACGGCGACATTCAGCGCGACTCCGCCCGGCCGCTGATGAATGCGTCCCGCGACATCATCTCCGATGCGCAGGATGACCGGACTGTGGCCGATGACATCCCAAAGCATCGCGCCAAGGCAAATGATCCGGGGCGTTTGCGACATGAGGCGGCTCGTCGTGAGGGGCGGTAAGGGTGCGGCCGAATCGCCGCAAGTCGGCGTTCCGCGGGTGAGAGGCTGGACAACGACCCAAGCGGGGCTCGTTACGGCTGCTTCCTTCCGGACCTGACCGGGTTGGCGAGGCGCTCGCCCGCGCCAACCTCTCCCGGCCTAGATAGGCGGGTCACGCGCGGGATGCAACCCGTTCCTGACAGTCAAAGATAAAGACGGAGGTCAAGAAAGCCGTCCGGGGTCTGGCCGATCTGATCATAGCGGAAGCCCAGAAGTTCCAGATGACGCGCGGCACCGGGTCCGGTGGCATAACGGACCGTGGTTCCCGGCATGGAAAGAAAGTTCCATCCCAAGGGGCCGGTTGGCGCAACCATGCGTTGGGTGGCGACATATCGGCGCAGAACATCGCGCGTCCGGGCGCCCCCTTGCAGAACAACCCTGCGCCGCGCGGCGATGGCAGAAAAGACGCCGCTGTCCGACAACCGATAGCTGTTGGTCACCAGCACGAAGCGCTGGTCGGGTGTGACCGGCCGCCCCCGGTGGCGAAGGTTCGTGACGCGCCTTGCATCGGGATCAAGCAAACGCCCGTCCGCGGCATGGCGCGGCGGTTGGGACAGGTCCAGTTGCCAGCCGACCCCGTCGATCAGGTCGAAATTATAGCCGGGAAATTCGGGGTCGATCAGCGGCTGATCCTGCGCTCCCGGCGCGATGCGCAGGAAGATGCTGGCCGAACGCTCCAGCCAGCAGGCAACATCCGCGCCCGAGACCAGGATTGCGCATAACCGGTTGGGAAACAGGTACAGGTCGGCCAGGCTGCGCAGGGTCAACGGACCTGCCGGAACATCGGTATAGTGATCCGGCCCGCCGCGCCCGCCCGCGCGAAAGGGGGCTGCGGCCGAAAGGATGGGCAGGTCACGCCAAGGCCCGGCCGCCAGAAGTCGGCGGGCGTGCCAGCGCTGCGCCATGCAGACAAGCCGCAGGCCGGGATCATGTCCGAGCATGGTGAAGAAGCTGGTCAGCGCCACGTCGCTGCGCCCGATTCTGCGCCGGAAATGATGCAGCGTGGCACGATGCGCGGGCTGGGCCGTCCGGATGACGGGCTGATGCGGGGGCAGGGCGCGCGCGGGTTCTGCCCGGCAGCGAAAATTGGCCACGGACCACTTCCCTGCGGAGGATCTTTGCAGCGCAAGTTCGATCACGCCAAGATGCGATCCCCAGAAGCCCGGCATCACGCATGGCTTGCCCGCGAGTGTCCCGCGCTGCGGATCGATTCCCGGACCCGCAGGATGCTGGTCCGAGGGAAAGACCCGATGCGTGTGCCCTGCAATAACCGCATCGATTCCGGGCAGCGCCGCCAGCGCCGTTGCCGCGTTTTCCATCATGGGAACAGGTTGCAGGTCCGCGATCCCGCTGTGGGACAGGGCAATCACCAGGTCCGCGCCCCCCGTCCGCAATGCGACAATCCCGGCTTGCGCGTGTTCGAGAATATCCCCGATCCGGGTCGCCTGCCGCAACTCTGGTTCCCAGTCGACGGTCTGCGGGGGCAGGAATCCCAGTATCCCAATCCGCAGCGGCCAGGCTCCGCCCCGGCGATCCCGCATCATCCGTTGCAGCATCACGCACGCGTGGACCGGCAGGCCGCGACGGCTGAGAAGATTGGTCGAGACGATCGGGAAATCCGCATCGCGCAGGGCATTGTTCAGATAGCGCAGCCCGTGACTGAAATCGTGGTTTCCCAGCGTCGCCGCATCATAGCGCAGTGTGTTCATTGCTGCGATGGCCGGGTGGCCAGACCTGCCGCGCCACCCGGCATCGGCAAGGAAATCCCCCATCGGCCCGCCCTGAAGGCTGTCGCCATTGTCAAGAAGCAGGCTGTTCGCGGCGCTTGCCCGTTCGGCCGCGATCACTGTTGCCGTGCGGGACAGGCCAAAGCGCTGGCTGGGCCGGTCCGCAAGGTAATCGTGATCGAGGATGTGCATGTGCAGATCCGTCGTGGCGAGGATCTTCAGATCCATCATCACCGGTTCAGATGCGGGCGGGCTGGGGTCTCGCGGGGCGGACATCAGGGTTGGATGCTTTTTTGAGCTGACAATTGCAACCTGTGATTGTATCAGCAAAAACATTCCTAGCTGAGCGTGGCGGCCTTGCAATGGCCGGACCGATTTCGTTTAAGAGGGCCATTCCTTTTAAAGCTGCTCGGTGAACGATGAAATTTTCCACGCGCCAGGATACCGATCTGCCCGCCGAGGTGCTGTTCGGGGCGGTCAGCGATTTCGACAGGCTGGAAAGATTGTTGCTGCGCCGCGGCGCAGAGGTGCGGCGCAAGGATGCCGGTCCGGTCAGGGCCGGCACCTCGTGGCAGATCGATTTCGACTGGCGTGGCCGACCGCGAGAGCTTGCGCTGACGCTTGCCACCTATCAGCCGCCCGAGCAGATGGTCTTCGAGGGGCAGTCGTCGCATTTCAACGTCGAGATCAAGATAACCGTCGTCGCGCTGACCCGGACGAAATCCCGGATGCTGTGCGAAATCGACGTGGCCCCGCGCGGAATGAAGGCGCGGCTGATGATCCAGACGGCAAAACTGGCCAAGGGACAACTCGACCGGAAATTCGCGCACCGGATCGAGGAATTCGTCAACCAGATCGCGGTCGGCCAGCCCGGCTGATCCGCGATCCGGGAACGGATTTCAGGCCGTCTGGCCGCCGCGTTGTTCCGCCCGCAGCGGATCGGCGGGATAGACGCCCAGGATTTCCAGGCTTTCCGTGAAATAGCCCAGCTCGGCCAAAGCCAGGGCGACCGAGGGATCCTCGGGATGGCCCTCGATATCGGCATAGAACTGGGTCGCGGTGAAGATGCCGTCGACCATGTAGCTTTCCAGCTTGGTCATGTTGATGCCGTTCGTGGCGAATCCGCCAAGCGCCTTGTAAAGCGCGGCCGGGATGTTGCGGACGCGGAAGACGAAGGTCGTCATCATAGTCTGGCCGCCCTGCGCATTCGCGCGGCGGCTGAAATCGGGCTCGCGCGACATGATCAGGAAACGCGTCGTGTTGTTCTGGCGATCCTCGATCCCCGAGGCGAGGACGTCGAGGCCGTAGATCTCTCCGGCGAGCGGAGAGGCCAGCGCCGCCAGCGCCGGTTCGGCGCGTTTGGCCACCTCAAGCGCCGATCCGGCAGTATCCGCGCCGACGATGCCGCGAATCCCGTGCTCGCGCATGAAGCCGCGGCACTGGCCCAGCAGGACCGGGTGGCTCATGGCGTCGGTCACGTCCGAAATCTTTGCTCCGGGAACGCCAAGAAGGGCGATTCTGACCCGAACGAATCCCTCGTCAATGATGTGAAGGCCGCTTTCCGGCAACAGGTGGTGAATGTCGGCGACCCGGCCATAGGTCGAGTTTTCGACCGGCAGCATGGCCAGTTCAGCGCGGCCCTGGCGGACGGCGTCGATCGTGTCCTCAAACGTGCGGCAGGGCAGGACTTCCATGCCCGGCCGGTAAAATCGGCAGGCCTGGTGGCTGTAAGCGCCCGGTTCACCCTGGAATGCGATCACGTTCTTGGTCATGTCGAAGCCTCAAATCCGGCCGTGGCAGGTGACGCACACCGCCGCAGCCTGTTCCATGCGAAGGCACAACTATACCTTGATCCAACAGAACAAAAGCGCCTAGATACGCCTGTTCCACGGACAGACCGCACAAGGGATCCGCAGATATGTTCGACACGATGACCGTCACCAAGGCAGCCGGAGCATTTATCGGCGCGCTCCTGTTTCTTTTGCTGATGAATTGGGCCGCGTCGGGCATTTTCCACGTCGGCACATCCGGTCACGGCGGCGAGGGCGAAGAACATGCCCAAGCCTATACCATTCCCGTTGCGGAAAGTGCCTCGGCAGGGGACGAAGGCAAGGATGCCGGCCCCGACTTCGCAACCGTGCTTGCTTCGGCCGATGCCGCAGCGGGCGAAAAGGTCTTCAGCAAGTGCAAGGCCTGCCACAAGCTTGACGGCGCGAACAGCACCGGGCCGCATCTTGATGGCGTGGTCGGCCGCCCGGTCGCCACGGTGGAAGGCTTCGGCTATTCCGACGGCATGAAGGCCCATGGCGGCGACTGGACGCCCGAGGCGCTGCAGGAATTCCTGACCAACCCGAAATCGGTGGTCAAGGGCACCAAGATGACCTTCGCGGGTCTGCCCAAGGTCGAGGATCGCGCAAACCTGATCGCCTATCTGCAAAGCCAGTAAACCGTCGCCGGAAGGCCAGCGATTGCAGGGCGCCCCGAAGCGGGCGCCCTTTGTCATTGCAGGAGCGGGACAGCGGATCACGCAATTGCTTGTTGAACCGGGCGGCCCTGCTGCTAGCGTGTCGGGCAAGGGCTGGGATGCGCCGGACCAAACGAGCAAGAGGATCAACAAGACCCCATGACGATGCAGATGCTGCGACATGCCCCGATGTTTGCGTTCCTGGCATTGGTTCCCGGCCTGGCCGCCGCGCAGACACCGCAGCCTGTGCCCGATCCCGGCACCACCCCGCCTGCCGCAACCGCGCCGCAAGCCAACGGCAAGACCATCACCTCGCATGGCATTGCCACATTTGGCGCCCCGGCGCTGCCGGCCGATTACAAGCACCTGCCCTATGTCAACCCGGACGCACCCAAGGGGGGTGAAATCTCGGAATGGGCGATGGGAGGCTTTGACAGCTATAACCCCTTCACCCATCGCGGGCGCGCAGGACCGCTTTCGGTCATCATGCTTGAACGGCTGATGGAAGATGCGCTGGACGAGCGCGGTTCATCCTATTGCCTTGTCTGCGAGACAATCGAGTATCCCGAAAGCCGGGACTGGGTGATCTTCCATTTGCGGCCCGAGGCAAAGTTCTCGGACGGGACGCCGCTGACGGCGCATGACGTTTTGTTCTCGTTCGAGCTTTTGCGCGACAAGGGCCTGTCTTCCTATCGCACCGGTATCGCCAAGATGGTCGCCAAGGCCGAAGTGATCGACGACCACAGCATCAAGTTCATCTTCCAGCCCGGCTATCCGCGCCGCGACGTGATCCAGCAGGTCGGCAGCCAGATCGTCTTTTCGCGCGAAGATTTCCTGAAAAACAAGCGGGATATCGAACAAAGCTCGGACAAGCCTTTCCTGGGGTCGGGGCCCTATGTCTTTGACACGGCCGAGATGGGCCGTTCGATGACGGTGAAGCGCAATCCCGATTACTGGGGCAAGGATCTGCCGATCAATGTCGGGCGTCACAATTTCGACCGTATCCGGCTGGAATATTTCGGCGATTACGACAGTGCGTTCGAGGCTTTCAAGGCAGGCGTCTATACCTTCCGCAACGAGGTATCGTCGATCCATTGGGCGACGCGCTATGATTTTCCGGCGCTGAAGAATGGTACCGTCAAGCAGGAGGTGGTGCCGCGCGGCGACATTGCCTCGGGTCAGGCATGGGTCTTCAACCTGCGCCGTCCGCAGTTCCAGGACATCCGCGTGCGTGAAGCCATGGGGTTGGTGTTCAACTTCGAATGGTCGAACGAGACCCTGTTCTATGGACTGAACACGCGGGTCAATTCCTTCTGGGATAACAGCGACCTGGCCGCCAGCGGCAAGCCGTCCGAGGGCGAACTGGCCCTGCTTCAGCCTTTGGCCAAGGATCTTCCGCCCAGCGTCCTGACCGAAGACGCGGTCGTGCAGCCGGTGTCGGGCAAGAACCAGCTTGATCGCAGCAATCTGCGCAAAGCGTCGAAATTGCTGGACGAGGCCGGCTGGGCGGTCGGCCCCGACGGGCTGCGCCGCAACTCCAAGGGCGAGATCCTGAAGCTTGAAATTCTGAACGACAACCAAAGCTTCGATCGCATCATCAACCCCTATGTCCAGAACTTGCGCGCACTTGGCGTGGATGCGGTCAATGCCCGCGTCGATGATGCCGAGATGACGAACCGCACCCGCAGCCATGACTTCGACATGGTCACAGACAGTCTGGGCCAAAGCTTCTACATCAGCGGCGGGACCGAGCAGGTCTTCGGTTCCGAAAATACTGCCGATGTCTTCAACCCGATGGGCTTGGCCAATCCCGCCATCGATGCGCTTATCAAGAAGGGGATCGAGGCGACCTCGCAGGAAGAGATGGACACCACCATCCACGCACTGGACCGCGCCCTTCGCAGCCTGCGCTTCTGGGTGCCGCAATGGTACAAGGCCGATTACACGCTGGCCTATTTCGATATCTTCGGCCACCCCGAGAAGATCCCGCCCTATGCGCTGGGTGAGCTTGATTTCTGGTGGTATGACGCGGATAAGGCTGAAAAGCTGAAACAATCCGGCGCTTTGCGCTGAGCCTGCCAAGCGGGCAAGACTAGAGACGGGGCAGGATGGCAGCCTATATTCTGCGGCGGTTGCTGCTGATCATTCCAACGCTGATCGGCATCATGCTGGTCAACTTCACTTTGACGCAGTTCGTTCCCGGTGGTCCGATCGAACAGGTGATCGCCCGCGTCCAGGGCGAGGGCGACGCGTTCCGCAATATTGCGGGCGCGGGCGGCGATACGCAGCAGGCCCAGTCCAGTGAATATGCGGGCGCCCGGGGTATCCCGCCCGAGCTGCTGGACCAGCTTGAAGTGCAGATGGGCTTCGCCCGGATCACCTGCACGGCCGATCACCAAGGTGACCCGGACCTGAAATCGCCCGATTGCCACAAGGAAAAGATCGGCGCGGCGAAGCGCTTCATGATCATGCTGGGCAATTACCTGCGCTTCGATTTCGGGGTCAGCTTCTTCCGTTCGATCTCGGTCATCGACCTGGTTCTGGAAAAGATGCCTGTCTCGATCACGCTGGGCCTGTGGTCGACGTTGATCGCCTATTGCATCTCGATCCCGCTTGGTATCCGCAAGGCCGTCAGGAACGGCACGCCCTTCGATACCTGGACCAGCGGTGCGATCATCATCGGCTATGCGATCCCAGCCTTCCTGTTCGCGGTCCTGCTGATGGTCGTCTTCGCTGGGGGAAGCTATTGGCAGATCTTTCCGCTAAGAGGTTTGACCAGCGACAATTTTTCCGAGCTGAGCCTGTTTGGGAAGGCCAAGGACTATCTGTGGCACATCACGCTGCCAGTGATCGCGACGACGATTTCCAGCTTTGCCACCCTGACCTTGCTGACCAAGAACAGCTTCCTTGACGAGATCAACAAGCAATACGTGATGACCGCCCGGGCCAAGGGCCTGACCGAGCGCAAGGTGCTTTACGGCCATGTCTTCCGCAACGCCATGCTGATCGTGATCGCGGGCTTTCCGGCGATGTTCCTGGGTGTGTTTTTCGGTTCCAGCATACTGATCGAGACGATCTTCTCGCTTGACGGGCTGGGGCGGCTTGGCTTCGAGGCGGCGGTTCAGCGCGATTACCCGGTCATTTTCGGCACGCTTTATGTCTTTGGCCTGCTGGGGCTTCTGGTCGGGATCCTGTCGGATCTGATGTATGTGCTGGTCGACCCCCGCATCGACTTCGAGAAAAGGGCCGGCTGATGGCCATGACCGAACTTAACCGGCGCCGTCTGCGGAATTTCCGCCGCAACAAGCGCGCCTTCTGGTCGCTGGTGGTCTTCACCATCCTGTTCGTGGCGTCGTTGTTTGCGGAACTGATCGCCAATGATCGTCCGATCGTCGTCAACTTCAAGGGCGGCTGGTATTTCCCTGCCTATCGCTTCTACCCCGAGACGGCCTTTGGCGGTGATTTCGGGACCGAGGCGATCTACACCGACCCCGGTGTGCAATGCCTGATCCGTACCGGCGGACGAGAGGAGTGCTGGGACGATCCCGATGCGGTCCAGAAGGAAGCGGCCGAGACCGGTATGGTCGCTGGCGAAAAGGTGCAGCAGGGCTGGATGCTATGGCCGCCGATCCCCTACCACTATCGCACCATCAACAACGTGGGCACTGCCCCCAGCGCACCCGACAGCCAGCACCTGCTGGGCACGGATGACACCTCGCGCGATGTGCTGGCGCGGGTCATCTATGGTTTCCGCCTGTCGATCCTCTTCACGCTGATCGTCACCATCGTCGGTTCCGCGATCGGCATCGCCGCCGGCGCGGTCCAGGGCTATTTCGGCGGGCGCACCGATCTGGTCCTTCAGAGATTGCTTGAGATATGGGGATCAACCCCTTCTCTTTACGTCATTATCATCCTGTTCGCTATTCTGGGGCGCAGCTTCTGGCTGCTGGTCTTCGTCTCGATCCTGTTTGGCTGGCCGGCGCTGGTCGGCGTCGTCCGGGCCGAGTTCCTGAGGGCGCGGAATTTCGAATATGTCCGCGCGGCCCGCGCCCTTGGCGTCAGTGACCGCAAGATCATGTTCCGCCACATCCTGCCCAACGCGATGGTGGCGACCCTGACGATGCTGCCCTTTGTGGTGACCGGCACGATCTCGTCGCTCGCCGCACTGGACTACCTGGGTTATGGGCTGCCAACCTCGGCCCCCTCGCTGGGTGAGCTGGCATTGCAGGCCAAGCAGAACCTGCAAGCACCCTGGCTGGGCTTCACCGCCTTCTTCTCGTTTGCCATCATGCTGTCGCTGCTGGTCTTCATCTTCGAAGGCATCCGCGACGCCTTCGATCCAAGGAAGACCTTTCGATGACGCCGGTTCTTGAAGTCTCGGACCTGCGGATCGGGTTTCGGCAGGATGGCAAGCTAGTCCCCGCCGTTCGCGGCGTCAGCTTCACCGTGGGCAAGGGAGAGACGGTGGCGCTGGTCGGGGAATCTGGCTCGGGCAAGTCGGTCACGGCGCTGTCGACCGTCGGCCTGCTGGGCGATGCCGCGCAGCTTTCCGGCTCGGTCCATTACCTTGGCAAAGAACTTGTCGGCGCGTCCGAGGCCGATCTTCGCCGCGTGCGGGGCAATGACATCAGCTTCATTTTTCAAGAGCCGATGACTTCGCTGAACCCGCTTCACACGCTGGAACGCCAGCTTGCCGAAAGCTTGGCGCTGCATCAGGGCTTGCATGGGGATGCGGCGCGGGCGCGTATTGTTGAACTTCTGACCCGCGTCGGCATCCGTGATCCTGAAACGCGGCTGGCGGACTATCCGCACCAGTTGTCGGGCGGGCAGCGGCAGCGCGTGATGATCGCGATGGCGCTGGCCAACGGCCCCGAACTTCTGATCGCGGATGAGCCGACCACCGCACTGGACGTGACCATTCAGGCACAGATCATGGATCTTCTGGCCGAGTTGAAGGCAGCCGAAGGGCTGTCGATGCTGTTCATCAGCCATGATCTGGGGTTGGTGCGCCGCATTGCCGACCGCGTCTGCGTGATGAAGGGCGGCGAAATTGTCGAGCAAGGCCCGGTCGAGGCGATTTTTGCCGATCCGCAGCACGAATACACCCGCATGCTGTTGGCCGCAGAACCGCAGGGTCGTGCGGATCCTGTTCCCTCTGACGCGCCAGAGGTGGTCTCGACCCAGGATCTGAAGATCTGGTTCCCGATCCAGCGCGGGTTTCTGCGCCGCACCATTGGCCATGTGAAGGCAGTGAACGGGGCAACGCTTGCGGTCCGGGCGGGGGAAACGCTGGGCATCGTCGGCGAATCCGGTTCGGGCAAGACGACGCTTGCACTGGCGATCATGCGGCTGATCGAAAGCGAGGGCAGTATCGCCTATCTGGGGCGTGACATCTCGCATCTGTCGGGGCGGCCGCTGCGGGCGCTGCGCCGGGACATGCAGATCGTGTTCCAGGATCCCTTTGGCAGCCTGTCTCCGCGCATGACGGTCGAGCAGATCATCTCGGAAGGTCTGGGCGTTCACGGGGTCGAGCCGGGCCGGAACCGCCGCGACATGGTGGACGAGATCATGCGAGAGGTGGGGTTGGACCCCGCGACCATGCATCGCTATCCGCATGAGTTCAGCGGCGGACAGCGACAGCGGATCGCAATCGCGCGTGCCATGATCCTGAACCCCAAGCTGGTGGTGCTGGACGAACCGACCAGCGCGCTGGACATGACTGTCCAGGTCCAGATCGTCGAGCTTTTGCGCAGGCTACAGCGGCGCCATGGGCTGGCCTTTCTGTTCATCAGCCACGATCTGCGCGTCGTTCGCGCGATGTCCCACCAGATCATGGTAATGCGCGCGGGCGAGGTGGTTGAACATGGATCGACCGATGCCGTGTTCGAAGCCCCGGAAAGTGACTATACCCGGCGGCTGATCGACGCGGCATTCCTTGACCAGCGCAGATGAAAATTCTGCTCGTCCACCAGAATTTCCCCGGCCAGTTCCTGCATCTGGCCCCTGCGCTGGTCGCGCGCGGGCATGAGGTCCTGGCGTTGACGGACGAACAGAACAAGCGGCCCTCGCCGGTGCGCACCGTCCGTTACAAGGCCCCGCCGGCGGAAAAGCCGCCAAGCGGATTGGCACGCGCCTATGCGGAACATGCCGGGCGGGGGTGGTTGGCGGCGCGGGGCTGCCGCGCTTTGCGCGATCGTCACGGCTATACGCCCGATCTGATCTTTGGGCATAGCGGCTGGGGTGAGACGCTGTTCCTGCGCGAAATCTGGCCGCAGGCGAGGCTGCTGGTCTATGCCGAGCTTCTGTATCGCACGCGCGGGCACGATGTCGGTTTCGACCCCGAAATCAACCCGGATACCGACGATGCGCGCGCATTCGCGATCACCCGCTCGGCTCACCTGATCCAGGGATTGGTGCAGGCCGATGGGGGCTTGGCGCCGACCGCCTATCAGGCCAACTCGTTTCCGCCCGAACTGCGCCAGAAGCTGACCGTGATCCATGACGGCATTGATTGCGAAAAGGTCCGCCCCGATCCCGAGGCCCGACTGGAATTGCCCGACGGCCGGGTGCTGACCGCGGCGGATGAAGTGCTGAGCTATGTTTCCCGCTCGCTTGAGCCGTATCGCGGCTTTCACCGGCTGATGCGCGCGCTACCTGACGTGTTGGCCGCGCGGCCGCAGGCACAGGTCGTGCTGGTCGGGGGCGATGGTGTCAGCTATGGCAGCCAGCCGCGCGATGCCGCCAGTTGGAAGGACAAGATGCTGGCCGAACTGGACGGTCGGCTGGACCTTGACCGCATCCATTTCCTGGGACGCGTGCCTTACCAGCAATATCTTTCCTTGCTGCGGATAAGTCGGGTGCATTGCTATCTGACCTATCCCTTCGTGCTAAGCTGGTCACTGACCGAAGCGATGGCGGCCGGGTGCTATATCGTCGCTTCCGACACCGAACCCGTGCGTGAACTGGTCACGGACGGAGAAAATGGGCGGCTGGTTCCCTTTTTCGACCAAGAGGCACTGGTGTCGGCGTTGGTCCGTGGACTGGCGGGTGATCCCGAAGCCGCCCGGCTTCGAGCTGCAGCGCGCCGGACAATCGCCGAAGGCTATGACCTGCAAACGCAAAGCCTGCCGCGACTGGTCGATTGGATCGAAAGCTTCGCGCCCTAAAGCTCGATCTCGGTGCCGTTCTGGTCGGGCAGGGGTTCCGGGATATCCGAGGGAGGCGGCTCGCTTGGCGCAGCTTCCGGCTGTCGGGGCTGTGCCTGCCCGTCGCTGGACGGGGAATTTGGGTTCAGAAAATCGCGTAGCGTGTCCCCGATCGGCGGAGGCGGCGGGGCGTCCGCGCGGCGTCGGATCAGGATGTCGCCATTCTCCAGACGCTCGGGCGTTTGATAGTTTCCGACGTCATCCATCAGATCGCCCAGTTCGTCAAAGACCGGTCCGAAGCTGTTTACGGTGTCGTTCAGGTCGCGGCCAAGCTGGTCCAGATGCGGCTGGACCTTGTCCAGCAGCTTGTCCATGAAGCCGTTCAGGCCATCCTCGATCTGGCTTTCCACGTCGCCCTGATGGTTTTCGTCGGCCGGCGGCGGCTCAAAGGTCGACTGGGCGGCGACCGGACCGATGGCCAGACCCGAGACGAGCAAGACTGCAGCAAGACGTTGCATCGGTTTTCTCCTTGATCGAAGGATCAGCGGCCTTGCGGCCGGTGACCGCCTGTCAGGCCGGACGCAATTCCTGCATGTTGCGGAAGGCGTCCCAAGCCTCGTTCAGGGCGCGCGTCCTTGCCTCGGCCAGGCGGATCGCCTCGGGCGGCAGGCCGCGGGCGATGGCGCGGTCGGGATGGGATTCACGCACAAGATCCCGCCAGCGCTTGCGCGCCTCGGGCAATGGGGTGTCGGGGGCGATGCCCAGTACCTCGCACGAGGGGCAGCCCCGGCGACGGTCATAGCGCACGCGGATGGCGGCGACTTGCGCGGGCGCGAGGCCGAAGATCCGCGCGACCTCGTCGATGAAGATGATTTCGGCTTCATGCAGGTCGCCATCGGCGACCGCGATGATGAACAGCCCCTCGATCACGTCGGCAAGCACAGGATCACCCGGGCCAAACATTGCGGCAATACGCCGCGCCCAGGAATCGAAGCCGGCGACGTCCTGCCGTGCCAGATCAAAGACGCGGGCAGCATTCTTTTCCTCGGCCCGAGGGATGATGAAAACACGGCGGAATGCCGCGACCTCGGACCGGGCGACGGCGCCGTCTGCCTTGGCCAGCTTTGCGCCAAGCGCGATCACGGCGATGGTGAATGCCACCGACCTTTCCGGGGGAGATGCCGGACGGCGCGCCCCGACGATCGCCGCAAGGCGATCTGCGATCCGTTGCCAGAAGCTGCGGGGCTTCGGCAATTCGGGGCAGCTGCTGGGTTTGTCTTTCAATGCGGCGTCCATGGCATCAGCCTAGGCGGGGTCCGGGATCAAGTCCACTGACAATACTGCAACTTGCGGTGCTTCACCTGCGGCTTTCCAGCGCAGCTTTGGTGACAAGGACGACCAGCGCGATGACCGTCAGCGTCGACGCTGCGGCAAAGGCTCCGGTCGTGTTCAGGTCGTTGAACATAAGCTCGATCTGCAGCGGCAGGGTATTGGTCTGGCCCCGGATGGAGCCCGACACCACCGAGACTCCGCCGAATTCGCCCACCGCGCGCGCCGTGCACAGAACTGCGCCGTAAAGCAACGCCCAACGGATGTTGGGCAGGGTGACGCGGGAAAACACCTGCCAGCCGCGAGCGCCCAAGGTGACCGCCGCCTGTTCCTGTTCGGACCCCTGCGCCTGCATCAGCGGCAGAACCTCGCGCGCGACGAAAGGGGCGGTGACGAACATGGTGACCAGCAGGATGCCGGGCAGGGCGAACATGACCTTCAGGTCATGCGCGGCCAGCCAGGGGCCAAGCAGTCCCTGCCGCCCGTAAAGCAGCAGGTAGCAGATCCCCGCGATGATCGGAGAGATTGAGAACGGGATTTCGATCAATGTCAGCAGCAGCCGCCGCCCCGGAAACCGGAAGCGGGCGATCAGCCAGGCGGCGGCCATGCCGAAGGCGATATTGACCGGAACCACGATCACCGCGACCAGCGCCGTTAGCCCGATGGCATGAAGCGTCAACGGATCGCGGATATTCGCGATATAGGTTGCCCAGCCCTCGGCAAAGGCGCGCCAGAAGATGAAGGCCAGCGGCGCCACCACGAAGATCGCGGTCAAGACGAAGGCCAGCGCGATCAGCAGGCGCGGTGCGGTGCGGCTTTGGCTTGCGGGCATGGTCAGCGTCCGGGTGGTCATGACCCGACCTCCAGATGGCGGGCCGCGCGGAACTGCAGCAGATTCGACACGACAAGCAGCAGCAGGGCCAATGCCAGCAGCACAAGCGCGATCGCAGCCGCACCCTGATAGTCGTATTCCTCAAGCCGGATGAAGGCCAGCAAGGCCGCGATCTCGGTCTTGAAGGGCAGGTTTCCAGCGATAAAGACCACCGCGCCGAACTCGCCCAAGGACCGGGCGAAGGCGACCGTCGATCCGGCCAGCCAGGCGGGCAGGATCGCGGGCAGGATCACCCGGCGGAAGATCGCGAAGGGTCTTGCCCCCAGCGTCATCGCGGCTTGTTCCAGCGCCGGGTCAAGATCCTCCAGCACCGGTTGGATCGCGCGGACGACAAAAGGCGTCGAGGTGAAGGCCATCGCCAGCATCACACCGCCCAGCGTATAGACGACCTCGATCCCTGCTGAATGCAGGGTGCCTCCGAACCAGCCATTGGCGGAATAAAGCGCGGTCAGAGAGATGCCCGCGACGGCGGTGGGAAGGGCAAAGGGCACGTCCATCAGAGCGTCAAGGATACGTTTGCCGGGAAAGTCATAGCGCGTCAGCACCCATGCCATCAGCAGCCCGTAAAGTGCGTTGAACAGCGTCGCCACCGCCGCGGCGGTCACGGTGACGCGTAGCGCGGCCAGCGTGCGCGGGGCGGTGACGATGGACCAGAACTGCGCGGGTCCGATCTCGGCCCCCTTCAGGACCAACGCGACCACGGGCAGCATGATGACAAGCGCGACATAAAGCAGCGTCGTGCCGAGGCTCAGCGAGAACCCCGGCAGGACACGTTTCGCACGGATGGGCGCGCGCTGGCTCATCTGTTGACGAAGACCTTGTCCAGGATGCCGCCATCGGCCAGATGCTCGGCCTGGACCTTGTCCCAGCCGCCGAAGACCTCGTCCACCGTCACCAGCTTCACGTCGTCGAATTCGCCGGCGTGCTTGGCAAATACGTCCTTGTCGGTGACGCGATAGCTGTTCTCGGCCAGAGTCTCCTGCGCTTCGGGGGTGTAGAGCCAGTTCAGATATTCGGTCGAGACCTCAAGCGAGCCGTTCTTTTCCGCATTCTCGGTGACAAGCGCGATCGGGAAGGCGGCGAACAGGCTGAGCGAGGGAGTGACGACCTCATAACCCTGATCTGCATATTGCTTGGCGATGCCTTTGGTCTCGGCCTCGAAGGTGACCAGAACGTCGCCGATCTCGCGCTCGGCAAAGGTCTGGGTCGCGGCGCGCCCACCGGTGTCGAAGACCGGGACGTTGGCGAAGATCTTGCCGACGAATTCCTGTGCCTTTGCATCGTCGCCGCCATCCTGCGCCAGCGCATAGGCATAGGCCGCAAGATAGGTGTAGCGACCGTTGCCGCTGGTCTTGGGGTTCGGGAACACCGGCTTCACGTCCTCGCGCGCCAGGTCCGACCAATCCTTGATTCCCTTGGGGTTGCCCTTGCGCACCAGGAAGGACGGCAGCGAGTAATAGGGCGAGGCGCCGTTCGGGAATGCATCGCGCCAGTTTTCAGCGACCATGCCACCTTTGGCCAGCGCATCGATGTCGGTTTCCTGGTTGAAGGTCACCACGTCGGCCGGAAGCCCTTCAAGAATGGCGCGGGCCTGTTTCGAGGAACCGGCATGGCTTTGGTCGATGGTGACGTCGCGACCGCTTTTTTCCTTCCAATGCGCCTGGAATTCGGGGTTCAGCGCCTCGAACAGCTCGCGCGCGACGTCATAGCTGACGTTCAGGATCTTGTCCTGCGCGAGGGCGGGGGTTGTGCCCAGAAGCAGGGCCAGCGCGGCGATGCGAAGTTTCGGGATCATAGGGACTTCTCCTTGCGGGGGAATTCTTGTTGCCGGCTTTGCACCGGGACCGGCGCGCGCCGGTCGGAAAAGATCGCGCCCGCCTCGGGGCGCAGGTTGGCGCGGGTTCCGACCGCCAGCCCCTGCGCCTCGGGCGCGCGGCGAGGCAGGTCGACGTGAAGGGTCGCGGCATCGTCGCTCAACTCGATACGCAGGACTGCGCCATTGCTGGCGCAGCGGACCACCTGCCAGCGCCCGCCGGGATCGGCCACCGGGACGATTTCGGTCGGACGCAAGAACAGCGTTGCCGGACCGTCGGGCAGGGCGCGGCGGGGCAGGCGGCTGGTATCCAGCCCCAATGCCTCGGCCCGGCCGGAATGCATCTGCACGGACAATTCGATCGTCGCGCCCATGAAGCGGGCGACGAAAGGCGTGGCGGGATGGTCGTGGATCTGGTCGGCATCGCCGATCTGTTCGATCCGCCCATCGCCCATCACGACGACACGGTCGGCCAGTTCGAATGCCTCTTCCTGGTCATGGGTGACGAAGATCGTCGTCGACCCCGTTTCCTCATGGACGCGCCGCAGCCATGCGCGCAGATCGCGGCGCACGGCCGCGTCAAGCGCGCCGAAGGGCTCATCCAGAAGCAGCACCGTGGGTTCGATCGCCAGTGCGCGACCCAAGGCGACCCGCTGCCTTTGACCGCCCGATAGCTGGCCCGGAAATCGGTCGGCAAGATGCGCGATCTGCAGGAATTGCAGCAACTCGTCGACCCTTGCCGCAATGACCGCCTTGCCCGGGCGTTCCGCCCGCGGGCGGACGGTCAGGCCGAACGCGATGTTGTCGCGCACGCTCATATGGGGAAACAGAGCGTAATGCTGGAAGACAAAACCGATGCGGCGGTCCTGCGCGGCAAGGCCCAGCCAATCGCTGCCATTGACCACCAGCCCGCCTGCATTGGGCCATTCCAGCCCGGCGATGATTTTCAGAAGCGTGGTCTTGCCCGATCCGGAAGGTCCCAGCAGGGCGACAAGCTCGCCCGAGTCGACTGTCAGGTCGATCCCGCGCAGAACGGATGTTCCGCCGAAGCTTTTGGTCATGTTTTCTATGACGATCGACATGGCGCCTCCGAAATTCCGCCCAGAGGTAGCTTTGCCCTTTCAATGCGGCAAGCGGTGCGCCGTGCCCGACCGGTGTCGGGGGGCGAAGGAAGTTCCGGTCTGCGCGTCTTGGCGGATTGCTGTTCCTTGGCCAAGCGCGGGGCGCGGAAGTTCTTTCGTCCGGTTGCCGGGGTGGGCCGCGGATGTCCTTATTTTTTCGATATCTTTGGGTGGTGCTGCAACTGGCCCCTTCTGCCCGCGATCCGGCTTTGATAAGCCCGATTCAACAATGGGAGTCCGTCAGGATGAGTCAGACAAGCGATCGCGACCAGACCATGTGTCTTCGGCGGGAAAGCCCGCTGACCGAGGATCTGGAGCTGCTGTTCCAGCGCCATACGCGCGACATGCATGCCGACACGCCGCCGGAATCAATCCACATGATGCCGCGCGAGGCGCTGGTGCATCCGGAAATCGACTTCTTCGTCCTGCGCGAAGCGGGCCGCGCCATCGGCATGGGCGCGGTCAAGCGGATGAACGTGGATCATGGCGAAATCAAGTCCATGCATGTTCTGGATGAGGTGCGTGGTCGCGGCCTGGCCCGGCTTTTGCTGGACGAGTTGATCGGCCATGCGAGATCCGCCGGATTGACGCGGCTTAGCCTTGAGACCGGGACGCAGGCCAGTTTCCTGCCCGCGCGCAAGCTTTATGAGCGTGCCGGTTTTGTGGAATGCGGACCCTTCGGCGACTATCGGCTGGACCCGAACAGCGTCTACATGACCCTGACCCTGTCATCGGGCGAATGAAGTGTTGATTAAGGCGCCGGGCTTTGCCATGAAGCGCCCCGTGCGGACCCGTAGCTCAACTGGATAGAGCAGGGACCTTCTAAGTCCAAGGTTGAGGGTTCGAGCCCTTCCGGGTCCGCCAATAAATTCAATCGGTTATATTCATTTTTGGCTTTGGCGCGTTGTTGCGTGTCGTCAGTCTTGATTATGGCAATCGGGCAAGTGGCAAATCTGTCCGACGCAAATTGGACGGTATGTGACGCTCGTTCGGAAAGCTTGCCCGAATCCCTGAAATCTGCAACGAAATAGGGGGGTTAATCAGGAGGTCGGAATGAAGCGGATTATTGGAGTCGTTGCACTGGCCCTGCTTGCGGGAGCCTGCAGCGATACCAGCACTGCCACCAACGAGGACGGAACGCCGATGACGGCGCGTATGGTTGTCGCACCTGGGGATGGTGGCCACCAGATCACCATGACTTCGCGCAAGGGCTTTACCTGTACGGCCCTTTTCGACCAGAAGGCCTATGCCGCGTCCAAACAGCCAAGCATGGAGCTTCCCGTCACCTGCGACAATGGCGATCGGGGAACCGCGATCTACAGCAACGCCAACTATCGCCAGGAGGTATTCACCCCTGGCCAGACGCAAATCGCCTATCAGCTTGAGAGCGGCGCGAAAGGCTCGATCTCGTTCTGACAAGTGACATGCAAGACTTGCGAGGAGCGCTGCAATGGCGCTCCTTTGCGTTTGGCTTGAAGCGATTCCGCTGCACACTGTCCTTCCTCACGGCGATGGGTCGCCCGCGCCAATGACGGCCGAGGCGTTCGCCCCGCAAAGGGGCCCAGTGATCTGCTCGTTCAAAGAATTTATGCAATCCTGTGCAGTCGCGGCGGCCGCATCATCCGCTTGCGAAGACAGTCTTTCTTGAACGCATCCGTGACCCGGATCAAAGCGAATCCATGCGATTCCCGCTGAGTAATCCCGAAACCCGCATTTGAAAATCCTTATGTGGCCTGCCTGCCGGCAATGATCATTCGCCACCACCGGGCGATGGCTGCTTTATGGTTCCTTGCGATTTGAGCGAATTGATGCACACGAGTGCAATAATTTGTTGACAGCGCGCGATCCCGCCGCAATCCTGAATGCAAGGAGCGCCGCGGACATCACTGCATGTCGGGGCGCGGGCCGTGGGGACGGCCTGGAGGATTGATTAAGGGGGGATCGACTTGCAGGGAATTGCGAGCGCAGTTGTCCATGTCAGGACAATGCCGGGACACGCGCATGTATCCGGCTGATTCCGAAGTCGCCGCGTCACGTAGCGGCCGCCAGCTCCGCTATCGGCTGAAGCTCGCGCTGCGGGATCCGACCACATTGATCGGTATCCTGATGGCGGCGCTGTTTCTGTATCTGATCGTCGTGCCGATCCTGTCGATCCTGTCGGACGCGGCCACCGTACAGTTTGGCGATGAACGCCGGGTCAAGGGCGAGATGGGCAGCTTTACGCTGTACTACCTTCATCGCGCGTTTGCATCGCCGGTGGCGCATGACCTGTTCTGGCGACCGCTGATGAATACGCTGAAGGTCGGCTTCGGGGCGATCCTTGTTTCCGTGACGGTCGGGGGCATCCTGGCCTGGCTGATTGCGCGCACCGACCTGCTGGGGCGGCGCTGGTTCGCGACTGCGTTGATCGTTCCCTATATGCTGCCCGCCTGGACCTTTGCGCTGGCCTGGACCACGCTGTTCAAGAACCGCACCATCGGCGGCCAGCCGGGCTGGCTGGAAAGCATGGGCTTTTCGCCGCCGGACTGGCTGGCCTATGGACAGGTTCCGATCACGATCATCCTGGCACTGCATTACACGCCTTTCGTGATCCTGCTGTTCGGCTCGGCCCTGAAGCGCTTCGACAGCCAGCTTGAGGATTCGGCGCGGATCCTGGGCGCGTCGGGGCGAACCGTGGCCTGGCAGGTGATCCTGCCGCTGATGCGGCCCGCGCTGATGTCGGCCATCGTCCTGATCTTTGCGAAATGCCTTGGCGAGTTCGGTGTGCCCTATGTCCTTGGCCTGCCGGTCAAGTTCGACGTGCTGGCGACGTCGCTCTATCGCTCGATCGGGTCGCGTCAGACCGGGGTCGCCGGGGTTCTGGCGGGGGCGATTATGCTGATCGGGATGATCGCGATCCTGGTCGACGCCTATCTTGCGCGAGAGGCGCGGCGCTTCGTCACCGTCGGCTCGAAGGGTTCGATGAACCGTGTCTCGCAACTTCGGGGGTGGCGCCTGCCTGCCACGGGCTTTGCGGGGGCGATCTTCATGGTCTCGGTCTGCCTGCCGCTGCTGACGCTGGCGCTGTCCACGGTCATGCGCCAACCCGGCAACTTCGCCTGGTCAAACTTCACGCTGGATTTCTGGATCGGGCAGGATCTGCCGACTGTCGCCATGCGCACCGGCATCCTGTTCAGTCCCGACCTGTGGCAGGCGGCATGGAACACGATCTGGATCGTTGGCACTGCCTCGGTCTGCTCGGGTGTGCTGGGGATCCTGACGGGCTATGTCGTGGTCCGCACCACCTTCCGCCCGCTTGCGATCTTTCTGCGACAGGTGACGTTCATGCCTTATCTGGTGCCGGGGATCGCGTTTGCTGCGGCCTATCTGTCGCTGTTCGCGGTGGCACGCGGCCCGGTTCCGGCGCTTTACGGCACCTCGATCATCCTGATCCTCGCGCTGATGGCCGACCAGATGCCCTATGCGTCGCGCGCCGGGATCTCGGCGATGATGCAACTGGGCAAGGACCCCGAGGAGGCGGCCCAGGTTGTGGGCGCGGGCTGGTTCCGGCGCATGATCTGGGTCGTGATCCCGATCCAGAAGGGGTCTTTGGTCACGGGGGTGCTGCTGCCCTTCATCTCGGGGATCAAGGGGCTGTCGCTGTTCGTCATCCTTGCGGTGCCCGCGACCGACGTGCTGACCACCTTCTCGCTGCGGCTGGTCGATTACAACTATACCCAGGCGGCGAATGCGGTCGTGCTGATCATCGCGGGGCTCGCCTATGGCGGAACACTGCTGGCGCAGAAGTTGACCCGCACCAATCTTGCCGAAGGACTTGGAAACTGATGCCCGACATCATTCTCAGCAATGTGCAGAAATCATATGGTGGCAGCGGACCGAAGGCGGTCAGCGACCTGAACCTGCATATCGGCGACGGCGAATTCATGTGCCTGCTTGGTCCATCGGGCTGCGGCAAGACGACGACCTTGCGTATGATTGCGGGCTTGGAGCACCTGACCGGCGGCGACATCCGCATCGGCGAGCAGGTGATCGACAGCCCTGCGCAGGGCAAGTTCGTTGGCCCTGAAAAGCGCGGCATGGGGCTGGTGTTTCAGTCCTATGCATTATGGCCGCACCTGACGATCGAGCGGAACACGGATTTCGGCCTGCGCCTGCGGAAGGTGCCGCGGGCCGAGCGTGAAGAGCGCGTGGCCAAGGTCATGAAGGCGCTGGATATCGAGAAATACCGCGACCGCTATCCCAGCCAATTGTCGGGCGGCCAACAGCAGCGCGTGGCACTGGCGCGGATGCTGGCGGTGAATCCGCAAGTCCTGCTGCTGGACGAGCCGCTGTCCAACCTGGATGCGCGGCTGCGACTTGAAATGCGGGCCGAGCTGAAGCGGATCCATGCGGAATTTCACACCACCATCGTCTTCGTGACCCATGACCAGTGGGAGGCGATGACGCTGGCGACCTCGATCGGGGTCATGAACGAGGGCACCTTGCAGCAACTTGGCAAGCCCCATGATATCTATGACCGCCCGGCGAACCGCTTTGTCGCGGAATTCGTCGGCGGCCCGCCCATCAACATCATCGAGATGGGCGGCGGCCACGCGCTGGACCGCGCCGCGCAGGATTGGCTGCGCCCGCGCCTGGGTGATGCCGGGCAGGTCGGATCGGTCGGCCTGCGCCCCGAGGCGCTGATGCTTGCCTCGTCGGAAGGTGCCGTGCCGCAAGGCAGCTTCGCCCACATGGCCGAGGTGACGGGCATACTGCCCACCGGCGGCAGCTGGATCATCGAGCTGAAGGTCGAGGGTCGGGTGATCTTCCTGACGACTACCGCCTGCCCCACGCTGACCGGGGGCGAAACGGTCTGGCTTTATGCCCGGCCGACGGCGCTGCACGTGTTCGACAAGGATGGGCAACGGATGGGAGCCGCGGATGAAGCGCTGTCCCGTGCCGAAGGCGGGGTCCAGGTGGTGCGCAAGGCATGACGAGATCAAGGAAAGCCGGGATGAGACAGCAGGGCGCGCTTGCGCTGATGATCGCATTGGCAGCGGGTGCGGCCCAAGCGCAGGATTTCGATCTGCAGGCTTTGGTCACCGCGGCAAGGTCAGAGCCGCCGACCACGGTCTATGCCGTGACCGGCAAGATCGTCGACACCGTCGCTGCATTCAACGCGAAATACGGGCTGAACGTCACCGGCAAGAAGGTGAACGAGGCCGGTCAGGTGGACCTGCTGATCCGTGAACATCAGGCCGGGGCGGTGACTGGGTCAGTCTCGCTTGCGTCGGATGTGGCGGTGATCGCCTCGGACCTGATGTCGCGCGGAGTGGTCGAAAGCTGGGTGCCGCCGGATATTGCCCCGAACCTGACGGACTCGGCGCGCGATCCGCTGGTTGTGGTCAGTGATCCGCATGTATGGGCCTATAACGCCGAAGCGGGCGAGACCTGCCCGGTCCAGAACGTCTGGGAACTGACCGAGCCGGAATGGAGCCGGCGGGTCGCCATCATGGATCCGTTGGAGAAGCCCTTCTATGCCGATTGGTTCAACCAGTTGGCCGAACACCACGAAGCCGAGATGGCCGCGGCCTATCAGGCGCATTTCGGCAAGCCGTTCCAGGGCGAAAGCGCGGCCAAGGCCTGGGTCACGGCCTTCGCCGCCAACGGCCCGCTGGTTTCGGACAGTTCGGGCGTGGCGGATGCGATCGGCGCGCCGGGGCAGGAGAAACCCTTCTTCGGTATGCTCTCGACCGCGAAATTTCGGGACAACAAGGACAAGGGGTACAAGCTTGCGATCTGCGCGGGAATACAGCCGTTCACCGGTTGGCTCTATCCGGGCCTTGGCGTCATCGCCAAGAACACCCCCGCGCCGAACACTGCCCGGCTTTTTGTGCATTACCTGCTGACCGGTGAAGGAATTGCGGCCCAAAGCGTGGATGGCAAGGTTCCCGCCGATCCCCGCATCGGCCTGCCTGCGGCAGAGGCTTCGGGCGTTGGCGGGCACCTGGACGAGCTGATGATCTGGGACACGGCCAGTTCGGCCTCGGACCTGGACCGGCGGCAAGACTGGCAGGATCTCTGGATGACCGAGTTGAAGCGTTGAACGCGGCGGCCCCCGGCCGGGGAGGGCAGGGGTCCCGCCGACGATAAAGAGGGAGGACAAGAGGTGAAGACATTCCTGATTTCCGCTCTGGCCCTGACAGCGGGTCTGGGCGTCGGACCCGGCAGGGCGGCCGATTTCGATCTGAACGCCTTGATCGAGGCGGCCAAGGCCGAACCGCCGCTGACCGTCTATGACAGCACCGGCAAGATCACCGAGATGGCCGACGCTTTTGCGGCGAAATACGGGCTGCAAGCCACGGGAACCAAGACCAAGGCGACTGCACAACTGGAAACCATCATCCGCGAGGTGCAGTCGGGCAATGTCCAGACGGACGTGTCGTTCATCTCGGACGTGCCCGCCGCGATGGGGCAGCTTTTGCCGGGCGATTTCGCGGAAAGCTGGCTGCCGCCCGATCTGGCCGCCGACATCTCGCCCGAGGCGCAGAACCCGCTGCTGATCGTGTCCAGCCCGAACGTCCTGACCTATAATACGAAGCTGTTCGACAAATGCCCGATCACCAACATCTGGCAACTGACCGAACCGGAGTGGAAGGGCAAGGTCTCGATGCAGGATCCGCTGGGGAAGCCGTCCTATACGGATTGGTTCAACCAGATGCGCAGCCATGCCGACGACCGGATCGCCGCCGCCTATGAGGCGAAATACGGTAAAAAGCTGGACGCCGCAGCCGCCAGCGCGACCGAAGCCTTTGTTGCCGCGCTGGCCGCGAACGGGCCGCTGCTGACCGATTCCGACAGCGCCGCGGCCGAGGCCGTCGCTGCGCCGGGGCAGACCCAGCCGTTTGTCGGGCTCGTCTCGGCTGCGAAGTTCCGCGACAATGACGGGGCGGGCTTTACGCTGGGCCTGTGCGACGGCGTGGACCCGATCATCGGCTTTTCCAATGCGACGGTGGGGCTGATCGTCAAGGGCACCGACAGCCCGAATGCTGCGAAGCTGTTCGTCCATTACGCCATGACGGCCGAGGGGATCGCCCCGCAGGCCGAGGATGGCAAGCTTTCCTCGAACAAGACCGTGGGACTGCCTGCCGATGAGCCCTCTGGCGTGGGCGCGCATCTGGACGAGGTGCTGCCCTATGACCCCTCGACCGGGGTCGAGGATTGGGACACGCGGCAGGATTGGCAAGACCTGTGGCGCCTGAACTATAAACGGTAAGGGGATAGAATATGACGATAATTCGGATTTCGATTGTCGCGGCCCTGCTGGCGACGCCCGTGCTGGGGCAGGAGTTCAACCTTGATGCGCTGATCAAGGCGGCCAAGGCCGAACCGCCGATCACCATCTATGACAGCACCGGCAAGATCGTCGACATGGCAGAGGCCTTCACCGCGAAATACGGGGTGCAGGCCACCGGGCAGAAGGTCAGCGCCAACAGCCAGCTTGAGATGCTGATCCGAGAGGCGCAGGCTGGAAATGTGCAGGGCGATGTCGCGCTTCTGACCGATACGCCCGCTGCCATCGCGCAGCTTCTGCCGACCGGGGTGCTGGAAAGCTGGGTGCCGCCCGATCTTGAGGAGACTATCCCCGCGCGCTATCGCAATCCTCTTGCGATTTCGACCAATGCCAATGTCTGGGCGTATAATACCGGGAAATACCCGGAATGCCCTGTCACCAACATCTGGCAACTGACCGAGCCGGAATGGAAGGGCAAGGTCGCCCTGATCGATCCGCTGACCAAGGGGACCTATACGGACTGGTTCAACCAGATGGCGACCTATGGGGACGAGCCGCTGCGCGCCGCCTATCAGGCGCAATATGGCAAGCCGCTGGAAAGCGACCAACCCTCGGCCGCGGCGGCGTGGCTGGCGGCAATGGGGGCGAACGCGCCGCTGATGGCCGATGGCGACGACCGGATATCGGAAGCGGTGGGTGCCGCGGGGCAGGAGGCGCCTTTCATGGGCCTGCTGAGTTCCGCCAAGTTCCGCGACAACGCGGACAAGGGCTATCAGCTTGGGCTTTGCGCGGGCATGGATCCCTGGCCGGGCTGGACCTATACTAAGCTGGGCCTGATCGCGTCGGGCACAGACAGCCCGAACGCGGCCCGGTTGTTCATCCATTATATCCTGACCGAAGAAGGCATCCTGCCGCAGATGCGGGACGGCAAGATGCCGACCAGCACCGCGATCAAGCTGCCCGAGGACGAGCCTTCCGGCCTGGCAGATCATGCCGAGGCGCTTTTCGCCTATGACGCCAGTTCGGGGCTGGACGATTGGGACCGGCGACAGGACTGGCAGGATTTCTGGCGCGTCCATTACACGCGCTGACCCCTTATGCGCAGCTCGGGGCGCGCAAGCGGCCCGCCTTACTCTCGACAGGATGCAAGATGACCGACCAGATCCTTCGCACCGCCATTGCCGCCGCGCGCCTGCCAGGGCCGGACCTTCTGGCCGCCTTTCGCGGCGACATGCGTGTCGATTTCAAACGCGACCGCCACGACCTGGTGACGGAGCATGACCGCCGCGCCGAGGTGATGATCCGCGATCTGATCTTTCGCGAGGTGCCCGATTCCACGTTCATCGGTGAGGAAGGCGGCTCGACCGGGACGGGCAGGGTTGGGTGGTTCGTTGATCCGATCGACGGTACCTCGAACTTCGCCAGCGGCATCGCGTTCTGGTGCGTCTCGGTTGGTGCGGTGGTTGGCGGCAAGGTGGTTGCCGGGGCGATCTTTGACCCGGTGGCCGACAACCTGTTCTGCGCCTCGGCCGAAGGGGCGTGGCTAAATGGCAAGCCGCTGCGCTCTGCCGGGGCTGCCGCTGAAGAAAACGCGACACTGGTCTGCGGCTATCCTGTGACGCGGGATTTCAGGCTGGATGGAAAGGATCTGTCCCTGCAACGCTTTGGCCGCATGGTCGAGACCGTGGCGACCTTGCGCAGGCCCGGCAGTGCTGCGCTGTCATTGGCCCATGTCGCGGCGGGCTGGGTTGATGTCGCCATGGGGTTCGGAGCAAATCCCTGGGACGTCACCGCTGGAATGCTGATCGTCGAGCAGGCGGGCGGGCGATACCTGCCCTATGCCCTGGGCAAATGCCCGGCCGGCGCACCCGCCCATCACCATCCCGGGTATCTCGCGCTGCGGGGCGGGGCGGATTATCCGACGCTGCAGGGGATCGCGCGGGAGATCTCGCGGCAGCGGGAAGATGAGGCGGTGGCGCGGCAAGCCTAAGGGTATGAACCCGCGCCGCGCCAGCATTCCGATTTTGATTGCACTGCTGTGCAAAACTGGACATGACGATGTCAGCGAAGGATGTACGCATGACACTTGACACCGAAGCAATCGACCGCCGCGAGGCGTTCCTGATGGACCTTGTCCGAACCGCGGGGGCGCTGGCGCAAGAGGGGTTCTCGCAGCAATCCGGGCGGCCCATCGGGATGAAGGGGCCGCAGGACTACCTGACCGAGACCGATGGTCGGGTCGAGGCGCATATCCGCGGTCGGATCGCCGAAGCCTTTCCCGAGGATGGCTTTTTGGGCGAGGAAACGGGCGGCAAGCCCGGCAGTCAGGCCTGGGTCGTGGACCCGATCGACGGGACAGCGAATTTCGCCCGCGTCATCCCGCATTTCTGCATCTCGATCGCCTTCGTCGCAAATGACCAGGTGCAATTGGGGGCGATCGCGAACCCGGTGCTGGGCGAGGTCTATTTCGCGCGCCTTGGGGGCGGGGCGCAGATGAACGGCAAGCCGATCCGCGTTTCCGCAACGGCCGACATCACGGGCACATCCTTCGAGATGGGCTGGTCGAACAGACGTCCGACCTCGGACTATATTGCGGCGGTGTCGGCGCTGTTCGATGCGGGCAGCAATGTGCGCCGTGCGGCCTGCGGGGCGCTGGGACTGGCCTATGTCGCCGATGGCCGCAGCGAGGGCTATGCTGAATTGCACATGAATTCATGGGATTGCCTTGCCGGACTGCTGCTTGTGCGCGAAGCGGGCGGCGTCACCGGCCCGTTCCTGTCCTTGGGTGGGCTGACGCAAGGGGCGCCAGTACTTGCCGCCAATCCCCATGTCGGCGGCATCCTGTCCCATGCGACGGGCATTCCCCTGCTGGCAGGGCCCGATCTGCTGGCGCAAGGCGATGACAAACTGCTGAGGACCGCATGAAACCCACTGCACGCTATGACCGCCCGCCGATCAGCCCGGTTTATGAGAACCTGCCGGGCTATGGTGTCGATCTTTATGTTGGCGGGCGCGAAGGGGCCTCGGACGTACCACTTCTGCGCGCGAACGGCATCAGCACAGTGCTGAATTGCGCGGTCAACCTGGACTTCAACTATGTCGCGACCCCCGACGAGGTGTCGCATGACAGCCGCGTCGGATACGGCCCGGCGCTGATCCGCTATTATAAGCTGGGGATTGTGGACGGGCCGGGCAATCCCGATACGATGATGCTGGCGGGCTATTACCAGTTGCGCGGTGCGCTGGAGCAGGTGATGCCCGAAAAGGCCAGCTACCCGTTGCGCGAACGCGGCAACGTTCTGGTGAACTGCCGGGCGGGGCGCTCGCGCTCGGTCGTCCTGGCGGCGCTGTTCCTGCACCTGCATCTGCCGGCCGAGTTTCCGACCCTTGCCGCCGCGATCGACCATGTCCGCGTCAGGCGGGATCTGCATCCTGACGAGTGGCACGAGACGCCCAAGCCGATGCTGATTGCGGCGGCCGAACGCACCGCCCACTGGGTAGGACTGGTCGAGGCCGCGCGCGCCAAGGAAGAGATCCCGGCGTGATCCGTATCGCGGTCATTGCCGACCCGCATGTGCACGATTGTGGCTGGGCCCCATCCGGAACACGGCTTGGCGGCGCCATTCGCAGCTTTGGCGACACCGCAGCCTCGACCCGTGTCTTCAACGAAAGCCTGCCCGCCTTTCGCGCCGCGCTGGAACGCGCGGTGGCCGAGGGGGCAGGGCTTGTCCTGCTGGTGGGCGACCTGACCGATGACGGGCAGGCGCCGAACATCGCGGCGGCGCTGTCGCTGATCGGGGGATTCAGGCAGCACCACGGGCTTCGCGTGCTGGCGACCCCTGGAAACCACGATCTTTTCGCGATCAGTGGACGCCCGCAGGACAAGACCTTTTTGGCGGTGGACGGAGCGCCCGTGCTGTTGCGTAGCGCGGATTGCCCCGAGGCCGCGACGCTAGGCACCCATGACGCACTGGGTCTTATGCAGGGCTTGGGCTATCGCCCCGAACCCGCGGACCTGCACTGGGAATGTCCATTTGGCACCGATCCTTCCTGGCAGGCGCGGGAATATCCTGTCTCCAGTCCGGATGGCCGCGTGACTGTGCGGATGATCGACGCCTCTTACCTGATTGAGCCGGTCGAGGGGCTTTGGGTCCTGTCGATCGACAGCAATGTCTGCGCGCCGCGGAATGGGGTGACCGACATGGCCGACGCGGCCAGTTTCCGCGATCCGACCGGAGCGGGCTGGCCCGCTGTCCTGCGCCATCGCGCGCATCTGCTGCCCTGGATGCGCGATGTCGCCGCGCGGGCGGCACGGCTCGGCAAGCAATTGGTCGCGTTTTCGCATTACCCGGTGCTGGACGTTTTGGCCGGCACCGGAGAGGACGAGATGCGGGCCTTTGGCCCGACCGGACTGGCCCGCCGCGTGCCACCGCCCGAAGTTGCCATCAGCTTCGCCTCGACCGGCGTGCCGCTGCATTTCTCGGGACACCTGCATGTCAACGACACCGCGCGCCATATCGGGCAGGGGCAGGGGTTCTTCAACATCTCCGTGCCCAGTCCGGTCGGGTTCTGCCCGGCGATGAAGATTGCAGATCTTGACGGCGCGCAGGTCAGGATCCGCAGTTTGCCTTTGGTCGAGGTGCCGGGTCATGACCTGGCCTTTGCCGCCTATCGGGCCGAGGCGGGACTGGCCGGGCATCCGGCACCGCCCGCATCCTGCGCACCCGATCACGGCAGCTTTCTTGACCGCCATCTGGTCGAACTGGTCCACGGCCGCTATCTGCCGCGCGAATGGAAGACGGACATGGCAGAGTTCGTGTCGAACCGCCGCATCCCCGACCTTATGACGCTGCTGGGGCTTTCATTGGGGCAGGTGCCGGATTTCAGCCTGCGCCATCTGGTCGAGGACTGGTATCGCCTGCGCAAGGGCGGCACGCTGGGCATGGCCTATGTCGCGCCGGACCGGTTGGAGTTCTATCGCCATCTTTGCGCCAATCTGCCCGAGTTTGCAGATGACGGCCTTTCAGGGCGGCTGGTCGCCTTTCTGCGGATCATGCGCGGTTATCTGGGTCGGCTTCCGAATGGAGATTTCACGCTGGATTTGCGCGATCTTTCGATCAGCGGGAATTGAAGGTCAGGGGCGCACGGTCCTGCGCCAGACGACGCGCGCCGGGAAATGCATTTGCGCGGGGCCGCCGTCTTCGTCTTCAAGCATTCCGGCGATGTGGTCCGCGATCTCGGCGATGGGTTGGCGGAAGGTGGTTAGGTCATAGCCAAGCCAGCCTGCCGCAGCGATGTCGTCAAAGCCCATGACGCACAGATCCTCGGGGATGCGCAGGCGGAATTCGATCCGGGCGGCGTCAAGAAAGCCAAGTGCCAGCAGGTCGGTCACGCAAAAGACCCCGTCCGGCCGGTTCGCGCCTGCAAGCAGCTGGCGCGCGCTTTCCGCCCCCGAGGCATAGCCGGTCGGCCCGGCGCGGTTTACCAGAACCTCGATTCCCGCGGCCTGCGCCGCGTCGACGAAGGCGGTCTCTCGCGCGACGATGCTGGGCGTGCCCGCGGTCGAGCTGACCACCGCCAGCCGCGTGCAACCGGCGCGGCGCAGGATGAAACAGGCCTCGGTCGCCGCGGCCTCGTTCTCGATCATGACGAATTGCGGGCCTTCGATCGCATCGTTGCGGTTGATCAGGATGACGCGCTGGCCATTCTCGATACAGGTTTCGACAAGGGATCGCGGCGGCGCGCCCGAAACGACAACGGTCGCTTCGGCGCGATAATTCAGCGTCTGGCGCAGGGCGGCCTCGACATTCGCAGGCTTGCCGGCCGTGTTCAGGACCATGACCACCTTGCCCTTGTCCTGCAGGCTGCGGGTCGCGGCCTCGACAAAGCTTGCCTGAAAGGGGGTCTGCATCTCGGCCACGATCAGGCAGACGATGCCCGAGCGGTGGTGGATCAGGCCGCGCGCAAGATGGTTGACGTGGTAGCCCAGCTTTTCGGCCGCAGCCAGCACCTTGGCCCGTGTCTCGGGCGAGACGCTGGCGCCGTCAGTGAAGGTGCGCGACACGGCCGAACGAGACACGCCCGCGACCTCGGCCACCTTGCTGGCGCTGACCGAGGACTTCTTGGGTCTGAGCTTTGCTTTCGCCACGGTCACCTCATATCGCGGTCCTGCGGAGCGCCTTGCCTGCGTGCGATCTGTCGCCGGATCCTACGACGTTCATTCAGGACATGCAGCGGAAAAGCAAGCCGAGGCAATGGCCTGCAAAATCCTGTTGCACTTTCTTGCGACAAACTTGCACTGCTGTGCAACAACTGTCAATCTGTGATGCAGAGGCTACCGCCGGACAAGGGAGCGGCCCGTGAATTCGACCATTCAGCTGATTGACCTTCTGGGTGCCGCAGCGCTGCTGCTGTGGGGGTTGCGCATGATCAAGACGGGCGTCCTGCGCGCCTATGGCGCGGTGCTGCGACAATGGCTTGCTCGGGGCGCCGGAAACCGTGTCGCCGCGGCCTTCTGGGGGTTTGTCGCGACGCTGGGCCTGCAATCCAGCACGGCGACAGCGGTCATCATCGGGTCATTCGCGGGACGGGGCATCGTGCAGCCGCGAATGGGGCAGGCGATGATGCTGGGGGCCAATCTGGGCACGGCGATCGTCACGCTGGTGCTGTCGGCGGACGTCCATTGGATCGGCAGCGCGGCGATCTTTCTGGGCGTGCTGACCCACAATCTGTCGCGGGGGAACCGCAGCCGGAACCTGGGTCGGGCCGTGCTGGGCCTTGGCTTCATGCTGTTGGCGCTGCAGCTTCTGGGACATGTGACCGAACCGTTGCGCGACTCTCCGACGGTTGCGGCGATCCTGTCGGGGCTGGGCGACGCGCCGGTCTTTGCGCTGCTGCTTGCCGCCGGTCTGGCCATCCTTGGATCATCCAGCCTGGCGGTGGTGGTGCTGGTCATGCTGCTAGCGGGGGCGGGTGTCGTCGGTCCGGAACTGGCGCTGTGGCTGGTGGCGGGGGCCAATCTGGGCGGCGCGGTTCCACCTTGGCTTGCCGTCCGGGCCGAGGGTGCGGCTGCCGAGCGGCTGACGCTGGCGAACCTGATGGTGCGGGCGTTCGGCGCGCTTGTGGTGCTGATCCTTGCGGGGCCGATATCCGATGGCTTGGGGCAGCTGCTTCCCGAGCCCGCCAGTTTCGTGGTCGGGGCGCATGTGGCCTTCAACCTTGCTTTGCTGCTGCTTTTCCTGCCCTGCCTTTCCCCCGTTGCGCATCTGGCGGCGCAGCTGGTCCCCGACCCCGTTGACAGCCCCGAGGCAAAAACTCATCTGGACGATGCCTTGCTGCCCATGCCCGAGATGGCGCTGGCCGTCGCCGCGCGGGAAACACTGCGGCTTGGCGATCTTGTCGACGAGATGTTGGGCCGCACCGTCGCTTCGTTGCGGGATGCGGACGAGGCGCCGATTGCCGAGGTGTCCCGGCTTGAGGAGCAGGTCGACCGCCTGACCGAGTCGGTCAAGCTGTATGTTGCGCGGCTGAGCCGGGGCGAGCTGGACGAGGCAGAGGCGCGGCGGGCGACCGAGATTGTCTCCTATGCCATCAACCTTGAGCATGTCGGCGACATCGTCGAGGGCGGGATCGCCGAGATCGCGACCAAGAAGCTTCGCAAGAAGCTGACCTTTTCCGCCGAGGGACAGGCAGAGATTTCGGCCTTCTTTCTGCATACTCAGGAAAACCTGCGTATGGCCCAGGCGATTTTTCTGTCGCGCGATGCGGCGCTGGCGCGAAGGCTGGTGGCCCGCAAGGTCGAAAGCCGGCGGATCGAGGCGCAATCGGCCGATTGCCACATGGCCCGCATGCGGATCGGGCTCGCCGAAACGCTGGAGACGAGCACGATCCACCTGGACATTCTGCGCGATCTGAAGCGGGTCAACGCGCATATCGCCTCGGTCGCCTATCCCATCCTGGAAGAGCTGGGGATGCTGGAAGAAAGCCGGCTGAAGGGCGATCTGGTCGCCGCCCGCTGATTGCGCAATCGCCGCGTCGGAAACTGGTGACGGGGGCGGAAATTCCTGAAACACTTGTCGGACGCGATGTCCCGTCTGGCCCCTGATGAGCACTCTGTTCCCGATCCATGTCGCCCGTGTCTATGATCCGCCCGAAGCGCGGATCGGCGCGACGATCCTGGTGGACAGGCTGTGGCCGCGGGGCGTCGCTAGGGCAAGCCTGCGGCTGGACGATTGGCCGAAGGACGCAACCCCTTCGACCGAGCTGCGCAAATGGTTTCACGCCGACCCCTCACGCTGGTCCGAGTTCGGCGAGCGTTACCGCGCCGAGCTTGCCCGGTCCCCGGACGCCCTGGATCCGGTTGTGGATCTGTGCCGCAAGGGGCCGGTGACGCTGCTGACGGCCAGCCATGACCGCGACCACAACCATGCGGTCGTGCTTCGGGATTACCTGATCCATTTGCTGCAGAAGGAGGCCTGACTATGGCCCGAACCTCGCCCCTTTCCACGCCGCTTTGCGCCTTGCTGGGGTGCGAGGTGCCGATCCTGCTGGCGGGTATGGGCGGCGTCGCGCGTTGGGAACTTGCTGCTGCCGTCGCGAATGCGGGCGGGTTCGCGCAGCTTGGCATGGTGCGCGAGGATCCCGCCCTGATCGCGACCGAGGTCAGGGCCTTGCAGGCGGCGACGGACCGGCCTTTTGCGGTGAATGTCATCCCCTCGGCAACCGAGCCCGGGTTGCTGGACCGCCAGATCGGTACTTGCCTTGACCTTGGCGTCGGGACGTTTTCGTTCTTCTGGGATGTGGTGCCCGAGGTGGTGCGGCGGGCCAAGGCGGCTGGGGCGCAGGTGATCCATCAGGTCGGGACGCCCGACGCCGCCCGCATGGCCGAGGATGCCGGTGCGGATGCCCTGATCGCGCAAGGGGTCGAGGCAGGCGGACATATCCACGGTGAAACCGGGATGCTGCAACTGGTCGAAACCGTGGTCCGGGCGGCGTCGGTTCCCGTTGTCGCCTCGGGCGGGATTGCCAGCGGCGCGGGACTGGTTGCCGCGCTTGCGGCGGGGGCGCAGGGCGTCCAATGCGGCACTGCCTTTCTGGCGACCACGGAATCCTTTGCGCATGACTATCACAAGACCCGCGTCACCGGTGCGCGCGCGCAGGATACGCTGCGAACCGATATCTTCGTCCTGAACTGGCCCGCCCATGCGGCGGTGCGGGTCATCGGGAACAGCGTGACGCAGCCGCTGGGATTTCATCTGATGGGCCATGACCCGGACGCGCTGCCCCGAGAGGTGATCGCCGACGAAGGTGGTCGCCCGATCCTGCGCTACAGCACGGACTCGCCGCTGCGCATCACCACCGGAGATCTTGAGGCGATGGCCCTGTTCGCGGGTCAGGGCGTCGACGCAATCAACGACATCCCCCCGGCCGCCGAACGCCTGCATCGCATCGTCGCCGAGGCCGAGGCGATCCTGAACGGATTTCGGGCGAGGGCATGACACGGGGGCCGAAGCCGACGGGCGACGCAGGCTCGCCCCCCTGTCTCGCGGCAGAAATCGCGCCGGATTACTTTGACCCTCTGGGCGTCGATGCGCGGCAGGCCGCAGATGTTGCGCGCTGGCGCAAGGCACGCCGGGGCGAGTTGCTTCTGGCCCGCGCGGCACTGAGCATCGCGGATCGCCAGAGCGCGGCGGTGCGGATCGGGGATCATCTGGACCGCCTGCTTGAGGATCGCTTTCCCGATCTTTCGGGGAAGGTGATATCGGGATACTGGCCGATCAAGTCCGAGCCGGACCTGCGCGGCTGGATGGCGCGCTGCCTTGCGCTGGGGGCGTCGCTTGCCCTGCCAGAGGTGGCGGAAACCAACCGCCCGCTGGTCTTTCGTCCGTGGCGTCCAGGCGCCGCAATGCGGCGAGGGCATTGGAATATACCGGTTCCCGATACGACCGAGACCCTGACGCCGGATATCGTCCTGGCCCCGTTGGTGGGCTGGGATGCGGGCGGGTACCGGCTGGGCTATGGCGGCGGCTATTTCGACCGCACCCTTGCCAGCATCCGACCTTTTGCGATCGGCGTCGGATTGTCTGCGGGCAGGCTTGCCTCGATCTATCCCCAGCCGCATGACGTCGGGCTTGGCGCCATCGTCACCGATGGTGGCATCGACTACCTTCGCGGGGCCTAGCGGTCTGTCGCGACGAAAAAGGCCGGGCGATTGCCCGGCCTTTCCTATTCTTCCGTGGCAGTGCGATCAGTCGCGGTTGCCCAGGAATTGCAGCAGGAACATGAACATGTTCAGGAAGTCCAGGTAAAGCTGCAGCGCGCCCATGATGGCGGCCTTGCCCAGGAAATCCCGATCCGAATTCGCCAGTTGCAGATAGGTGTTCTTGATGTTCTGCGTGTCAAAGGCGGTCAGGCCGGCGAAGATCAGCACCCCAATGACCGAGATGGCGAATTGCATCGCACCCGATTTCAGGAAGATGTTGATGATCGAGGCCACGATCAGGCCGATCACGCCCATCATCAGGAAGGTGCCAAGACCCGACAGGTCACGCTTGGTCGTATAGCCGTAAAGCGAGAGACCCGCAAAGGCGATGGCCGTCACCAGGAAAGTCTGCACGATCGACACCGAGGTGTAGACGGCGAAGATCCAGCTGATCGACACGCCCATCATCGCGGCGAAGGCATAGAACAGCGTGGTCGCACCCTGCACGGACAGACGGTTCAGCGCGGCGCCAAAGGCAAAGACCATCAGAAGCGGCGCGAACATCACCACCCATTTCAGGGGCGAAAGGTAAAGCACCTTGCCGAACTCAGTCAGGAATTGGCCATTGCCAAGCGAGTAGGGCGTCTGGACATCCGACAGCGCAAGACCCGCCATGCCCCACGCGGCGCCAGCGGTCACGAGCATACCCACAGCCATCAGGCTGTAGACCTTGTTCATGTAGGCACGAAGGCCCTCATCCACGGCAGCCGAGCGCGTCGCGGTCCCGGCCGTGCGGATCGAATTGTAGTCTTGCATAGGTTCTCCCCGGTCGAAAAACGCGGTGCGGCCCGTCAGGCCCACCATCTGCTTCGATATTGGCAAACCCTGCCGGTTTTTCAATGTTTCTGACAGGGTTTCCCGAGTTTTTGACATGGATTTCAGATCGTGATGACGATCTTTCCAATGGCGCGGCGGTCGCGCAGCAGCTCATAGGCTGCGGGCAGATCCGCCAAGGGCAGGGTCGTTCCAACATGCGGATTGATCCGCCCATCCTGGAAAAGGCGCATCAGCTCCTCGATGCTGCTGCGCATCATCGCGGGGTTCAGTTGGCGATAGGCGCCCCAATAAAAGCCGTGGATTGCGATGTTCTTCACCAACGCGTGGTTCAGTGGCAGGTCGGGCGGTGTTCCGGCGGCAAAGCCGATCAGCAGGAAACGCCCGCCCGGACGCAGCGCGCCAAAGGCCTGCCGCCCCGGATCGGCCCCGACCGGGTCATAGACCACGTCGACCCCACCAGCCTCGCGCAGGGCGGCGCGCAGGTCGGGAATATCGTCGCTGTCAAGGACATGATGCGCGCCTGCCTTGCGCAGGACGGCCAGCTTGTCCGCCCCCCGCGCTACGGCGATCACGCGCGCGCCCAGGGCGGCGCCGATTTCGACCGCAGTCAGTCCGACGCCGCCAGCCGCGCCCAGCACCGCCAGCGTTTCGCCGGGTGTCAGCAGGGCGCGGCGGGTCAGGGCAAGGTGGCTGGTGCCATAGGCGACCAGAAAGCCCGCCGCCTGCGCATAGCTCATCGAGTCCGGTATCGGATGGCACCACGCAGCGGGAAAGATATTCGCTTGCGCCATGGTGCCCTGACCCAGCACGGCGACCCGAGTTCCGGGACGCAAATCGCAATCCGGTCCGGCCTCTACAACCTCGCCCGCGCCCTCGATTCCGGGGATGAAAGGCAGGGGAGGCGTGTCCTGATATGCCCCGGTCTGCATCAGCAGATCGGCAAAGTTCAGGGCGGCGGCATGCATCCGCACCACCACCTCGCCGGGGCCCGGATGACGATGCGGCAACTCGCCCCATGAGGGCGGACTTGCCTTTTCAGACAACCTCATCACTTTCCAGTATTCAGGCATGAAGCTCCCTGTCATATATCGCTAAGGTGCCGCTTTGAGCCGCAAAATCTCGGGTATCAGCCTGCAGGCCGGGGAAAGTTAAACTTCTGGTCACTTCAGGTCTTTGCTACTCGTAAGTTGCGGTATCATATTGTAGCGCCCGTGTAGATTGAGTGAGGTGTTACCATGAAGCATAATGTCGATGTCCATGTTGGAAAGCGAATCCGTCATCGCCGCTGGATGATCGGAATGACCCAGCAGCAACTGGCCGAAAAAGTGGGCATCAAGTTTCAGCAGATCCAGAAATATGAAACCGGGATGAACCGGGTCTCTGCTTCGCGGCTTTGGGACATAGCACAGGCCGTTGACGTGCCCGTCAGCTTCTTCTTCGAGGGGATCGAGGACGCCAAGCTGCAAAGCACCGTCGAGGGGGACATCCTGGCCGACAAAGAGGCGCTTCAGCTGGTCCGCGCCTATTACGCGATGCCAGAAGCGCAGCGCCGCCAGATCTTCGAACTTGCGCGGGTTCTGTCCGACGCTGCCTGAAGGCGGCATGACGGGTTTTCTCTTTACCCGGTCCCGGCTAATCCTGCGGTAAGCAGGATCTAGACAGGGACAGCCCATGGGACAGGATCAGGACACGCGGTCGGACAGGATCGCGGCCGGTATTTCGCCAGAGATTGCCGATAAGATCACCGCGACGGCCCACCGGCTGGCGGACGTCGCGCGGCAGGAAACCTTGCGCTGGTTCCGCAGTCCGGACCTTCACCCGCAGAACAAGGCCCAAGCCGGGTTCGATCCGGTGACGGACGCCGATCGCGCCAGCGAGCGGGCGATGCGGGCGATCCTTGAT
Organism: Paracoccus sp. KR1-242; assembly: GCF_049446195.1. NCBI lineage: Bacteria > Pseudomonadati > Pseudomonadota > Alphaproteobacteria > Rhodobacterales > Paracoccaceae > Paracoccus > Paracoccus sp. KR1-242. The sequence continues at coordinate 119,353 of NZ_JBMSED010000013.1, forward strand.
GCTGAACGGCCCGAGGACGCGATTTTGGGCGAGGAATTCGGCGCGCGTGCGGGGCAAAGCGGGCTTACCTGGGTGCTGGACCCGATCGACGGCACTCGTGCCTTTATGGCGGGCGCACCCAGTTGGGGCGTGCTGATCGGTGTCACCGACGACCGTGGGCCGATCTATGGCATCGTGGACCAGCCTCATCTGGGCGAAAGATTCGAGGGTGGGTTTGGTCGGGCGGTGCTGACGGGACGCGATGGCACGACGCCCCTGCGCGCGCGGCGGGGCGTGGACCTGTCCGAAGCGACCCTGATGAGCACCTATCCAGAGGTCGGCAGCGCCCATGAGCACGCGGCATTCCGTCGCGTGGCCGATCGGGCGCGGCTGACCCGCTATGGTCTTGATTGCTATGCCTATGCGCTGCTGGCTGCGGGTCATGTCGATCTGGTGATCGAGGCGGGGTTGCAGTCCTATGACGTGGTTGCGCCCATCGCCGTGGTTCAGGCCGCAGGTGGCGTCATTACCGACTGGACCGGCGGCGACGCCCATCACGGTGGCCGCATCATCGCAGCCGGATCGCCCGAGTTGCATGCGCAGGCGCTTGAACTTCTTGCCGGTTGACGCGCCCGATTGAGGCCGCCATCAGCCGCGACTATGGTGCGGCGAATGTGAATGCCCCGTCCAAGAGGAGCCAGCCATGATCGAGCAGCGTGAAGCCGAGCCGGAGGTCCACGAGGACGAATTCCAGCTGAGTCAAAGTGAGCTGGAGGCAATCGGCCGCGCCATCGACGATGGCGACCGCACCATGCTGGACAAGCTGCTGGACGACGTCCACGCCGCCGACATCGCCGACCTGATCGAACAGTTGGCTCCGCAGCGGCGGCGAAAGTTCCTGGATCTGTATTCCGGCGAGATCGACGGCGAGATCCTGTCCGAGATCGACGAATCCATCCGCGAAGAGGTGGTCGAGCAGCTGCCGCGCGAAGTGCTTGCCGAAGCCGTGCGCGAGATGGACAGCGACGACGTCGTCGACCTGATCGAGGATCTTGAGGCGCCGGAACGTCAGGTCATTCTTGAGGCGCTCGACGAACCCGACCGTGCCGCGGTCGAACAGTCGCTGACCTATCCCGAATATTCGGCCGGACGCCTGATGCAGTCCGAGACAGTGACTGCGCCAGAACACTGGACGGTGGGCGAGGCCATCGACTTCCTGCGACAAGAGGATTGGCTGCCTGACCAGTTCTATCACGTCATCCTGGTCGATCCCCGGCAGCATCCGATCGGCTATGTCACGCTTGGCAAGTTGCTGGCCTCTCGCCGACACATCCCGCTGCGCGAGATCACCGAGGACAGTTTCCGCACCATCTCGGCGCGCGAGGACGAAGGTGATGTCGCCTATGCCTTCAACAAGTATCACCTGATCTCGGCGCCGGTGGTTGACGACCACGACCGGCTTGTCGGCGTCATCACCATCGACGACGCCATGTCGGTTCTGGACGAGGAGCACGAGGAAGACTTCCTGCGCATGGCGCGCGTGTCCGACGACAGCCACGTTTCGGACGGGCCGCTGGAAACCGCAAAGCAGCGCTTGCCCTGGCTGATCATCAACCTTTTCACCGCCTCGTTGTCGGCGCTGGTCATCTCGCGCTTTGAACAGACACTGGCGCAGCTTGTCATCCTGGCGGCGCTGATGCCCATCGTGGCCTCGACCGGGGGGATTGCGGGAACGCAATCGCTGGCGGTTGCCGTCCGGGCGCTGGCAACGCGTGAACTGACCAGTTCGAACGCGCGGCGGGTGATCCTGCGCGAGTTGCTGGCCGGGCTGCTGAACGGGTTGGGGCTTGCGCTGATCCTGACGCTTGCGGGGACGTTCATTCTTGGCGACATCCAGATCGGTCTGGTGCTGGGCATGGCGATGATCGCAAACCAGATCGTCGCCGCGATGGGGGGGGTGCTGGTGCCGCTGGGCCTTGGAAAGCTGGGGCTGGACCCGGCGCTTGCCTCGGGCACCTTCGTGACCACGATGACCGACATGATGGGGTTCTTCGCATTTCTGGGGCTGGCGTCATGGATACTGGTCTGAAGGCCGCGCTGCGCCGGCAGGCGCTTGTGGCGCGCGCAGAGGGTGGCGACCCCGCGGCCTTGACCCGCAACCTGTCGGACGCGCTTCTTCCCTTCCGCGGGCGCGTCCTGGCGGGCTATTGGCCCATGCGAACCGAGGCCGATCCGCGCCCCGCCATGGCGGCCCATGACGGACCCGTCTGCCTGCCGGTGGTGCTTGGCCCCGACCTGCCGCTGCTGTTCCGTCTGTATGACGGTCGGCTGGAAGGCGGCGGGTTCGGCACCAGCCATCCGCCCGAGGATTGCCCCGAGGTCCTTCCCGACGTGCTGATCGTGCCGCTGGCGGGTTTCGACGGGAACGGGCATCGGCTGGGATATGGCGGTGGGTTCTATGACCGGACACTGCATATGTTGCGCGCGACAAGGAAGGTCGCGGCCATCGGATTCGCCTTCGCCGTTCAGCAAGTCGACCCGATTCCCGCTGAATCGACTGATGAGCCGCTGGACCTTATCGTCACCGACCGCGAAATCCTGACTTTTCCGCAGCCCGCGCGCTGAGGCGGTTCGGGGAACCAAGCCCGAACAATTCTCGCGGGGTGCTTGTGGAAAAGGTCTGGGCGTGCTGTTGGAAGCTGCGACGCAGCCTGCATTTTTCTGGACCCGCTGGCTGTTAAGTCCGGTTAATCCAAGGGTAGGGCGAATCCGCGCGGTGAAACGCAGGCCTTCCTGTCAATTTCCAATCTTTCCACCCGCGCAAATAAATCCGTTGAATATGACCGAGGCAGGGTGCAGTTTGTGGCAGTTGCTGCGGAAACCACCAGATCTTGTCAATGCTGGCAGGTTTCGCGGATAGACACGGGTTTGCGCCGCTGTATGGCGGTGGGTGCATGGTCAAATTTCGCCTCCCCGTTGGGGAAAGGGCGGGAAACTGTCGGGCGGCGGATATCCGGGACAAGTTCCGGGGGGACATCAGACCGCGCAGGCAAGCGATCAGATCGGGCGAAACGACCCGACGCTTGGCAAAACGGACGATCCGGCGAACGGGTCGCCCCGACATCGAGCGGGTTCGGGAATGAAGGCCGTCCGCACTGCCGCAGACGCGGCAGGACTGGCACGACATTGAACGAGGGGCATCGCCGCGGACGGGACCGAAGGCGCCGGCACAGCCGGTTTCGGTCCGGCCCGCGGCCTTGTCACATTCCAGTGCATTGCAGGCGCGCTCGTGCCGAGAAACGCGACATATCCGCGCGGATCCTCTAGGCTTTGATCGCGTGATCTTTGTTGCTTCGCGATTTTCCCCAAACGCGAAGGCCTTGCTCTGTTTTCTTGCTGTAACCATTGACGAATCCGACTTTCACAAGTCACGATCAGTTCATTCTTTGCGAGCGTGGTTCATTTGCAACGGGCCTGAAAATCCCCTTGAAAGTGAGCATATTGCCGGGGCGACCGAGGGGCCGCACGGTATCCAAGGAGACCACTCAGATGAAGAACCTTTCTCCCCGTCATTTCCTGACTGCTTCGGGTCTGGCGTTGTTGGTGGCGCTGTCCCCGGCGATCGCGCAGCAGGCCGTGGCGCCCGCGGACGAGGCGCAGGCGGCGGCGAATGACAACAAACCTCTGGCGGCGCCCGAAAGCAACGCCCGCAAGGAACAGGTGATGCCCGAGACCTTTGCGGATCTCGTGGATCAGGTCAGCCCGGCAGTCGTGAACATCACCACCACCGCGACCGTCTCGACGCCGCTGGCCGGTGGCCCGCAGCTGCCCGAGGGTAGCCCGTTCAGTGATCTGTTCCGCGAATTCGGTTTCCCGGGCTTCCCTCAGGGCGGTCCCGAGGGGCAGGGCCCCAGTGAGGAACAGCGCTCGAACGCGCTTGGTTCGGGCTTCGTGGTCTCGGCCGAGGGGCTGATCGTTACCAACAACCACGTCATCGACGGTGCCGACGAGATCGAGATCGAATTCTTCTCGGGCAAGACCCTGCCCGCCAAGGTCATCGGCAAGGATGACAAGACCGACATCGCCGTGCTGAAGGTCGAAAGCGACAAGCCGCTGCCCTTCGTCAAGTTCGGCGATAGCGACAAGGCTCGCGTGGGCGACTGGGTGCTGGCGCTTGGGAACCCGCTGGGGCAAGGCTTCTCGGCATCGACGGGGATCGTCTCGGCCCGGAACCGCGCCCTGTCGGGCACCTATGACGACTTCATCCAGACCGACGCCGCGATCAACCGCGGGAACTCGGGCGGGCCGCTGTTCAACATGGATGGCGAAGTCATTGGCGTGAACACCGCGATCCTGTCGCCCAATGGCGGCTCGATCGGTATCGGCTTCTCGATGGCGTCGAACGTGGTCAGCAAGGTCGTCGACCAGCTTGAGGAATTCGGTGAAACAAGGCGTGGCTGGCTGGGCGTCAAGATCCAGCCGGTGACCGAGGATATCGCCGAATCGCTGGGTCTGGCGGAAGCCAAGGGTGCGATGGTCACCGACGTGCCGACCGGTCCTGCGCTGGATGCGGGCATGAAGGCGGGCGACGTGATCACCAGCTTTGGCGGCAGCAACATCAAGGATCCGCGCGATCTGGTGCGCCGCGTGGCCGATGCGCCGGTCGGCAAGGCGGTGGACGTGACCGTGCAGCGCGATGGCAAGCCCGTCGACCTGCAGATCACGCTGGGCCGCCGCGAAATCGCGGAAGGCGGCGACAGCACGGATTCGAAGAAGCAAAGCGAGAATCCGTCGGACATCATGGGCATGTCGGTTGTGCCGCTGACCCCCAGCCTGGCCGGAGAATTGGGCGTGGCCTCGGATTCGAAGGGGTTGGTGGTCCAGTCGGTCGAACCCGAGGGTGCTGCCGCCGACAAGGGGCTGAGCCGTGGCGATATCATCACCGAGGCCGGGCAGCGCCCCGTGACTTCCCTGGATGACCTGAAAGCGCGGATCAGCGAAGCCAAGGATGCGGGGCGCAAGTCGCTTCTGCTGATGGTTCGTCGCGAAGGCGAGCCGCGCTTCGTCGCACTGTCGATCGAGTGATACAAAAAGGGCCGGGAATATCCCGGCCCTTCTTGATCTTGCTGACCGGACGGGCGCCCTGAACGGGCGCCCTTTTCCATATCAAGGTTTGGGGGCCGGCGCAGGGGCCGCGGCCGGATCGGCGGGGGCAGGGACCGGCGTCGGCGCGCCATTAGGAGCGGGGATCCCGCCGGGAACGTCCTTGTTCGCCGCGACCAGCGCGTCGAAGCCCGAGGTGAAGCCCTTGAGCGAGAGCGACAGTTTGACCAGTTGGTCCTTTTTGGCGCCGAAAGGCAGCAGCGACACCGTGGCGGAGCTGCCGCGCTTCATCGGTGCAAGCTCGGCATCGGTCATGCCGATCCGCGAGATACAGCCCACGGGAGCGCACAGCATGAACGGATAGCGCGCGGCCTTGCCCGAATCGATCTGGAGGCCAAGGCCCGCCTGAAGGTCGGTTTCCAGCGGTGCGACGAAGGTCACGACGGCCTGCACCTCGCCGGACATCGGCAGGATCGACGCCTCGGCAACGGCCGAGCCGTGTTCGTCCTTGAGCAGCTGGTAAAGCTCGCACGGATCCTGGCCGCTTTCGGTTTTCATGCAGCGCAGCAGCCAGTCACCGTGGGTCGACTTGGCATAGGTCTGGCCGACCTGCGGTGTGGTGCCTTCGGGGACGGTGCCACCGGGGCCGGTTGCCGGGGCGGCTGCCGGGGCCGCAGCCGCAGGGGCTTCGGCAGGGGCGGCTGCGGGGGCGGTGGCCTCGGCTGCGGGCGCCGTTGCGGGCGCGGGCGATTCGGCGGTCTGCGCCATCGCACCCCCGGCCGTGCCGGCAATGGCAAAGATGGCGGCAAGCAGCGCCGCGGACGTCCTGTTGGCCATGGTTCTCTTCCTTTGGTCCAAGTTGTCGCGCTTGGTCCTATCACGCGGCCAAAGCCTTGTCAGTCGGCTTCACCGGACCCGGCGTCAACTTTGCGTATCCCCGCCACTGGGCTGGCCAAGTCATTCCGACACCCCGTTCAGGTTGTGTTCAGACCTGTTATCTAAAGATAAAATTGAAGAAACCCGAAGCACTTCGCGATGCTCCGGGTTCCAGCGCTTCCCTTCCCTGCCGGACTGGCCGGTCTTCATTGTGCGGAAAGCTAGTGGACCCCGACTGCACGGTCAACTGTCCTATTCGACAGCTTTGTGACGTATCGCGGGCCATCCTCGAACATGGCGTAGGGGGGATCGTGCCCCATCGAAAAAAGAACCGCGCCCGAAGGCGCGGCAGTCCAACAGGGAGGAAAGCCGGGGGAGGGAAACAATCCCGGCTCCCGGCATAACTACACTGGCACAAAAAGGTTTCGCTTGTATTCTGCTTTTCTGCAGGCCCGCGCATTTTTGTCCAGGCGAGGAAAACATGGCACAAATCGTCGATCCGGATGCTGGAACCGTCTTTGTCGGAGGAGGCGGTGAGGGCCATGCGGCGGCGCAGAACCTGCTGTTGAAATTTGCCAACCGGCATGGGCTGATCGCTGGTGCGACTGGGACCGGCAAGACGGTCACGTTGCAGACACTGGCCGAGTCGTTCTCGCTGGCTGGCGTTCCGGTCTTCATGGCGGATGTGAAGGGCGATCTTGCCGGGATTTCGAAATCCGGCAATACCGAGTCGGCTCTGAACGACGCCTTCCAGAAGCGTGCGACCCAGATCGGAATCACGCTGGATTATCAGGCCATGCCGGTGACGTTCTGGGATATCTGGGGTGAACGCGGTCATCCGGTCCGCACCACCCCGGCCGAGATGGGGCCGCTGCTGCTGGCGCGGCTGATGGACCTGTCCGACGCGCAGGAAGGCGTGCTCAACATCGCCTTCCGGATCGCCGATGAAGAGGGGCTGGCCCTTCTTGACCTGGCCGACCTTCAGGCGATGCTGGTCTGGGTCGGACAGAATGCGAAGGATCTGAGCCTGAAATACGGCAATGTCTCGACCGCTTCGGTCGGGGCGATCCAGCGCGCGCTGATGGTGCTGGAGAATGAGGGGGGCAAGCTGCTTTTCGGTGAACCGGCGCTGGCGCTTGCAGACATGATGCGGTGCGATGCCTCGGGCAAGGGGATGGTCAACATCCTGTCGGCCGAAAAGCTGATGAACTCGCCCCGGCTTTACGCGACATTCCTTCTTTGGTTGATGTCGGAACTGTTCGAGCAGCTTCCTGAGGTTGGCGATCCCGAGAAGCCCTGCATCGCCTTTTTCTTCGACGAGGCGCACCTGCTTTTCGACAATGCTCCGCCCGCGCTGGTCGCAAAGATCGAGCAGGTGGCGCGGCTGATCCGCTCCAAGGGCGTCAGCTTGTGGTTCATTAGCCAGAACCCGGCAGACCTGCCCGAAGATGTGCTGGGCCAGCTTGGAAACCGGGTCCAACACGCGCTGCGCGCCTTTACCGCGAAGGACCAGAAGGCCCTGCGGCTGGCGGCCGAGAATTACCGCCCTAACCCCGCATTTGAAACGGCCGAGGCGATCCAGTCCGTCGGTACCGGCGAGGCCGTAACCTCTTTGCTGGAGGCCAAGGGCGTTCCGGGCATGGTCCAGCGGACGCTGATCCGCCCGCCGTTGACACTGCTTGGTCCGATCCCCGATGCGGATCGCGCTGCGTTGAACCAGGCATCTGACATGGCGGCGAAGTACGGCAAGACAGTGGACCGGGAATCCGCCGCCGAATTGCTGAAGAAACGGGCCGAGGGCGCCGCGCAGGAAGCGGGCAAGACCCAGACCGTGAACGGCGACGACGACTTGTGGAAGATGGAGCCGGAACACAGCCGCGGTCGCCGCTATGATCCTTCGATCCAGATCCCGGCAGAGCCTAAACCGCGAGCGAAAGCGTCTAACCGCGATACCATCGCCTCGGCCTTCGGCAAGAGCCTTGCCCGGCAGCTTGGCACCAAGACCGGGCAGGCGCTGGTCAGGGGTGTGCTTGGATCGCTGTTCCGGGGCAAGTGACCGGCATGGGCGCTGCCATCCGAAACTCGGCCAGGATGGCGATCAGGATCAGGATATGGCGCTGCAGGTCGTAATCGGCCTGCGCTTCGATCCGCGCGGCGTTCAACTCGGCCTCTTCTGATCTCAGTCGCTGAAGGATGACGCGGTCATCCGGCAGAACTTCGCATTTCAGGATGCGGGGCAGATCCCGCCGCCGCTGATAGGCGCCCAGGCCGGCGCGGGCCGCCTGCGCCAGCAGCCGGGGTCGCCGCAGGTTGCCGGGCGCGGCTGCCGGGCGGAATTGGATCACGTTGCATATCATCGTCATGTCGCACCTCGCTGGTCTGATGCGGGAATGTTCTGCAACCTATGCGTGTGTTGCGCCCCAAGCCTGACCAGCGCGCGCCACGGCAAGAATTCTTTAGGAGTTGTTAGCAATTAATCACTCATCCCGGCGGCCCCAGCTCATCCGGTGATGATCAGTCAACGCTTGGCCGAGCACCTGCGCCGCTCGCCCTCACAAGAACAAGGGAATAATCATGACGTTTCAGACGGGTGACCTGAACCTGGATGCGATGCTGGCCGGCACTTCCGGGGGCGAACCCGCTGCGCCCGCTGTCACGCCGTCCCTGACGGTGCTTGCCGCTTCGGATGCGGGTGATCTTGGGCTTTATCTGCGCCATGTCGAGGGTGGCGAAAGCATCCGGGCGATTGCCCGAGAACTGGGCTGCCACGCCTCGACCATCCTGCGCCGCATCCGCCGCTTCGAGGCGCGGCGCGATGATCCTTTGGTTGATCAGGCCATCGAACGTGTCGCGGCCGATCCCTTGCCGCCGAAGCCACAGGGGGCGGGCTCGCGCACCATCGGACGGCAAGGGATCAGGCAGGTCGCTCGCATCCTGCGACGGCTTGCCGAGCCGACCGCGCAGCTGGTTGTCGCCCAGGGCATGGAAAAGGCCATCGTCGTACGTAACGATATCCGCACCGCCATCCTTGATCGCGAACTGGCAGAGCATATGGCCCTGCGGCAATGGGTCCAGATGGTCGGGCAGGGCAGGGTCAGCCGCTATGTCATTTCGTCGCAAGGGCGCGATGCGTTGCGTGGACTGATCGCTGCCGGTCCCTCGGCCGTCTTGCCCCAACGACCCGATTTTGCGCTGGCCGAGCCGGTGACTTCCGACCCTGCACCGGGGCTTGCCGAGGAGGCAGCGCCGTTCTCTCATGCCGACAGCCACCGGATCTGGGAGGAGCGCGAGATCCAAGACCCCGAAGATGGGCGCCGTCGCCGGACGCGTGTGAACATCGCGGAAAGCCCGCTGCTGATGCTGGCGCGGCGCCGAGAGGCCGATGGCCAGCCCTTCCTGTCGCCGGATATGGTCGCTGCGGAAGAGCGCCTGCGCGAGGATTATGAGCTGACGCAAATGGGGCCGCGGCTTGCACAGAACTGGGACCGCTTCCTGACTGCCGGGATCGACGTCTCGCGCGGCGGGGCCGGCTATGACGGGGGATCGGACAGCGCCCGCGGCCGCGTCGCCGCCGCCCTGCGCGAGTTGGGGCCGGGAATGGGCGATCTTTGCCTGCGCGTCTGCTGCTTTCTCGAGGGGATCGAAATGACCGAGCGTCGGCTTGGCTGGTCTGCGCGTTCGGGCAAGATCGTCCTGCGCCTGGCCCTGATGCGGCTGGAACGCCACTATCGCGAGTCTTATGGTTCGGGTTCGCCCTTGATTGGCTGAGCCCGGTTGCAGGACAGGGTGACAATACACAACTAGGCCTGCGGACACAGTTTTCCGGAAGGACCTATGGAAACCATATTCGCCCTTGTTCAGAACCCGGCAGCTTGGGTTGCCCTTGCCACACTGGTGGTGATGGAGGTGGTTCTGGGCATCGACAACCTGATCTTCATTTCGATCCTGACCAACAAGTTGCCGGAACATCAGCGCGAGCGTGCCCGCAAGATCGGCATCGGACTCGCGCTGATCATGCGCCTTGGACTGCTTGCCACCGTCGCCTGGATCGTGCGCCTGACCGAGCCGGTCATCACGATCCTGGGCAATGAGCTTTCCTGGAAGGACATTATCCTGATCGTTGGTGGTCTGTTCCTGGTCTGGAAGGCCACCAAGGAAATTCACCACCATGTCGATCCCGGCGACCCCGAGGATACTCTGATCGGCGCAGCCGTTGCGACCTTCGGCGGTGTCATCGTGCAGATCCTGATCCTCGACCTCGTCTTCTCGATCGACAGCATCATCACGGCGGTCGGCATGACGCCCCATATCCAGATCATGGTGATTGCGGTCGTGTTTGCCGTCACGGTGATGCTGCTGGCCGCGACTCCGCTGGCGAACTTCATCGAACGCAACCCAACCATCATCATGCTGGCGCTGTCGTTCTTGCTGCTGATCGGGACGACGCTGATCGCCGAAGGCCTGGGCGTTTATGTTCCCAAGGGCTACATCTATGCGGCGATGGCTTTCTCGGCATTGGTCGAGATGCTGAACATGTGGGCGCGCAACGGCCGCAAGCGCAGGCGTCTGGCCGAGAAACGCTGATCGGGCAAGCTTTCCACGGGCGCGGCATGGCTGCGCCCGTTCCCTTGCCGGGGTGGCGTTGCGTTCGCCCGGGCAAGGGGTTATCTCTGCGGCAACCGCGACCGAAAGGACCAGATCTTGCGCGATCTTCGGATGCCCGACCAGCGACACCCTGAAAAAGCCCACCGGCCCGATCAGGCTCAGCCAAAGAAACCTTCGTGGATCCGCGTGAAGGCCCCCACCTCCGAGGGCTACAAGCAGACCCGCGACATCATGCGCGAGAACCGGCTTTCGACCGTCTGCGAAGAGGCGGGTTGTCCCAACGTCGGCGAATGCTGGAGCCAGGGGCACGCGACCATGATGATCATGGGCGAGATCTGCACGCGCGGTTGCACCTTCTGCAACGTCGCGACCGGCAAGCCCAACGCGCTCGACGTGTTCGAGCCGGGCAGGGTGGCCCATGCGGTCCAGAAACTGGGACTGAAGCATGTCGTCATCACCTCGGTCGACCGCGATGATCTTCTGGACGGCGGGGCCGAGCATTTCGCCCAGACCATCCGCGCGATCCGCCACCGCTCGCCCTCATCCACGATCGAGGTGTTGACGCCGGACTTCCTGAAGTCGGACTCCTCGGCGCTTGAGATGGTAGTCGAGGCACGGCCCGACGTCTTCAATCACAACCTCGAAACCGTTCCCGCCCTTTATCCGACGGTGCGGCCCGGCGCCCGCTATTTCCACTCGCTGCGGCTTTTGCAGAAGGTCAAGGAACTTGACCCCGGGATGTTCACCAAGTCGGGCATCATGGTCGGCCTGGGCGAGGATCGCTCGTCAGTGTTGCAGGTCATGGATGATATGCGCGCCGCCGACATCGACTTCATGACCATCGGTCAGTATCTGCAGCCGACGCCCAAGCACCACCGCGTGGACCGTTTCGTGACACCCGAAGAGTTCGCGGGCTATGAGAAGGCCGCCTTTGGCAAGGGCTTCCTGATGGTTTCGGCGACACCGCTGACGCGGTCCTCGTATCACGCTGGGGATGATTTCGCCCGCCTGCGCGAGGCGCGAATGAAGAAGCTGGGCCGCGCTTAATCGCGGCTCTTGCAAAAGCTTCGAATGCCCCTTAGTCGGGGGGTGCAGGCCCGAGTGGCGGAATGGTAGACGCAGCGGATTCAAAATCCGCCGACGCAAGTCATGTCGGTTCGAGTCCGACCTCGGGTACCAGCCTGTTCTCCCAATCAAACTCCAGAATCCCGGCAGGCCATCTTCTTGGTCGCCCACGATCACTGCGGCTCACGACTGCGTGTGGGGGCGCAACCTCACCCGGCGTGGATCCGTTCCCCTGTCTCAAGACGATAACGCAGTCCGAAACGGAGGAAGACGCCATGAACTGGGATATCATCCAAGGCAAATGGAACCAGGTTAAGGGCTCGGTGAAAGAGAAATGGGGCGACCTGACCGACGACGATCTGACCGAGATCGAGGGCCGCAAGGACCAGCTGACCGGGAAGCTGCAGGAGAAATACGGCTGGACCAAGGAAGAGGCGGACCGCCAGGTCACGGACTTCTTCCGCGAAAAGGTCTGATTCCGGCTTTTCCGGATTGTGAATGAAAGGGCCCCTGCGTTGGCGGGGGCCCTTTCCACATCCATTTTCCTCTCTGATCGGCTGGAACAGAGGGCGAACCAATGAGCCATTGAACCCAGCGCGCAGCCTTCCTATCTTGTCCAGAAGCAGGAGGCATGCGCTGCCTATCTCGGGGCCACGCCTCTTGGCGAGAAAGGACTGATTCCATGAACGAATTCGCCCAGACCACTCATCCTGTCCTGCCTCTGCGGGACATCGTGGTGTTTCCCCACATGGTCGTACCGCTTTTCGTGGGGCGCGAGAAATCCGTGCGGGCACTGGAAGCCGTGATGGAGCAGGATCGCCCGATCCTGTTGGCTGCACAAAAGGACGCCGCGGTTGATGAACCCGCCGCTGACGGAATCTTCCGCACCGGCGTGCTTGCGAATGTCCTGCAATTGCTGAAGCTGCCGGACGGCACCGTCAAGGTGCTGGTCGAAGGCCGCGAACGTGTGCAGATCAACGACTTCATCGCGAACGAGAATTATTTCGAGGCGACGGCCGTGCCGCTTGCCGAAATCGAAGGCGACGAAGATACCCGCACCGCGCTGACCCGCGCGGTTGCCGAAGAGTTTGAACGCTACGTCAAGGTGCGCAAGAACATCCCCGAGGAAGTCGTTTCTGCCGTGGCCGAGGCGCGCGAACCTGCGCGACTTGCCGACCTGGTCAGCGGCCATCTGGGCATCGCGCTCGACAAGAAACAGGATCTTCTGGAAACCCTGAACACGGCTGAGCGCCTGGAAAAGGTCTATGGCCTGATGCAGGGCGAGATGTCGGTGCTGCAAGTCGAGAAGAAGATCAAGTCCCGCGTCAAGACGCAGATGGAGAAGACCCAGCGCGAGTACTATCTGAATGAGCAGATGAAGGCCATTCAGAAGGAGCTGGGCGACGGTGAGGATGGCTCGAATGAGTTGACCGAGCTGGAAGAGAAGATCGCGAACACCAAGTTCAGCAAGGAGGCCCGCGAAAAGGCCGATGCCGAGCTGAAAAAGCTGAAGTCGATGTCGCCGATGTCGGCCGAGGCCACGGTCAGCCGCAACTATCTGGACTGGCTGCTGGCGCTGCCGTGGGGCGTGAAGTCGCGGATCCGCAAGGACCTGGGCAAGGCCGAGGAAGTCCTCGATGCCGACCACTTTGGCCTGGAGAAGGTCAAGGAACGCATCGTCGAATACCTGGCCGTGCAGAACCGCTCGACCAAGCTGAAGGGGCCGATCCTGTGCCTCGTCGGCCCTCCGGGCGTCGGCAAGACCAGCCTTGGGCGTTCGGTGGCGAAAGCGACGGGGCGTGAATTCATCCGCATCAGCCTTGGCGGCGTGCGCGACGAATCCGAGATCCGTGGCCACCGTCGGACCTATATCGGTTCGATGCCCGGCAAGATCATCCAGGCGCTGAAAAAGGCCAAAACGACCAACCCGCTGATCCTGCTCGACGAGATCGACAAGATGGGGCAGGACTTCCGCGGCGACCCGGCTTCGGCCATGCTGGAGGTGCTGGATCCCGAACAGAACGCGACTTTCGTGGACCACTATCTTGAAGTGGAATACGACCTGTCGAACGTGATGTTCGTGACCACGGCCAACAGCTACAACATGCCTGGCCCACTGCTTGACCGGATGGAGATCATCCCTCTGGCCGGCTATACCGAGGACGAGAAACGTGAAATTGCGCGCCAGCATCTGCTGCCGAAGCAGATCAAGGCGAACGGTCTTCGCAAAGGCGAGTTCTCGGTCAGTGACGAGGCGCTGACCCACGTGATCCGCTATTACACCCGCGAGGCGGGCGTGCGGTCGCTGGAACGCGAAATCGCCAAGCTGGCCCGGAAATCGGTGACCGAGATCCTGAAGGGCAAGGTCAAGTCGGTCGACGTCGACTCGGACAAGGCCGAGGAATTCCTGGGCGTCCGCCGCTATCGCTACGGCCTGGCGGAAAAGGACGATCAGGTCGGCGTGGTGACGGGCCTGGCCTGGACGCAGGTCGGCGGCGATCTGTTGCAGATCGAAGCGCTGAAGCTACCGGGCAAGGGCCGCATGAAGACGACCGGGAAGCTGGGCGAGGTGATGAAGGAATCGATCGATGCCGCATCGTCCTTTGTCCGCTCGATCAGCCCGCAGATCGGGGTGAAGCCGACCAAGTTCGAAAGCGTGGATATCCACGTTCACGTGCCTGACGGGGCGACACCCAAGGATGGCCCTTCGGCGGGTCTGGCGATGGTGACCTCGATTGTGTCGGTGCTGACGCAGATCCCGGTCCGCAAGGACATTGCGATGACGGGCGAGGTTTCTCTGCGCGGCAATGCGATGGCTATCGGCGGGCTGAAGGAAAAGCTGCTCGCGGCGCTGCGTGGCGGGATCAAGACCGTTCTGATCCCCGTCGATAACGAGAAGGACCTGGCCGAGATTCCGGCCAACGTGAAGGAAGGGCTGAAGATCATCCCGGTCAGCCATGTGCGTGAAGTTCTTGAGCATGCGCTGGTCAGGAAACCCGAGGCGATCGAATGGGACGAGGCCGCCGAAGAGGCGGCCGAGGCCAGCCGATTGGCCGCCGCGCGTGAACAAGGCGGCGGGGGTGCCACTGTAGCCCATTGATTTGGTTGAACCGCGCGGATACCCTCCGCGCGGTTTCTTTTATCCAGTAGCTGCATCTTTCCGTGCAGGAGGTTTCATGTCAGGACATAGCCGTGTCGACGGAGATGATCGACTATCGCGGCAGCGGGAGGATGCCCTTCCGGAACCGGCGAATGCGACGGTTCTTCAAAAGCGCCAGTTTCTGAACCGCATTGCGCAACGGACCGGCCAACGCAATGCAGACATCCGCAACATTGTCGAGGCGACGCTCGCCGAACTGGGCGACGCGATTGCCGCAGGCCAGACCCTTGCGCTGCCGCCCCTTGGACGTGCCCGGATCAATCGTCAAAAGGATGTTTCCGGGTCCGAGGTCATCATCCTGCGCCTGCGCCGCCGCAAAGGCGACATCGCGTCATCGGCCCAGGACGAAGAATAAGGCGCATCGTGAAAAATTCTGCCTGAACCCCTTGCCGGCAGTTCCGACAGCCGTTATTCAGCGCGAACCGGGCGATTAGCTCAGCGGTAGAGCGCTTCGTTCACATCGAAGATGTCAGCGGTTCAAATCCGTTATCGCCCACCATTATTTGTGAATGGCCTTCGTATCTTAACTGATGCGGAGGCTTTTTGCATTCTCATGCAGAATGTCCCGCCGTTCCTGGAGCTGGGTTCTGGCGAGAAACTCACGAAATCCAACACTTCGCCGGCACTATTCAGGCGCTCCCGAGCGCGATAGGCCGACCACGGGGATGGCGGCATTGTTATGCCGATGCCATTCGTCGCTCAGGGCCACGGGCCCTCGAGCCGGACGGATGCCGTGCTGAACAGGCGGCAGTCCTTTCCGCCCCGACCCCGCGATAGACATGGCGTTCCTTCCAGAGCCATCCCCACTGGAGAATTGCGCCTCCCACTTTGTCTGTGAAGTCGCCGGGCTATCATGTCAGGTCCTGAGTGGGTGCGCCCTCTCTGATTGACTGAGTAACCGTCCCTATCAGAAGAAATTCCGGGGTCGTGTTGGGTGTCGGAGTCGAACCGAATCCACTTGCCGATGGTTAACCCAGCGGTCTTCCCACAGGGACACGCTTGGCCATGGAAAAGTTTTTTACACGCCTCGCCGGTCGAATTTCTTACTGGGCAGGGTCGCCTCTGGCTTTTGTGGCCTGCGTAGGATTTGTCGTGCTGTGGCTGGCAAGCGGTCCAGTGTTCGGCTTCTCAGATACCTGGCAACTGATCATCAATACGTCGACGACCATCATTACCTTCTTGATGGTCTTCCTGATCCAAAACACCCAAAACCGCGATAGTGCAGCCCTTCATGCCAAGATTGACGAACTGATTCGCGTTTCCAAGGCGCGAAACAAGTTCATCGGCATCGAACACCTCACCGAAAGCGAACTCGAGGAAATTCGAAAGACCTGTGAACGCGCGGCAGCACGCGCCGATAATCTGGCAGGTGATGAGACGGACTGATCATGCAGGCGGATGGTCAGCTCGCATGATCAAGACTGTTCCGGGCATCCTTGCCAACAGGGCGGCAGGTATGGCGACCGAGGCCGCCGTCAGCCATGACCTCAATGCGTCAGGCTTGAAACCAGCGCGTCATAATTCTCGACATACTTCTTGCGTGAGTAGTTATCCAGGCCGTCGCTGCATCCGGCAGAATACTTCTCGGGGTTCTTCAGGATTTTCCGCATCGCCTGCGCGATCTGGTTGATATTTCCGGGCTGGACCAGTTCGCCATTCACGCCGTTGCGGATCATTTCCTTGGGCCCGTAATCGACGTCATAGGAGAGCACCGGGCAATCCTGTGAAAGCGATTCCAGGATCGCAAGCCCGAACCCTTCGGTCAGCGTCGGATAAAGTGAGGCGATCGCGTTGCTGAAGACCGACATCGGGTCAGTGGTATAGCCCATCAGCTTGACCCGCCCACCCATCTTCAACTGTTTGATCAGCCCGACCAGTGGTTTGCGACCCGTCCCCTCGCCATAGATCAGGTAGTTGCAGTCGGGGAACTCATCGGCGATTTTGGCGAAAGCCTCGATGCATTCGGCGATGGGCTTGCCCACCGGGTCCAGGCGAGACACCGTGATCAGGTCCTTGCGCTGGGTGGTGATTGCACGCTGCTGGTCGCAGAAATGCGGCAGGACGACGATCGGCTTGTTGGGAACGAAGTCCGTTTCCAGCGCAAGCTTGTGTACATTGGTCGCGGTGATGATCGCATCGCCGTCGAAATTTTCGACCGCATGCTTGGCGCGGATCACGAAATTCCCGTTCGGCGCCTTGTGATCCGCGTGCAGGAAGAGGACTTTTGACCCCTTGATCATGTCGGGGCTATAGGGGATCGTCACGCCGTCGATGAAGGTGACATTGTTTCCCTGCGTGACGATCTGGACGAAGCTGGAAAAGAACTTGTCCTCAGCCTCGAAACTTTTTCCGGTGATGAAGTTCAGTCCGGACAGGAATTTCCCATCCACATAGCGCGCGGTGGACACGGGGCGCCCCTGCGCACAGTTGACGACCTGCTGCTCGTTCCCGTTCGAAGTCACTGTGATGGATACCGGTTTCGCTTCCGCGACCTGGATCGCACGCACGGGGCTTCCCTTGTCATACAGGGTGCGGGTGAAGATACTTTTCGTCTCGCCCTTTCGAAAGTCATCAAGCCCGGAAACGATACCATCCCTGTAATAGACCGTGCGCGCCTTTCCGACGATCTTGTAATCATGATCGGGAACCGGAACCGCGATTTCGGGATAGGGGGTTTCACGAATTTCTGCCGCGGCATCGAAAACGGATTTATAGTGAACGCCCTTAGCTATTTTGCCCAGCTTCACCAACTCGCGGAATACGGAACGCTGATGAACGTCATGGTTGATATTCAGGAGAACCGGTGTGTGCGTATTGTTTTCAGCAATGGCATTCAGACGGTGATAGACGGCCTTGATTTTTCCGCCGCCGCCCAAGCCGAGCTTTTCGAAGATGCAGTAAACATTAGCCAAGGTGCTGCTCCAATATCGCTGTCGGTCAGTGTCGGGCCCATGCAATCCACGGTCGTTAACACTTATACAAACCGAACAGCAGAGTGCAACGATGGGCCGGGCGGTTATCCGCCTGTGTCAGGCGCGTCGAATGCACAATTTCAGGATGTGCACGCGGTGGGGTAGGCATGCACGATGCCCACAAGGCCCCGGCCCGCAATCGCAGTTCTTTTTCCCAACCCTGCCGGGGACGACAGAGCGGCGCCGAACAGTCCATCCACTGCGCGCGGAGGTCCGCTTGGCTCGCCAATTACTGGTTGCAGTCCGTTCGATTCGCTGCGAACTAACTGCTGCACAAGCTGAAAGGGGCAACATGTTCGGGATCGAGCGTCCGACGGCCGAGGAGCACAACCTACTCTCTCAGGGTGGGCTTGACGATCACAACATGTACTGGGCCTGGAGCAAGTTTCGCACGAATTTCGGCGACTGGATCGGTCCCTATCTCTATCTGAAAAAGACTGGAGTGAAACCGCGCCTTGCAACCGCTGCGGTCGTGAAACCTCCGCGCGTCGTACATTTCACATGCGGGAGTATTCTTCAGCAAATTCAATCCCCCGATGTGGCCATCGTCTGGGGATCAGGGATCATGGATTTTTCCAGATCCTTCGCCCGGCCGAAGGAAATTCACGCTGTTCGGGGACCTTTGACACAAAAGCGTCTTGAACAGATGAAATATGATGTTCCGGACGTTCTCGGCGATCCCGGTATCTGCATGCCGAAATTCTATTCTCCGAAAACGACGGAGAAGAAATACCGGATCGGCATCATTTCTCATGTCGTCGACACGCCTTTCTGGCGCAGCATCGAGAAGTTTCTGCCGGAAGGGGTCAAGGTCATTTATCTGAATGGCCGCTTCGATGCCGCGATTGACGATATTGCCGCCTGTGAATTTACCGTCTCATCATCGCTGCATGGCGTGATCATATCCCATGCCTACGGCGTTCCATCGGCCTGGGCGGATTCCTGCACCCGGCCACTGGCCGGAGACGGAACCAAGTTCGCCGATTACTTCCAGTCCGTCGGCCTTGACCTGACCGAAGCAGACCGGGTGTCGATCAGGTTTCCTTTCCGCCCCGAGGATTATCGGGATGCGGCGTCCTTCCCTCCGGTCGATATGGGCAGGATGGCCGACCGCCTGCTAGAGGCATGTCCGTTCTGACCTGGGGCCAGGGGAACGGGAAGTCCATCATTCAATTTCACAGATCAGTGGCTGGGGTCGAATGGCTGAAAACCTAAGACAGGTCGTCGATATCGTCGGTGACTCTCATACCATGTTCTTCAAGTCCGATCTGCGGATCCTGCGTCGCATCGGGGTGAACCGGGCGATCCGCTACATGCCGCGTGTCCAGCAGGTGAACGGTGCTTCGTTGACCGGGGTGCGCAAATACGCCTCGACCCTGCGGCTCAAGGAGATCATCGAAGAGAAGGCCAAGACCTCGTCCCATATGGTTGTGTCGCTTGGACAGGTCGACCTGGAACTGGGGTTCTACTACCGTCAGGTGGTCAAGGGCGAAACGTGGCAACCGGCGGATTATGTCGAGTTTCTGGCCGATATCTACAAGGGTTTGCTGGAGGGGATCGGCGGGACCGGGTGTCAGGTCGCGCTGAAGGGCGTCAACCTGACGGTCCTTTCCACGCGCCTGTTTTCGAAGCGCTATCTCAGCCGCATCCTGACCGAGAAATCTCCGGACACCAGGGCCGAGGCCGAGGCGAAACTGACTGGACTGATGCTGGGCGAACCCGCGCAGAACGCATTTCACCTGGCCTTCAATGCCCGCATCGCGGGATTGGCTGCCGAGCACGGCGCGCGTTATTTCGACATCAATGACCGGGTGGCCGCGCGCAATCCCCGTGGCGTGATCCTCCAGCCCATGCGGCTTGCGACGGCACATCAACCGATCGCCTTCGATCACCACCTTGCGCCGACCATTCACGTTCACCGGGCGCATTTCGATGCTTTGCAAGCCGTGTTCCAACAGACCGGGGCCACAAAAGCCGCGGATCTTCATGTGGTTGATGGGGTAGGGGTCTGACATGTGCGGGATCATTGGCATTCTTGGGGGTCACGAGGTTTCTCCGCAGCTGGTCGAGGCGTTGAAGCGTCTTGAATACCGGGGCTATGACAGTGCGGGCGTGGCGACGGTGGACGGGTCGGGTCGGCTTGACCGGCGCCGGGCGGTGGGCAAGCTGGTGAACCTGTCGGATCGTCTGGTGCATGAGCCTTTGCCGGGCCATGCCGGGATCGGGCATACCCGCTGGGCCACGCATGGCGCGGCGACCGAGGCGAATGCCCATCCCCATCGCCACGGTCCGGTGGCGATCGTCCATAACGGCATCATCGAGAATTTCCGCGATCTTCGGGACGAGGTCGTGGCGCTTGGCCTGACCCCGGAATCCGAAACCGACACGGAAATCGTGGCGCTGCTGACGGCCTGGCACATGTCCCAGGGCAAGTCCCCGGTCGAGGCCGCGCGGGCGACGCTGGCGCGGCTGCGGGGCGCCTTCGCGCTGGCCTTCCTGTTCGAGGGCGAGGGCGACCTGATGATCGCCGCGCGCAAGGGCAGCCCGCTGGCGGTGGGCCATGGCAAGGGCGAGATGTTCATCGGCTCGGACGCGGTGGCGCTGGCGCCCTTCACCGACCGCATCACCTATCTGGAAGATGGCGACCACGCGGTCATCACCCGCGAAGGCGCCGAAATCTTCAATGCCGCGGGGGCGCCCGCCAATCGTGAACTCCAGCAGATCGATGTCGGCGCGACCCAGATCGACAAGGGCGGCTATCGCCATTTCATGGCCAAGGAGATCGCCGAGCAGCCGGTGGTGCTGGGCGATGCGCTCAGCCATTACATCAAGGAGGACCGGATCGTCCTGCCCGAGGCGATCGATTTCCGCGATGTCGACCGGCTGACGCTGGTGGGTTGCGGCACCGCCTTCTATGCGGCCTCGGTGGCGCGCTACTGGTTCGAAAGCCTGGCCGGGCTACCCTGCGACCTGGATGTGGCGTCCGAGTTCCGCTATCGCGAGCCGCCGCTGTCGCCGAAAAGCTGGGCCATGTTCATCAGCCAGTCAGGCGAGACCGCCGACACGCTGGCGGCGCTGCATTACGCCCGCGACAAGGTCGCCCGGACGGTGGGGGTGGTGAATGTGGGGACCTCGGCCATCGCGCGGGACGCCGACATCGCGCTGCCGACGCTGGCGGGGATCGAGGTCGGCGTGGCCTCGTCCAAGGCCTTCACCTGCCAGCTTGCGGTGCTAGCGGTTCTGGCGCTGAAGGCGGCGCATGACCGCGGCCGGCTGGACGATGCCGGGCTGCGCGCCCATCTGGCGGACCTGCGCACCCTGCCGGGGCTGCTGAACCGGACGCTGGCGACCAGCGAGGAATGCCGCGCCCTGGCGGGCTGGCTGTCCGAGGCGCAGGACGTGCTTTATCTTGGCCGCGGCCCGCTTTACCCGGTGGCGCTGGAGGGGGCGCTGAAGCTGAAGGAGCTGAGCTATATCCACGCCGAGGGCTATGCCTCGGGCGAGCTGAAGCACGGCCCGATCGCGCTGATCGACCGCAACGTGCCGGTGGTGGTGGTCGCGCCGCGCGACGCGCTCTTCGAGAAGACGGTCTCGAACATGCAGGAGGTGATGGCCCGCCACGGCCAGGTGCTGCTGATCTCGGATGCCGAGGGCATCGAGAAAGGCGGCCACGGCGTCCATGCCAGCCTGGCCATGCCCAGCGGCGGCGGCGCCTTCCAGGCCATCCTTTACGCCGTGCCCATGCAATACCTTGCCTATCACACCGCCGTCGCAAAGGGCACCGACGTCGACCAGCCGCGAAACCTCGCTAAATCCGTTACCGTCGAGTAGCCGCCTTGCACCCGCGGACGCGGACCCCATTTTCCGGAGGTTCCCGCCGTCTCGCATTTCGCAAAGCCATGCTGTATAGACGCCGCGCGCCGCCCTTTCCGGGCGGTGTTCGCCATTGATCGATGCCCAGGTTCTCCTTTGATTCGGAGGTCGCGGGATGGCGATGGAATCCGACGACAACCAGCAAGGACAGGGCCAAGTCAGAGGCCGAAAACAGTGCTCAACATGGCCGATACAGTGAACTTCCCGACCCTGAACGACAGCGCCAGGTTGTCGGTTGCCCCGATGATGGACTGGACCGACAGGAATTGCCGGGTCGTTCATCGCACCCTGTCGCGGCGCGCCCTGCTTTATACCGAGATGGTGACCGCGCAGGCCGTGATCCACGGGGACCGTGGCCGGCTTCTGGATTACTCGGCGACCGAGCATCCTCTGGCGTTGCAGCTTGGCGGTTCCGAACCGCTGCTGCTCGCGGAAGCCACTCGGATTGCGTCCGACTGGGGCTATGACGAGATCAACCTGAATGTCGGCTGTCCCAGTGATCGCGTGCAATCAGGCTGTTTCGGGGCGGTCCTGATGACCATGCCGCAACTCGTGGCTGATTGCGTGCAGGCGATGATGCGGGCGACCACGACAGAGATCACGGTGAAATGCCGTATCGGTGTCGACGACCAGATCCCCGAGGATGTGCTGCCCGCCTTTGTCGCGCTGATGCGCGACAGCGGGGTCCGGCGCATCGCGATCCATGCCCGCAAGGCCTGGCTGAAGGGATTGTCCCCGCGCGAGAACCGCGAGATTCCTCCGCTCGACTATCCGCTGGTCCATCGCATGAAGGCAGAGTTTCCGGACCTGCACCTCTCCATCAATGGCGGCATCGCCTCGCTTGACGAGGTGCGTGGGCACCTGCAGGTCATGGATGGCGCGATGGTCGGTCGTGCGGCCTATCACCAGCCTTGGGACATTCTCGGCACTGCGGATGCGCTGTGGGACGAGGAACCCGCCTTCACCGATCCCCTCGATGCAGCTTTGGCTTTGCGACCGGTGATCGACCGCCATCTGGCCGAAGGGGGGCGCCTTCACCAGTTCGGCCGTCACATGCTGGGGTTGTTCCACGGCCGTCCCGGGGCACGCGGCTGGCGGCGGCTTCTGTCCGAGGGCGCGTCACGTGCGACCGACCGAACCGAGGCGCTGGCGGTCTATGACGCCGCGCTGGCCGAAGTCCGGGGCTGAGACTGCCGGGCCGTCAGGCCCGTTCGGCCGCCTTGGCTTCGTTCCACAGCGCGTCCATCTCGGTCAGGTCACTGTCCTCGGGGCGACGACCGCTGGCAGCCAGGGCCGCCTCGACCGAGCCGAAGCGGCGAGTGAACTTGGCATTCGCCAGGCGCAGCGCCTCTTCGGGGTCGATGTCCAGATGCCGGGCCAAATTCGCCATGACGAAAAGCAGGTCGCCGAATTCCTCGGTCAGATGGGCGTGATCGCCGCTGTCCCGCGCCTCGACCAGTTCCGCAGTCTCTTCCTGGATCTTTGCCAGAACCTCGGCCGGGCCGGGCCAGTCAAAGCCCACCCGCGCGGCGCGGTTCTGCAACTTCAGCGCGCGAGTCAGGGCGGGTAGTCCCAGCGCCACGCCGTCCAGCACGCCTTTTTCGGCTTTCGCCGCGCGTTCCTTGGCCTTGATCGCCTCCCAATCCTTGATCTGCTGTTCGGCAGACTTGTCGCGGGATTCGTCGCCGAACACATGCGGGTGACGCGAGATCAGCTTGTCCGACACCGCTGCGACCACGTCGGTGAAGTCGAACATCCCGGCTTCATCGGCCATCTGGGCGTGGAAGACGACCTGAAGCAGCAGGTCGCCCAACTCTCCGGGCAGTTCGTCCCATGCTTCGCGGGCAATGGCATCGGCGACCTCGTGCCCTTCCTCGATGGTGTAGGGGGCGATGGTCGCGAATGTCTGCTCGACATCCCAGGGGCAGCCGGTCTTGGGATCGCGCAAAGCCGCCATGATCGCCAGAAGCCCGGCAATTCCCGTATCAGGGACCGCCGCGATCCGCTGTGCCAATGCGCCAAGCGCAGCATCCTGAGCCATGGTTCATCCCTTTCTGGTCCGCTTTGCCCTGACCTGCCACAACGGCGGCGGGCTGTCCACGCAAACACCGGTGACAAACCTTTCGGCAACTGGCGCACACGTTATCCCGCAGTTTCTTGCCAACCCACCGGCACATGGCTACGGTGCGCGCCAATTCCGCCGGGGGATCTCCCGGAGAATGATCAGAGAAGGGATCAACCCATGTTCGTGACCCCCGCCTATGCACAAGCGGCTGCCGCTCCGTCGGGCGCTGCCAGCCTTGCTTCTTTCCTGCCGCTGATCCTGATCTTCGTGATCATGTATTTCCTGATGATCCGCCCGCAGCAAAAGCGCGCGAAAGAGCATCGTGCCATGGTCGAGGCGGTGAAGAAGGGCGACGAAGTCATCACCCAGGGCGGCCTGATCGGCAAGGTCACCGCGGTCCGCGAGAACGAGCTTGAGGTCGAGATCGCCCCCGGCGTCAAGACGCGCGTCGTCCGTTCGTCGATCACCGGCGTGGTGAACCGCACCGCCCCCGCCGCCGCGAACAGCTGAGGCCGACTGCCCGATGCTTCACATCCCTGCCTGGAAACGCGTGCTGATTCTGGGGCTGATTGCCCTGGGTCTGCTTTATGCGATGCCGAACCTGTTCTACTCGCGGGTCGAATCGCATAACGATGCCATCGCCAACATGGAACGCACGGGTGTCGAGGCACCCGAAGACCTGGCCGCCCGCGCGGGCTGGCCAAGCTGGCTGCCCTCGGGGCTGGTCAACCTTGGCCTCGACCTTCGCGGCGGCGCCCATCTTCTGGGCGAGGTTCATGTCGCCGATGTCTACAAGGCACGGATGGATGGCCTTTGGCCGGAACTGCGCGACGCCCTTGCGGCGCAACGCGACACCTTGGGCTCGATCCGCCGCGTCGCGGGCGCGCCCGATCAGCTGACGGTCGAGATCGGCAATGCTGACCAGATTGCGCGCGCGGTCGAAATCGCGCGCGGGATGGCGACGCCCGTCACCTCGATCAGCGGGGCAGGGCATACCGACCTTGACGTCAAGGGCAGCGGCAACCGACTGGTCGTCCAGCTGTCAGATGCCGAAAAGGCCGCCAGTGATGACCGCACGGTCCAGCAAAGCCTTGAGATCATCCGCCGCCGTATCGACGAGGTCGGGACGCGCGAGCCGACGATCATGCGCCAGGGCAAGGACCGCATCCTGATCCAGGTGCCCGGCATCGGTTCGGCCGAGGAACTGAAGCAGCTGATCGGCACCACCGCCAAACTGACCTTCAACCCGGTCGTTGGACGTGGAACCGATGCCAATGCCCGCACCGCCGCGGGGCAGGTGGTCCTGCCGTCGATGGATGAGCCGGGTGTCTATTACACGCTGGAACAAAGCCCAGTCGTCACCGGCGAGGATCTGACCGACGCGCGGCCCAGCTTCGACCAGAACGGCCAGCCCGCGGTCGATTTCCGGTTTGGTCCCTCGGGCGCCAAGCGGTTCGGGGCCTATACCTCGTCGAATATCGGCCAGCCCTTCGCCATCGTCCTGGACAACCAGGTGATTTCGGCCCCGGTCATCCGGCAGGCGATCACCACCGGCTCCGGGCAGATCTCGGGTTCGATGAACGTCGATGCATCGACCCGCCTTGCGGTCCTGCTGCGCGCGGGTGCGCTGCCGGCCGAGATGACCTTCCTTGAGGAACGGACCATCGGGCCGGAGCTGGGGCAGGATTCGATCGATGCCGGGCGGCTTTCGTCCATCATCGCGACGGTCGCGGTCGTGGCCTACATGATCGCAAGCTACGGCCTGTTCGGCGTTTTCGCCTCGATCGCGGTGACAATCAACGTCATCCTGATCCTGTCGGTCATGTCGATGATGGGGGCGACGCTGACATTGCCCGGCATCGCGGGGATCGTGCTGACGGTCGGGACCGCGGTCGACGCGAACGTCATCATCTATGAGCGCATCCGCGAGGAATTGCGCCGCGGCAAGCGCGTGATGAAGGCGATCGACGATGGCTTCAACGAGGCGATGAGCGCGATCATCGACGCGAACGTCACCTCCTTCATCGCAGCCATGGTAATGTTCTTCCTGGGCTCTGGCCCGGTCAAGGGCTTCGCTGTCACGCTGACCATTGGTCTTGTCACCTCGGTCTTCACCGCGATCTTCCTGACGCGCCTGATGATCGTGTTCTGGCTTGAACTGCGCAAACCCAAAGAACTCATTCTGTAAGGGGGCAGAAATATGGCATTCCGTCTGAAACTGGTCCCTGACGAGACCCACTTCAACTTCTTCCGCTGGCAATGGCTAACTTTCGGCGTGTCGGCGGCGGCCATGGTCGCCTCGGTCATCATCACGCTGGTGATGGGCCTGAACTTTGGCATCGACTTCAAGGGCGGCACCACGATCCGGACCGAAAGCCCGACCGCGTTCGAGGTCGGCGACTATCGGCAGGCGCTGGAGAAGCTTGACCTTGGCGATGTGCTGATCACCGAGGTCTTCGACCCCAGCTTCGGCACGACCAAGCATGTGGCGATGATCCGCATCGGGACAACGGACCAGACCGGCTCGGTCACGCCCGAGCAGCTGAACGAGGTCCACAGCGCGCTGCAGACCGTCGATCCGCAGATCGCTTTCGCCGCCGTGGAATCGGTCGGTCCCAAGGTCTCGGGAGAACTGATCCTGACCGCGTTCTACGCGGTGGGTGCCGCCACGATCGCGATCATGTTCTATATCTGGCTGCGGTTCGAATGGCAGTTCGCACTGGGCGCCGTGGTCTCGATCCTGCATGACGTGCTGCTGACGGTCGGCATCTTCTCGCTTCTGCAGCTGAAGTTCGACCTGACGACCATCGCGGCCTTGCTGACGACGCTGGGTTATTCGGTGAACGACACGGTCGTCGTCTTCGACCGGCTGCGCGAGAACCTGATCAAGTTCAAGACCATGCCGCTGATCGACGTCATGAACCTGACCGTGAACGAAACGCTGTCGCGCACGGTGATGACCGCCGTGACGACTGCGCTTGCCCTGACGGCCATGTATGTCTTCGGTGGTGACGTGATCCGCGGCTTCGTCTTCGCGATGCTGTGGGGCGTGTTCGTCGGTGCCTATTCGACGGTCTATGTCGCCAAGAACATCGTGCTGTGGCTGGGCGTCAAGCGTGACTGGTCCAAGCCGGACCGCAAGGAGGCCAAGGACGAGATCCCGGCCGCCTTCCGGGACGCGCCCTGATGTCGGCGATGACGCCCACGGAATTTCTTGGGGTCGTGCCGGTCGACGGCTATGGCCCCGGATTCTTCCGGGTCGGTGGCGTGGTCCATCACGGCGCGATCCTGGTCACGGCCGAGGGCGTGACGCCCTGGGCCGGGCTGGAGGATACGGCACCGCTTCTGGCTTTGGCCGGCAAGGTCGATGTCCTGTTCATGGGAATGGGCACGGACGTGGCCTTTCCGCCCGCCGCGCTGCGCGATGCGCTGGACGCGGTCGGGATCATGGCCGAGCCGATGAACTCTCCTTCGGCTGCGCGCAGCTATAACGTCACGCTGGCCGAGGGCCGGCGCGTCGCCTGCGCGCTGCTTCCCGTATGAGCCTGCTGGCAGTCCGTGACCTTGCAATAGCGCGGGGCGGGCTCTCAGTGATCGAGGGGCTGGACTTCACCCTTGCCACGGGTGAGGCGCTGGTTCTGCGCGGCCCGAACGGCGCGGGCAAGACCACGTTGCTGCGCACCTTGGCGGGCCTGCAGCCGCCGCTTTCGGGTCAAATCGACTGCGAGCCGGAGCAGATCGCCTACGCCGGGCATTCGGACGGGTTGAAGCCCGCCCTGACGGTCGCGGAAAACCTGAACTTCTGGAGCGCGGTTTTCGGCGGTTCCGCGATTGGCCCGGCGCTTTCCGCAATGAACCTTGCCGAACTGGCCCCGCGGCCCGCGCATCGCCTGTCCGCCGGGCAGAAACGGCGGCTGGGGCTGGCCCGGCTGATGGTCACTGGCCGGTCGATCTGGCTTCTGGACGAACCGACGGTGTCGCTGGACACGGCCTCGGTCGCGCTGTTCGCGGCGATGCTTCGCGGGCATCTGGCCAACGGAGGAGCGGCTCTGGTCGCAACGCATATCGACCTGGGCCTTGCCGAGGCGCGTGTGCTGGACCTGTCCGGCTTTCGCGCGGATCCGGGTCACAGGGCCGCGCGGCCTGCGGGCTTCAACGAGGCCTTCGCATGAACGCGCTTCTGTGGCGGGATCTGCGGCTTGCGATGCGCGCGGGTGGCGGGTTCGGTCTGGGCGTCGCCTTTTTCCTGATCGTCTGCACGCTGGTCCCATTCGGCGTCGGTCCTCAGGGCGGGACGCTTGCACTGATCGCTCCCGGCATCTTGTGGGTCGGCGCACTGCTTGCCTGCCTGCTGTCGCTGGACCGCATCTTTGCGCTGGATCACGAAGATGGCAGCCTTGACCTGCTGGCCACCGCGCCCCTGCCGCTTGAGGGAGTCGTCGCGATCAAGGCGCTGGCCCATTGGCTGACCACGGGACTGCCGCTGGTGGTCTTCGCACCCGTCCTGGGGGTTTTGCTGCATTTGCCGGGAACGGCGCAGGGTTGGCTTCTGCTGTCGCTGCTGCTGGGAACACCCGCGCTGTCCATGCTGGGGGCTTTTGGCGCAGCGGTGACGGTCGGGCTGCGCCGGGGCGGCCTGTTGCTGTCGCTGCTGGTCCTTCCGCTTTACATTCCCACCCTGATCTTCGGGGCCGAGGCGGTGCGACGTGGTGCCACCGGCGCGGATCCCGTGACACCCCTGGTCTTTCTGGCCGGGATCACCCTTGCCACGCTGGCCGTGATACCCTTTGCTGCTGCCGCGGCGCTGCGGGTCAACCTGCGTTAGGCACGAAGCAAAGCAGAAGAGGGGGGCGGGACGCCCCGGAAGCAGGAAATCAGCCATGTCGATCTGGGAATACGCAAATCCCGTCAAGTTCATGCGAAGCTCTGCCGCGCTGCTGCCATGGGTCGTGGCGGGGGCGGCGATCTGCACGACCGTCGGTCTGGTCTGGGGCTTCCTGACGCCGCAGGATTACCGGCAGGGCGCGACCGTGAAGATCGTCTTCCTGCATGTGCCGGCCGCGCTGATGGCGATCAATATCTGGCTGATGATGCTGGTCGCCTCGATCATCTGGATCGTGCGCCGCCACCATGTCAGCGCCTTGGCCGCCAAGGCCGCCGCGCCGGTCGGCGCGGTGATGACCCTGATCGCGCTGATCACCGGGGCGATCTGGGGCCAGCCGATGTGGGGGACATGGTGGGAATGGGATCCGCGCCTGACCTCGTTCCTGATCCTGTTCTTGTTCTATCTTGGCTATATCGCGCTCTGGGAGGCGGTCGAGGATCCTGACAGCGCCGCAGACCTGACCGGCGTGCTTTGCCTTGTTGGCTCGGTCTTTGCCCTGCTGTCGCGCTATGCCGTCAACTTCTGGAACCAGGGGCTGCATCAGGGCGCGTCCCTGTCCGTCGCGCCGGGCGAACGGATGTCCGCTGTCTATCGCTATCCGCTTTACCTTTCGATGCTGGGATTTTTCCTGCTGTTCCTGGCGCTGCTGCTGATCCGCACCCGGACCGAAATCCGCCGCCGCCGTCTTGCGGCCCTTCTGGCACGGGAGAACCGGGCATGATCGACTTTGGTAAGTATACCGCCACCGTGCTTGCGGCCTATGGCATCAGCCTTGTGCTGCTGCTGGGCATCATCCTGCAAACCTTGCGTGCCAATGCGCGCGCGCGCCGCGAACTTGAGGAGCATGAGCGCCGTGGCTAAGATCTCCCCCTTGATGGTTCTTCCGCCGCTGGTCTTTGCGGGGCTGGCAGGCATGTTCCTGTGGGGCATGGGCCGCGACAACCCCGAAGAGGTTCCCTCGGCGCTGATCGGGCGAGAGGCGCCGTCGGTCGGCGTGGAAACCCTGCCGGGCAAGACCCAACTGACGGATGAGATGCTGCGCCAGCCGGGCGTGAAGCTGGTGAATTTCTGGGCCAGCTGGTGCCCGCCCTGCCGGGCCGAGCATCCGACCTTGACCGAGCTGTCGAAGGACATTCCCGTCTATGGCATCGACCTGAAGGACCCCGAGGCGAACGCCTCGACCTTCCTGGCCGAGCATGGCGACCCCTTTCATGCGCTGGCGACCGATCCCCGAGGTCGGATCGCCATCGACTGGGGCGTGACCGCGCCGCCCGAAACCTTCATCATCGATGGAGAGGGGCGGATCCTTTACCGCCATGCCGGCCCGCTGGTGCGCGAGGATTACACCAACCGCTTCCTGCCCCAGCTGGAAAAGGCGCGCGCGGCGCAGTAGCGGCCAGAAATGGCCGGGAAATGACGGTTGCGGGGGCGCCAAGCCGCCCCTGCCGCGCGTTCTGTCTTTCCAAGCTTCGTTGCCGGGGCTAATACGTCGGGGCTTGCAAGAGGCCAGACATGTCGCAGAACCAATCGACCATCGCTCCGCAACCCGGGATCATGGAGATCGCGCTTTACCAAAGCGGAGCCGCCCATGTGGCGGGGATCGAGAACGTCATCAAGCTTTCCTCGAACGAAAATCCGTTCGGGCCATCGGACAAGGCGCGTGAAGCGGTCGTGCGCGCGGCGCATTCGCTGCATCGCTATCCTAATACCGACCATGCCAGCCTGCGGGCCGCGATCGGCGACGTCCACGGTCTGGACCCCGACCGGATCATCTGCGGCGTCGGCTCGGACGAGATCATCCACTTCCTGTGCCAGGCCTATGCCGGGCCGGGGGATGAGGTCCTGTTCACCGAACACGGTTTCCTGATGTATCGGATCAGCACCAATGTTGCCGGAGCAACTCCGGTCCAGGTGGCCGAGCGTGACCGCGTGACCGATGTCGATGCCCTGATCGCGGGCGCGACCGAGCGCACGCGGCTGATCTTTGTCGCGAACCCGAACAACCCGACCGGCACCATGATCGGTCTGCCCGAACTTGAGCGCTTGGCCCGTGCCGTGCCGCACGCCATTCTGGTCGTCGATGCCGCCTATGCCGAATATGTCGAGAATTACGACGGCGGTGCCGATCTTGCGACGCGGCTGCCCAATGTCGTGATGACGCGCACCTTCTCGAAGATTTACGGGCTGGGCGGACTGCGCATCGGCTGGGGCTATGGCCCGCGCGAAATCATCGACGTGTTGAACCGCGTCCGCGGGCCGTTCAACCTGTCGGCGGCGGCGCTTGACGCGGCCGAGGCTGCCGTGCGCGACCGCGATCACATCGCCCGCTGTCAGGCCGAAAACGCCAGGATGCGGGCGTGGCTCGCCGAGGCTCTGGCGGAAAAAGGTGTTGCCTCAGATACTTCCTGCGGTAACTTCATCCTTGCGCGCTTTGCGGATACTGCGACGGCGCAAGCCTGCGATGCCGCCTTGAAAGCCGAGGGGCTGATCGTTCGCACGGTCGAAGGCTATGGCCTTCCTCATTGCCTGCGCATCACCGTCGGCGACGAGGCCTCGTGCCGGCGCGTGGCCCATGTCATCGGCAAGTTCATGGCCGAGCGGGCCGGGGTTCCCGCATGACGCCAATCTATGACCGCGTCGCGCTGATCGGGCTGGGCCTGATCGCGGGCTCGATGGCCATTGCCATGCGCGAGCAAGGGTTGGCGCGGGAGATCGTCGGCCATGCCCGCAGCGCAGAAACGCGCCAGGTAGCGCTGGAAATCGGGCTGGTCGATCGGGTTTTCGAAACCGCAGCCGAGGCGGTTGCGGACGCCGACCTGATCGTTCTGGCGGTTCCGGTCGGAGCGATGGCGGCCGTGGCCGAAGAGATCGCCCCGCATCTGAAACCCGGCGCGACCGTGACCGATGTCGGCTCTGTCAAGCAAGCGGTGGTCAGCGCGGTTGCCCCCCATATTCCCGAAGGGGTCCATTTCATCCCCGGCCATCCCTTGGCCGGGACCGAACATTCCGGCCCGCGCTCAGGCTTTGCCACGCTTTTCCGCAACCGCTGGTGGCTGTTTGCGCCCTTGCCGGGTGCCGACGAAGTCGCGATCCGGCGGCTTGAAGGTCTGGTCGAGGCGATGGGTGCCAAGACCGAGCGGATGGATGCCGCCCATCACGATCTGGTCCTGGCCGTCACCAGCCACACGCCGCACCTGATCGCTTACACGATGGTCGGTGTCGCCGATCACCTGAAGCGCGTCACGGAAAGCGAGGTCGTGCAATATTCCGCGGCGGGCTTCCGCGACTTTACCCGTATCGCGGCCTCGGACCCTACGATGTGGCGCGATGTGTTCCTGCAGAACAAGGACGCCGTTCTCGATATCCTCGGCCGGTTCACCGAAGAGCTTTTCGTGCTGCAACGCGCGATCCGCATGGGCGACGGCGACCATCTGTTCGACTATTTCACCCGGACACGCGCGATCCGCCGCGGTATCATCGAGGCCGGGCAGGATACCTCGGCCCCCGATTTCGGCCGCAGCCAGACCCCGGCCGAGCAGAAGGCCGAAGGCTAGGGGCGCAGGCGCGGAGCGGCGCCAAGCGGGATCGGGCCAAGGCTCATCCTGCCCTCGGCAAAGGTCAGGGGCAGGCGCAGCTCGCCTTTTGCGGCATCGGGAACGGCGGCTCCGGCTTGATCCGACAGTGCGACCGGCATGGCCGAAACCCGGCGCATCATGGCTTGCGCCAGCGGCACCGCGCGCTTCGGGATCATCCCGGCTTCTGCCGCAGCATCAAGCATCGGGATGGCGTCGCTGGTATAGATGGCCAGTGCCCCTTGGGCACGGCCCTGAGCGTCCGCGTCCAACCTGCCCAAGACCCGCGCGGACAGGGCGCCGACATGCAGCTCGGCCCGGTCAAAGCGCAGTCCCGTCATCATTGGGGAAGGCAGCGCGGCCATGGCACGTGGCGTCGGCACCTTGTCCAGCCAGAACCGGCCTTGCCCCTCGAACGAGATCCGGTCCTCGGGCTCCAGCGCTCCGGTCAGGCTGGCCAGCACGGGCAGCGCCTTTGGATCCAGCCCCTCCAGCTTCCAGTTGACGTCATATCCGGCTTGGCTGCTTGCGGGTGCGCTGGGGTCAACAGGAACCGCATTCGCGGCAATATTCGCGGATTGGGCAAACGGCGCGCCATCCAGCACCAGGTTCGACGTCGCGACGTTCACCTCGCCGGGGGCCAGCCCCGCCAACGGCTGGAACCGGGCCGTGACGCTGGGGGGATCGAAGGTCAGTTCATGCATGCCATCCGGCTGCTCGATCGTCGCCTTTCCGGGCAGACCGATGCGTGCGGTAAAGGGGGATAGCGGCTCGATCCACAAATCCGCCGAATCGAGCCTGACCGCACCATTGGAGATAGCGGCGACGGGGCTGGTGACATGGGCGCCGATCCGCAGCGGTTGGGGCAGCGTGTCGATGCGCTCGGCCGAAAACGCCTGTCCCTGTGCCTCCAGCCTGCGCAGCTCGCCCACGATCAGGTTTTCGGCAACCACGCCAGCGCCCGCCAGCATCACGACGACAAGGACCAGCCAGATCAGGGATTTGCGCATCATTTGCCTTTCCATTCGGACCGCTTGGATCGGCGGGCATCCTGCCCTAAGTTCTTGGTCAGAGAAAGAGAGGCGGCGCAAGCTGGCGGATGCGTGAAGGAACGGCAGGAATACTGGGTCTTTGCCTATGGGTCGCTGATGTGGGATCCGGGTTTTCCCGTCGCCGAGGCGGTCGGCGCGCGGCTTGAGGGCTTTGCCCGCCGATTCTGCCTGCGCTCGGTCGTTTATCGCGGGACCGAGGAGGCGCCGGGGCTGGTGCTGGGGCTGGACGCCGATATTGCGGCCAGCTGTCAGGGCTTGGCGCTGCGCGTGGCCGCTCCAGATTGGCCCGAGGCGTTGCAGGGGCTGCGCGCCCGCGAGCTGACGACCAACGCCTATGAGGAGCGCCTGCTGGCCGTGACGCTTCAGGATGGGCGCGAGGTAGAGGCGGTGGCCTATGTCACCCGGCCGGATCACGTCCAGTATGCCGGCGCATTGAAGCTTGAGGAACAGGCCCGCATCATCGCCGTTGCGCGAGGCGGCCGTGGGCCGAATGCGGATTACCTGTTCAACACCACGTTGCATCTGGCGCAGATGGGGGTCGAGGATATCGATCTTGATGCGCTGTCCCGGCAGGTCCGCTGCCTGATCGGGCCGCGGGAAGATGCCGGGGACGGCGCGGAAAACGACGCGGAACCGCCTGCTTAAGTCTTTACGGGCAAACGCTTCTGAACCGCTTGCATCGTGCCGCTCCGCCCTTACACTTGGCCGCGGATGAGCGAGAAGGGGGCGGCGTTGTCGCAGGCAGAGACCGAAGACAGGAACAGTGCCGCCGAGCCCCCGGGCGGTGGGCGCAAGGACCGCGCGACCCGGCTTTCGGCCACGCGTGCGGCCCGCGGCGATGGGCGCAACGCGGCCGAGCCCTATTTCTCGCAGCCCGTGCGACAGGTCGTGCTGATGCTGATCGTGCTGGCGCTGGTGACGGTGGGCGCGTGGTTCGCCTATGCCCAGATCAAGCCGGTATTCGCCGCGAATCCGTGGCTTAACGGGGCAATCCTGTTCGTCTTTGCGCTTGGCGTTCTGACCTGCTTCTGGCAGGTGGCCCAGCTGATCAACTCGGTCAGCTGGATCGAGAGTTTTGCCGCAGGCAAGCTGGGATATGCCCGGCAGGATCAGGGCCAGACGCAAGGCTATGCCGCCCCGCGCCTGTTGGCCCCGCTGGCGGCGCTGCTGGGATCGCGCGGTCCCATCGGGACCACGATCTCGACCGAGTCGGCACGCTCGATCCAGGATTCGGTCGCGACCCGTATCGACGAAGCCCGCGACATCACGAGATATCTTGGAAATCTTCTTATTTTCCTAGGTCTTCTGGGCACTTTCTACGGTCTTGCGACAACAGTGCCCGCCATTGTCGAAACCATCCGCACCCTCGCCCCGGAACAGGGCGAATCCGGGGTCGAAGTCTTCGACAAGCTGATGCACGGGCTGGAAACCCAGTTGGGCGGCATGGCGACCGCGTTCTCCAGCTCTCTGTTGGGGCTTGCCGGATCCCTGGTCGTGGGCCTGCTGGAACTGTTTGCCAGCCATGGCCAGAACCGCTTCTATCGTGAACTTGAGGAATGGCTTTCCTCGTTCACGCGCATCGGAATGGCGGGTGGCGAACAAGGTTTGGACCAAGCCGCGCTGGCAGAGTTCCTGGGCGCGATGGGCCTGCGCGTGACCGACCTGCAGGAATATTACCTTGAACGCGATACTCTGCGCGATCAGGAGGCATCGGATGCCGATACTCGGTCGATGGCGCTGGCGGCAGGGGTCGAACGCCTGACCGCGCTGATCCAGTCGGACCGCGATGCGCTTGGCAGCGAACTTGCGGCCGAGCGACGGGCGCAAGCGGACAGCCATCGCCGCCTGAGCGAGATCCTTGAGCGTCTTGCGGACGGGCAGGAGCGGCTGACCGATGCGACCACGGCCGTTGTCTCGGAGAGCACGCGGGTCGAGAACCTGACAGTGGGGCTGGACCGGGCCTTCGGTCGACTCGCTGATGGACAGGAACAGCTTGTGGCGCTGGCGCGGAACGGCACCCATGCCCGTCTGCCTGATGAATTCTATGATATCGTTGCCCGCATGGCTGAGGGACAGCAGCAGGTCGCCTCGCTGATGACACAACAGCAGCCGCCGGGCGATCGCGACCTTGACGGTGCCCATCTCGCTGCGCTGACCCGCGCACTGTCGCGGCTGACGGACGGGCAGGCGCGGCTGGTCGAACTGGCCGAAACCAAACCGGCTCAGCATGACGACCCCGAGGCGCGGATGCGCCTGCGGTCCATCGACGTCCAACTGGGGCGGCTGGTCGAGGAAGCGGCAAGCGGACGCGACGGGCTGATCGCTGAACTGCGCGACGATATGGCCGCGCTGACCCGTGCCATCCGTGCGCTGGAGGGCCGGGATGGGGCTTAGCCGTCACGGGCGCGAGCGGTTCTCGGCCAATATCTGGCCGGGCTTCGTCGATGCGATGTCGACGCTGCTGTTGGTCCTGATCTTTGCGCTGACGATCTTCATGGTGCTGCAATCCGTGCTGCGTGAACGCATCACCTCGCAGGACAGCGAATTGGAGCAGCTGGGCGACCGTGTGGCCAATCTCAGCGAGGCGCTGTCGACGTCGCAGGAACAGGGCGTTTCACTGGGGCGGGATCTTGCAGCGGAGCAGGCGCGGTTGCGCGCCTCGGAGCAGGCGGTTTCCTCTGCGAGGGCCGAGATCGATGCCCAGACCGAGGCGGCGAGGCTGGCGGCGGCACGGCGCGAAGCGCTGGATGCTCTGATCGCCGATTTGCGGCAACGAAACGAACAGGCGGGCACCTCGCTGACCCAGACCCAGGCGCAGCTTTCCGATGCCGAGGCCGCGCGGATCGCCGACGCCGCCGCTGCCAAGGCCCTGCAAGAGCGGCTGGACAAGTCGGATGCCGAATTGACGGCGACCACGCTTGCTCTGGACGATGCTCGCAAGAAGGCCGAGGAGACGTTGACCCTGCTGGCCGCCGCGGATGCCGCCAAGAAGGAATTGGGCGACAAGGCCCAGACCAACGCGACCGAAGCCGAGCGCCAGGCCGGCCTTCTGGCCCTGGCCCAGCAGAAGCTGGCCGACCAGCAGGCCCTGTCGACCGAGGATCAGCGCCGCGTCGCGCTGCTGAACCAGCAGGTCGCGCAACTGAACGACCAGCTTGGCAATCTGCACTCGGTCCTTGAAGGTGCGAACCAGGACCAGAAAGAAACCGACTTGAAGGTCGAGGATCTGGGTCGCCAGTTGAACGTCGCGCTGATCCGCGCCGCGGATGAAGAGCGCAAGCGCCGCGCGCTTGAGGAAGACGCGCGCAGCAAGGCCGAGGCCGAGGCCAAGGACCTCGCCCGCTATCGTTCGGAATTCTTCGGCCGTCTGTCGCAAATCCTTGAAGGGCGCGAAGGCGTGCGTGTGGTCGGGGACCGCTTCGTCTTTTCCTCGGAAGTGCTGTTTCCGACCGGAGAGGCGACCCTTTCGACCGAGGGCATGTCCCAGATCGCCCGCGTGACCGAGCAGTTGAAGCAGATCTCAGGCGAGATCCCTTCGCAGATCGACTGGATCATTCGCGTCGACGGCCATACCGACAGCCAGCCGCTGTCGGGGCAGGGCCGCTATCGCGACAACTGGGAGTTGAGCCAGGCACGTGCGCTGTCAGTCGTGCGCTACATGATCGACGATCTGGGTTTTCCCGCGAACCGACTGCTGCCCGCGGGTTTTGCCGATACCCGCCCGGTCGCCAGCGGCGACAGCCCCGAGGCGCACGCCCAGAACCGCCGGATCGAGCTGAAACTGACCGAGCGTTAGACCCGCGGATCGATCAGCGTATACTGGTCGGGAAAGCGGTTCAGGTAGCGGATCATCGGTCCTGCCGCCCGCCATTGGCGGAACAGGGCGGTGCGCAGCGCCCCGGCTTCGGGCCAGTGCCGCCGAGTCGAGCGGCTGACCTGCGGTGCCGTCGGGAAGTGCCGCGCCAGCACCCGGCCGAAGGCATCGCGCATCCGCATGGGCACGATCCCTTGCGAGCTGTCGAGCCACGGTTTGCGGGTGCCTATGAAATGGACCAGGCACGGATCGACCATGCTGGTCAGATGCGCTGAAG
The DNA here is from genome assembly GCF_049446195.1 of Paracoccus sp. KR1-242. Classification (NCBI taxonomy): domain Bacteria; kingdom Pseudomonadati; phylum Pseudomonadota; class Alphaproteobacteria; order Rhodobacterales; family Paracoccaceae; genus Paracoccus; species Paracoccus sp. KR1-242. The sequence goes on from NZ_JBMSED010000013.1 coordinate 156,651, forward strand.
CCGAGGTGAACTGCCAGTTCCACAGCGGGCTGATCTCGGCCCAGTCCCCTTTCAGGATCCCGTTCATCAGCGCCTGGTCGCGGCCCAGCCCGGCCAGATGTTCGCGCGCGAAGTCGGCAGCCCGATTGGGAAGATCCTGTGTCGCAAATGCCTCGGTGTCGATCATGACCACGCCAGCGTTGAAATAGGGATGGGCCGGTTCGCCCAGCTTCTTGAATTCGGACACCTTGCGGCCGGGCGTGCGCCATTGCCGGTTGTCGCGCACCGCGGCGACGGCGCGCCCCAGCATGTCGGCCGAAAGAAGTTGCGCCGGGTCGCCGCGTTCGTAAAGGATGTCCGCGTCGATCACCAGGATGCGCCGGTAATGCCCGCGCAGCGCATTGCCCAGAAACAGCTCCATATAGGTTGCAAGCGAGCGGCGCGCGTCCAAGGGCAGGGCGTCCAGCAGCGCGTCGTCGCGCGCGGCGACGTGGTGGATCCCCGCCTGCATCAGTGCCTGCGGCATCTCGACCGGCTCGGGCCCGCCGATCAGCACGTCATGCGCATTCCCCGCCGCCGCAAGGGCCAACGCAGGTGTCGCCGCATAGGGCAGATAATTCGCATCGCAGGCCACGATGACCGCAAGGTCCGAGCGTGGCTGGAAGCCGGGACTGAAGATCGGCGTCAGCGCCATGGGCGGTCCGCAGAAGTCATGGCTGGTCCTTTGATCCAGACGGTTCAGTCCAGTATTACGACTGCCGTCCGGGATTTCGCAATGGCATCAGGTCTCTTGCGGCGCAGGTTCGCGCGGGGGACGGCCGATCACCTCGCGAAGCGCGTCGAGTTCGATGAAGTTGTCGGCCTGCCGGCGCAGTTCGTCCGCGATCATCGGGGGCTGGCTGCGCATGGTGGACACGACCGACACGCGGACGCCTTGGCGTTGCAACGCCTCGACCAGCGGACGAAAGTCGCCATCGCCCGAGAAGAGGACGGCATGGTCCAGGCGCGGGGCCAGTTCCATCGCGTTCACCACAAGCTCGACATCCATATTGCCCTTGACCTTGCGGCGCCCAAGCGCGTCAGTGTATTCCCGTGCCGGCTTCGTCACCATCGAGAAGCCATTGTAATGCAACCAATCGACCAGGGGCCGGATGGGTGAGTAATCCTCGTTTTCGAGCAGCGCCGTATAGTAATAGGCGCGGATCAGTTTTCCCCTGCGTTCGAATTCCTGGCGGAGCAGCTTATAGTCGATGTCGAATCCCAACGACTTTGCCGCTGCGTAAAGGTTCGAACCGTCAATGAACAAAGCTAGCCGATCGTCTTTGTAAAACACGATAACCTCGATATGACTCAGAATAGATTGCCTTCGGCGAACCTAGCCCTGGTCGCAATTGGCGGGAACCTGCCTAGTTTGGCAGGTCCTCCCGAGGCCACAATTCGCGCAGCGGTTGAGCAAATCATACAGTTGCCGGGAGTGGTTCTGTCGTCATTAAGCAGGTTCTGGAAAACGCCGGCATTTCCTGCCGGATCTGGCCCTGATTATGTGAATGCGGCGCTTTCCTTGCAAACGGTAAATTCTCCGGATGAGCTTCTTTCCGCGCTTCACCGGATCGAACACGATCTGGGGCGGGTGCGCGAGGGGGCGCGCTGGCAGGCGCGGGGGATCGACCTGGACTTGATCGCCTATGGCGACCTTGTCCTGCCCGATCTTGCGACCCATGACGCCTGGCGCGGATTGCCGCCCGAACGCCAGGCCGAGACCGCGCCCGAAACGCTGATCCTGCCCCATGCCCGGATGCAGGACCGGGGCTTTGTCCTGGTGCCGCTGGCCGAGGTCGCGCCGGGTTGGCGCCACCCGCGCCTGGGGCGAAGTGTGGCCGAGATGTTGGCCGCCTTGCCAGCAGATGCGCGGGCGGATATACGAGCCCTGACAACTTGACATTCCTCGGGCGAAGCGCCAAATATTCGGCTTCGCCCTGCATCCCGTATTCAAGCCAAAGGTGACCGATGGCCCGTGTGACAGTCGAAGATTGCGTCGACAAGGTTCCGAACCGTTTCGATCTCGTGATGCTGGCCTCGCATCGCGCCCGTGAGATCACGGCCGGCAGCCAACTGACCATCGACCGCGACAACGACAAGAACCCGGTTGTCGCCCTGCGTGAAATCGCTGACGAAACCCAACCGGTTGACGAACTGCGCGAACGCATGATCGAGGCGACCCAGACCCAGATCGAGGTCGACGAGCCGGAAGAGGACGCGATGGCCCTGTTGCTGGGTGCCGAAGTTGATCGTCCGAAACCCGCCGACGAGGAATCGGAAGAGCGCATGCTTCGCATGATGCTGGAAGCCCAGGGCCGCAACTAAGCCAGGGCTGACACGGGGTCTTCGCCAGAACATGATCGACGTCGAAGACCTTATCGCGCTGGTTCGAAACTATAATCCGCGCACCAATGCCGATCTGATTCGCGACGCCTATGAATATGGGCGTCGCATGCATGAAGGGCAGTTCCGCCATTCAGGCGAGCCCTATTTCACCCATCCGGTCGCCGTCGCCGCCATCCTGACCGAGATGCGGCTGGACGACGCCACCATCATCACCGCATTGCTGCACGACACGATCGAGGACACGCGCTCGACCTGGGCCGAGGTCGCGCAGATGTTCGGGCGCGAGATCGCGGATCTTGTCGATGGCGTGACCAAGCTGACCAACCTGCAGCTGTCGGGTGCACATTCCAAGCAGGCCGAGAATTTCCGCAAGCTTTTCATGGCGATGTCGCGCGATCTTCGCGTGATTCTGGTGAAGCTGGCCGACCGCCTGCACAATATGCGCACGATCAAGTCGATGCGTCCCGACAAGCAGGCCCAGAAGGCGCGCGAAACCATGGACATCTATGCGCCGCTCGCCGGGCGCATGGGCATGCAATGGATGCGCGAAGAGCTTGAGGATCTTGCCTTCAAGGTCATCAACCCCGAGGCGCGCAACTCGATCATCCGTCGCTTTGTCAGCCTGCAGCGCGAATCCGGCGATGTGATCCCCAAGATCACCGCCGACATCCGCTCGGAACTGGAGCGCGAGGGGATCGAGGCCGACGTCTATGGCCGCGCGAAAAAGCCGTTCAGCATCTGGCGCAAGATGCAGGAAAAGCAGCTTTCCTTTTCGCGCCTGTCCGACATCTACGGCTTCCGCATCATCACCCGCAGTGAGGCCGACTGTTATCGTACGCTGGGCGTGATCCATCACCGCTGGCGCGCCGTGCCCGGTCGGTTCAAGGATTACATCAGCCAGCCCAAGGCCAACGGCTACCGCTCGATCCACACCACGGTTTCGGGGCGCGATGGCAAGCGGGTCGAGGTGCAGATCCGCACCCGTCAGATGCACGAGGTCGCGGAATCCGGCGTGGCTGCGCATTGGGCCTATCGTGACGGCGCACGGACCGAGAACCCGTTTGCCGTCGATCCGGGCGAATGGATCGCCAGCCTCACCGAGCGTTTCGGCGAAGAGGATCACGATGAGTTCCTCGAGCATGTGAAGCTCGAGATGTATTCCGATCAGGTGTTCTGCTTTTCGCCAAAGGGCGACGTGATCCCGCTGCCCAAGGGCGCGACGCCGATCGACTTCGCCTATGCGATCCACACCCGGCTGGGAAATTCCTGTGTCGGCGCCAAGGTCGATGGCATTCGTGTGCCGCTGTGGACGCGGTTGAAGAATGGGCAGTCGGTCGAGATCATCGCGGCCTCCGGGCAAAGGCCGCAGCCGACATGGCTGGATATTGTCGTGACCGGCCGGGCCAAGGCCGCGATCCGCCGAAGCCTGCGGCAAGAGGACCGCTCGCGCTTCATCCGGCTGGGGTCTGAACTGATCCGCGTCGCGTTTGAGCATGTGGGCCGCCGCGTCACCGACAAGGCGCTGCGGACCGCCGCGCGGACCATGGCCCTGCCGGATACGGATGAACTTCTGGCCCGGATCGGCAGTGCCGAAATCTCGGCGCATGAAGTCTTGTCCGCACTTTACCCCGAACTTGCGGCCAAGCGCAGCGAGATTGACGCGAAGCGCGCGGTTGCCGGGCTTGAGGCCGATCAGGAATTCACCCGCGCCCCGTGCTGCAATCCTTTGCCGGGCGAACGGATCGTGGGCATCACCTATCGTGGCAAGGGCGTGGTGATCCATGCCATCGACTGCCCCGTCCTGGCCGAATTCGAAGACAGTCCCGACCGCTGGGTCGACCTGCATTGGCGCGAAGGCCAGCATCCTGCCGCCTATTCGGCGAACCTGTCGCTGACGATCCGCCACGACGCGGGGGTGCTGGGTCGGATCTGCACGCTGATCGGCGGGCAGGGCGCGAATATCTCGGATCTGGTCTTCCTTGACCGCAAGCCGGATTTCTATCGCCTGCGGGTTGAGGTGGAGTTGCGCGACAGCGAGCATCTGCATGCCCTGCTGACCGCACTTGAGGCGGAAAGCGACGTGGCCCAGATTGCACGGATCCGCGACCCGCTGGCGCATCTCGACTGAACGCCGGCCGTCAGACGCCCAATCGGTCCCGCAGCGAATACCAGGACATGCCCGCGACGAGCAGGGGCCAACGCAGCAGCGTGCCTCCAGGGAAGGGATGGACCGGCAACGCCGACATCGTATCAAAACCTTCCGACTGGCCTTGAACCGCCTGCGCCATCAGCTTGCCCGCCAGCGTCGCCAGCGCCAGCCCGTGACCGGAATAGCCGCTGGCCGACAGGCAGTTCGGGGCCGGACGGATGAAACAGGGCATCCGCGTCATGGTGATCGCCAGCGTCCCGCCCCAAGCATAAGCCAACCTGACGTCCGCAAGGCCGGGATAGATTTCCAGCAATGGTTTTCGAACCTTGGCGGCTATGTCTGCGGGGAAGCGGTAACTGACATTCTCGCCCCCGCCGAAGATCAGCCGGCTGTCGGAATCCAGCCGCCAGTAATTGACGACGAATTTCGTGTCATGGACGCCGATATTGCGAGTCAGGACTTCGGCCGCGCGCGCGCCCAACGTCTCGGTCGCGACGATGAAGTTGTTGATCGGCATGACCCGCGCGGCGACCTTGGGCTCAAGTGTGCCCAGATAGCCATTCGCGGCCAGGATCAGGTGATCGCAAGTGATCTGACCATCTGCCGTTGTCACAGTGGTCTTGCCCCCGGCCTGCCGGGCGTGGTCGATCCCCGTCACTTCCGATTGTTCATGGATGACCGCGCCCGCGGCATCGGCAAGCCGCGCCATGCCAAGGGCAAGGTTCAGCGGGTGCAGGTGTCCGGCGCCGTGGTCCAATTCTCCCGCGACATAGGCGTCCGAGGGCAGGATCGCGCGAAAGGCGTCGCGATCCAGCGCCTCGATCCGGTCATAGTCATAGTCGCGCGCAAGTCGTTCGATCAGCGCAGTCGCGTGATCGAATTCGGCTCGCGTACGGAATGCATGGGCGATCCCGTCCGCGACCGGAACGCCGGCACGGGCGGCAATGTCGCGGGTCAGGCGCTTTGCGTCCTCGGCCAGATCCCACAGCCTGCGTGCGGCGTCGCGACCGGCCATCTTTTCCAGGTCGTCGACCTCAAGCCGCTGCCCCGATCCAAGCTGTCCACCATTGCGCCCCGACGCGCCGAAACCCACGCGATGCGCCTCAAGCAGGATGACACGTCGCCCGGCCTCGGCCAGATGCAGCGCCGCGGAAAGGCCGGTATAGCCGCCGCCGATGACGACGACATCGGCCTGCGCCTTGGCCCGCAAAGGGGGAAAGGCGCGAAGTTCCGTCCGTGTCGCGGCGTAAAGGCTGGGCGGATATTCCCCGTCGCGATCATTCGAATGCAGCAGGTTCATACGTTCAGCAGCAGGTGCTCCCGCTCCCATGGGCTGATGACTTGCAGGAACTCTTTGTATTCGTTGCGCTTGACCGCTTGATAGACGGCAATGAACTCGGCCCCCAGAACCTCGCGCATCGGGGCGCTTTCGTCCATCAGGTCCAGCGCATCGCCCAGGTTATAGGGCAGTTCATCCTGCGACATATAGGCGTCGCCCAGGCATTCGGCGCGGGGACTTTCCTGCTCAATCAATCCCAGATAGCCGCAGGCCAGGCTGGCGGCCAGCCCCAGATAGGGGTTGCAGTCCATTCCGGCCAGACGGTTTTCGATCCGCCGCGCCTCTGGCCCCGAGATCGGCACACGCAGCCCAGTGGTGCGGTTGTCACGCCCCCATTCAAGGTTGATAGGTGCTGCAAAATCAGGGACATAGCGGCGATAGCTGTTGACGTATGGAGCCAACAGCGCCACCGCAGCGGGCAGGTGCTTCTGCATGCCGGCGATGAAATGCATGAAGGCGGGGGTCTCGTGGCCCTTCTCGTCCGAGAAGATGTTCCGCCCCGTTTCGATTCCGACCACCGAATGGTGGATATGCATCGCGCTGCCCGGCTCGCCCTCGATCGGCTTGGCCATGAAGGTCGCGAAACAGTCGTGGCGCAGCGCCGCCTCGCGGATCAGGCGCTTGAAATAGAAGATCTGGTCGGCCAGATGCACCGGGTCGCCGTGGTTCAGGTTGATCTCGACCTGACCCGCGCCGCCTTCCTGCAGGATACCGTCGATCTCGAAGCCCTGCGCCTCGGCGAAATCATAGATGTCGTCGATGACCTTGCCGTATTCGTCCACGGCCGACATCGAATAGGCCTGCTTGGCCGCGGCGCGGCGGCCAGAGCGGCCCATCGGCGGCATGATCGGCTGGTTCGGGTCGATGTTGCGCGCGACCAGAAAGAACTCCATCTCGGGCGCGACGATCGGTTTCCAGCCCTTTTCCCGGTAAAGGTCGACGACGCGCTTCAGCACGTTGCGCGGCGCCGTCGGCACCGGCTCTCCGGTCTGGGTCGAGACGTCGTGGATAACCTGCAAGGTCACGTCCGCCGTCCAGGGCGCGGCCGTCGCGGTCGAGAAATCCGGCGTCAGGATCATGTCCGGCTCGGTGAACGCGCCCGAGGGGTTGTCGGCCCAGTCCCCCGTGATCGTCTGCAGGAAGATCGAGTTCGGCAAATAGAACCGTTCCTGATGCGCGAATTTCGATGCCGGCATGGCCTTGCCACGGGCGACGCCCGCGATGTCGGCGACGATGCATTCGACCTCGTCCAGCCGGCGGCCGGCGACGAAATCCTGGGCGGCTTGCGGGGTCTCTTCGATCCAGCGCGCCTTCATGCGGCACCCTGTTCGCGCTGGGTGGCGCGGGGCGCCTTGAAGAAAGTCTCGATCCGGTCGGCCATGACCGAGGACTGGCGCGGCCCCCCCATCCGGGCGCGGGCGCGGTCCAGCAGGGGTTCGGGGACGACGCCCTTTGCCCTTGTCTCGATCAGGCCCTGGATGAAGGCGTCGGGGAATTCGGGATGGGCCTGGACCGTAAAGGCGCGGTCATCATAGACCAGCGCCGCGTTCTCGCAAAAACCGTTGGTCGCAGCGACCTGCGCGCCCTCGGGGCGGGTCACGACCTGATCCTGGTGCCAGGCGTTCAGCGTCACCGGTTCGCCGCCGAAATCGTAATCCTGCGCGCCGACCGACCAGCCTCCGCCGAATTTCTCGACCTTGCCGCCAAGTGCCTGAGCGATGATCTGGTGGCCAAAGCAGATCCCGACCATCGGGACATGCGCCGCATATGCGTCGCGGATAAAGGCCTCAAGCGGGCGGATGAAGGGATGATCCTCATAGGCGCCGTGGCGCGAGCCGGTCAGCAGCCAGCCGTCAGCGTCGTGCACGCTGGCTGGGAACTGCATGTTCTCGACGTGATAGCTGGTGAATTCGAATCCCCGTCCGTCCAGAAGCTGTTCGAACATGGTGTCATAGTCGCCCAGTTCGCCGCGAAGAAGTTCGGGCGACTGGCCGCATTTCAGGATGCCGATGCGCATGATTGGCCTGTTGATTGTTCCCGGCAAAGGTAGTCGGCGCAGGGGAACGCGGCAAGGCCCTCCCTCACTCCTTGGTGGGGCTGGCCCTGTCGCGGCGGCCGCGCTAGGGTCGGGCCAACCCGTTCGCAGGAAAGGAAATCCAATGCCCGGTCTTCGCCCTGATGTCGATCCAGACGGCCTGCAGGAATTCTCGGTCGTCTTCACCGACCGGTCGCTGAACCACATGTCTCAGAAATACCAGGGCGTCATGCGCGATATTTCCGCGACCCTGCGCGAAGTCTATCACGCCGAGGCCGTGGCCCTTGTCCCCGGTGGCGGGACCTGCGCGATGGAGGCGGTGGCCCGCCAGTTCGGCCGCGACGCCCACGCGCTGATCGTGCGCAATGGTTTCTTCAGCTTTCGGTGGAGCCAGATATTCGACATGGGCGGGTTTGCCCGCGAAACGACGGTGATGATGGCGCGTCCGGCGGGGAATGAGCCGCGCGCGCCCTTTGCCCCCGCTCCGGTCGAGGAGGTTGTCTCCAAGATCCGCGAGACGCGGCCCGATGCCGTCTTCGCCCCGCATGTCGAGACGGCCGCCGGGATGATCCTGCCCGATGACTACATCCGTGCCATCGCCGATGCCGCGCATGAGGTCGGGGCGATCATGGTGCTGGACTGCATCGCCTCGGGCGCAATCTGGGTCGACATGCAGGCGACCGGCGTCGACGTCCTGATCTCGGCCCCGCAAAAGGGGTGGTCGGCCTCTCCCTCGGCGGGGATGGTCATGCTGTCAGCGCGCGGCGTCGAGCGGCTTGAAGCGACGACCTCGAACAGCTTCGCGCTGGACCTGAAGAAGTGGCGCGCGATCATGAAGGCCTATGAGGATGGCGGGCACGCCTATCACGCCACCATGCCGACCGACGCGTTGCTGGGCCTGCGCGAGGCGATGGAAGAAACGCGCGCGCTTGGGTTCGAAACGGCGCGGGACGCGCAGTGGAAACTGGGCAATGCCGTTCGTGCGGAGCTGGCCAAGCGTGGCCTGCGTTCCGTCGCGGCCGAGGGGTTCGCCGCCCCCGGCGTGGTCGTCTGCTACACCGATGACGCCGAGATCCAGACCGGCCGCAAATTCTTGGCGCAAGGCTTTCAGATCGCTGCGGGCGTTCCCCTGCAGGTGGGCGAGGGGGAAAGCTTCCGCACCTTCCGCATCGGGCTTTTCGGGCTCGACAAGCTGAACGATGTTGACGGCACGCTGGCGCGTCTGGTCCCGGCCTTCGACGCAGTGCTTTGACCCGCGCGAACCGGCCGTCAGGACGCGACGGCCGGTTCCAGCACCTTGTCCGGGACGATGACCAGCTTGCCGATGAAATCGCGGCTGCGTTCGGCAAAGACGCGCTCTGCCTCGTGCAGGCGCGACAGGGGCATGGTGCCGGCCAGCACCGGCTTCAACCGCCCCTCGCGGATCCAGTCGATCAACTGCCGCGCCTCATCCCGCGTGCCATGCGAGACGCCGAAGATCTGCACCTGGTTCAGATAGATCAGGGTCCAGGGCAGGGCGGTCACATTGCCACCGCTGGCCCCCGCGATCGAGATCCGGGGGGCCGTGCGGCGGGCGCGCAGGTCCCGGCACATCACCTCGATCAGCGGGATGGTCATCTCGCCCCCGACAAGATCCATCACCGCGTCGATGATGACGCCCCCCGTGGCGGCGTCGATCGCGGACCCCCAGTCCGACACCGCGCTGCGATCGATGACCGATGCCGCCCCCAGTCTCCGCAGTGCCTCGGCCTTGCCGGCGCTGGCGATGGCATGGGGGATCGCCCCGATGACCCGGCAAAGCTGGATCAGGGCGGTGCCGACCCCGCCCGACGCGCCGGTCACGATCACATGCTCGCCCGCCCGAACCCCGGCTGAGGTCAGCATGTGAAAACCCGTCTGCCATGAACACATGCCCAGAGTCGCCAGTTCGGCATCACTCAGTTCCGGGTTCGGGATCGCGTGGAACTGGTCCGAGGGGAAGACGCCATATTCCGCGAACCCGCCATCGGCCCCATGTCCGAAGTAATCCGGGGCAAGGTTCAGGTCGCCGCGCCCGTCGGGATAGATGTTGAAGTCCAGCAGGCCACGCTCTCCGATCCGGTTGGGCGCGACGCCCGCGCCCACGGCCACGACATGCCCGACAGTGTCCGCGCCTTGGATGCGCGGAAAACCAAGGCTGGGACCGGCCATCGCGAATGACGTGACCGCGCCGTCATTGGCGGTTGAATACAGCCCTTCGCGAACCTTGCGGTCGGTGTTGTTCTTGGCGCAGGCGGTGATGCGGACCAGAACCTCGCCAGCACCGGGGCGGGGTACGGGCCAATCCGTGCGCCATTCCAGGCGGTCCAACCCGCCATGACCCGTCAGGACCATGGCGGACATGCTGCGCGGCAGGTCGGTCATCGCCTCAGCCCAACACTTCGCTGACGGATTCCACCGTGGCCCCGACGATCACGTCGGCCTCGGCCTCGGTCAGGCAAAGCGGCGGGGCCAGACCAATGATGTCGCCTTGCGGCATGGCCCGCGCGATGACGCCCCGCCGTAGCATGGCTGCGACGATCTTGCCGCCAACGCCCTCGGACGGGTCGAAGAAGGCGCGCGTTTCCCGGTCGCGGACCAGTTCAACGGCGCAAAGCATGCCTTCACCCCGGATCTCGCCCACATGGGCGTGCCCGCCCAGCGCCGCTTGCATCCGTTGGTTCAGATAGGCCCCGGTCCTGCCTGCATTCGCGACCAGCCCCAGTTCATCGATCAGCTTCAGATTCGCGATCCCCGCTGCCGCGCCGATCGGGTGGGCGGAATAGGTCCAGCCGTGGCCGAAGACGCCGAATTCGTCGCTGCCCTGCATCAGCACGTCCCAGACCCGCTCACCGACGATGCTGCCCGACAGCGGGGCATAGGCCGAGGTCAGGCCCTTGGCGCAGGTGATGATGTCGGGGCTGAGGCCATAATGATCGCTGCCGAACATGCTGCCCAGCCGCCCGAACCCCGTCACGACCTCGTCCGCGATCAGCAGGATGTCGTGGCGTGCCAGAACCTTCTGGATCGCCTGCCAATAGCCTTTCGGCGGGGGAACGATGCCGCCGGTGCCCAGCACGGGTTCACCGATGAAGGCCGCGATGGTGTCGGCACCTTCGGCCGCGATCAGCTTTTCCAGCTCCTCGGCACAATGGGCACTGAACTGCTCCTCGGTCATGCCCGCGTCCTTGCGGCGGAAATAATACGGCGCTTCGGTATGGATCACCTGCACCAGCGGCAGATCGAATTTCTTGTGGAAGAGTTCGAGGCCGGTCAGCGAGCCGGTCATCAGCCCCGACCCGTGATAGCCGCGCCAGCGCGAGATGATCTTCTTCTTCTGCGGCAGGCCCCGGATATTGTTGTAATACCAGACCAGCTTGACGTTGGTTTCATTGGCGTCCGAGCCGCCCAGCCCGAAATAGACCCGCGCCATGCCCTTGGGCGCGCGATCCATGACCATCTTCGCCAGCGTGATCGAGGCTTCCGAGCCGTGCCCGGCATAGGAATGGTAATAGGCCAGCTCCTGCGCCTGCTTCGCGATAGCGTCAGCGATCTCGGTCCGGCCATAGCCTACGTTCACGCAGTAAAGCCCGGCAAACCCATCCAGGAGGCGATTGCCGTCGCGGTCGATGATGTGGACGCCTTCGGCCGTCCGGATGATCCGTTGCGCACCCTCGCCCCGTGCAAACTGACCGATATTGGTCGAGGGGTGGAAGAAGCTCTCGCGGTCCCATTTGGACAGCTCGTCATTGGTCAGCATCATGCTCTCCTGTCATGCTCTGCCCAGTCGCGGCAGACGTATTTGATCTCGGTGAAGGCCTCGAGCCCGTGACGCGAGCCTTCGCGGCCAAGGCCGGATTGCTTCATGCCCCCGAAAGGGATCGGCGCGCCCGTCACCTTGGTGCGGTTGACGGCGACCATGCCGAACTCCAGCGCGCGGGACAGGCGATAGATGCGGCGCGGATCCTGCGTGTGCAGATAGGCGACAAGGCCGTATTCCGTGGCATTGGCGATGCTGATCGCCTCGGCCTCGGTCGCAAAGGCGGCCAGCGCGGCGACGGGGCCAAAGGTTTCCTCGCGGAAAATCCGGGCGTCCGGTGGCACCTCGGCCAAAACCGTCGGCTGGAAGAACAGCGGCCCCTGCGGATCGCGGGCGCCGCCGGTCATCAGCCTCGCGCCCCGGTCAAGGGCGTCGCGGATCTGATCCTCCTGCTTCCTGACAGCGTTCTCGTTCATCAACGGGCCAAGATCGCGGTCCAGCTTTCCCGGTCCCAGCGTCAGCGCCGCCGTGGCATTGGCGAAGCGGCGGCAGAATTCGTCATAGATCGGCCGTTCGATCAGGAAGCGGTTCGCGCCAAGGCAATCCTGACCCGAGGTTGCGAATTTCGCCTTGATCGCCTCGTCCACCGCCAGTTTCAGGTCGCAATCGGCGAAGACGATGAAGGGGGCGTGGCCACCCAGTTCCAGGACCAGCCGCTTTACGGTGTCCGAGGATTGCCGATAGAGCAGCTTGCCTATCTCGGTCGAGCCGGTGAAGCTCAGCACCCGAACGCGGGGATCGGCGCACCATTCCGCGACGATCTCGGGTGCGGCGCCGGTGACGACATTGAAGACGCCCGCAGGCAGCCCCGCGCGGTGGGCCAATTCCGCCAGCGCGGTCGCCGACAGCGGGGTTTCGGCCGAGGGGTGGACGACCACCGTGCAGCCCGCCGCCAGCGCGGCGGCAGCCTTGCGGGTGATCATGGCGCAGGGAAAGTTCCAGGGCGTGACCAGCGCGGCGACGCCCAGCGGTTCGCGCCAAAGCTCCATCTCGGCGGTGGAAAGATGCGAGGTGATGCTTTCGATATTCGGACGCTTGGCTTCCTCGGCATAGAATTCGACGAAACTTGCGGCATAGTCGATCTCGCCCCGCGCCTCGGACAGGGGCTTGCCCTGTTCGGCGGTCATCAGGTGCGCCAGATCCTCGCGACTGTCGCGGATCAGCTGGAACCAGCGGTTAAGCAGCGTCGAGCGGTCCTGCGGCAGCATCATTGCCCATGCCGGAAAGGCGGCATGGGCGGCATCGACCGCCTTGCACGCGCCCTTTGCGTCGATCTTTGCAACGCGGGCGATCACGTCCCCGGTTGCGGGGTCGGTGACGCCAAAGCGCGGATCGGCCGCAATCCAGCGCCCCCCGACATAGGCGTCTTCGCGCATCAGAGCAGGGTCGTTCAGCATGGTTCATCCTCGATCTCGACGCCGATCACGGCCACGCAGTCGCCGGGCTTCACAAGGCCGGGGAAATGCCGGGCCATCATCACGCCGTCGCGCCGGGCGCGGATGATGACGGCGGGCAGGCCGGTGCGGGCGACAGGAAAGATGCGGGCGACCGGCTGGTCGCGCCGGACCGGGTCGCCAAGGTCCACCAGGAACTCGATCAACCCGCCGTCCTCGGCAAAGGCGAAGCAATCGGCGTCGGGCATGTCCAGCCATTGGGTTGGTGTGGGCGCAGGATCGCCCCGCATCGCGCCGGCCGCGATCAGCAGGTTGCGCAGCCCACGCCGGGCGATGCCCGCGGTGCGGGCGCTGGCGGTGCCGCCGCCGCCCAGCTCGGTCGTGACGAAGACCTTGCCCATGTCCTCGGCCGCGGTGTCGTACATGCCGACCGCGTCGATTTCCAGCATCCGGACCGACCAGGGCGCGGCAAAGGCGCGGACCAGATCGAAGCTTTGTTCCTGCTGGCGCTTGTCGGGCAGGATATGCGCGGCGCAATAGGGCAGGAAATCCAGCGTCTTGCCGCCAGAATGGAAATCCAGAACCACATCGGCCATCGGCAGCAGCACGCGCTGGAAGTAATCCGCGATCTTCTGCGTGACCGTTCCGTCGGGCCTGCCCGGAAAGCTGCGGTTCAGGTTGCCCCGATCGATGGGCGAGGTGCGAGTCCCCGCAAGGAAGGCCGGGTGGTTCATCGCCGGTATGATGATGATGCGTCCGCTGACATCCTCGGCCCGGATGGCCGAGGCCAGATCGAACAGCGCGATCGGCCCCTCGTATTCGTCGCCGTGGTTTGCGCCGGTCAGCAGGACCGTCGGCCCCGCGCCATTGTTGACGACGCTAAGCGGGATCATCACCGAACCCCACGCCGCATCGTCTCGGGAATAGGGCAGGCGCAGGAAGCCGTGGTTCACACCCGGCGCCGCGAAGTCCACCGTCGCCGATATGGGCGAGGGGGCAAGCTGGATCTGGGTCTGAAGCATGGCCTCAGTCCTTCACGAACAGCTTGCGGGGCACGTTCGCCAGGCATTCGACGCCGGTTTCGGTGATCAGGATCGACTCGGTGATCTCAAGCCCCATATCCTCCAGCCACAGGCCGGTCATGAAATGGAAGGTCATGCCGGGTTCCAGCACGGTCTTGTCGCCTGGTCGCAGCGACATGGTGCGCTCGCCCCAGTCCGGGGGATAGCTGACGCCGATGGGATAGCCGGTGCGGTTGTCCTTCTTGATGCCGTATTTTGCCAGCACGTCGAAGAAGCCCTTGGCGATATCCTCGCAGGTATTGCCGGGCTTCGCGGCGGCAAGCCCCGCCTCCATCCCCTCCAGCGTGGCCTTTTCGGCGTCCAGAAAGGCTTGCGTCGGCTTGCCCAGAAACACCGTGCGGGACAGCGGGCAATGATAGCGGTTGAAGCAACCCGCGATCTCGAAGAACGTGCCTTCGCTCGATTTCATGGGCTTGTCGTCCCAGGTCAGGTGCGGCGCCGAGGCGTCGCGCCCCGAGGGCAGCAGCGGCACGATCGCGGGATAATCGCCGCCGATCCCATCCACCCCGCGCGTGCCCGCGTCATAGATCTCGGCCACCAGATCGCATTTGCGTATCCCGACCTCGATCCGGTCCACGATACGGGCATGCATCGCCTCGACGATGCGGGCGGCGTTGCGCATATAGGCGATTTCCTGTGGCGACTTGACGGCCCGCTGCCAGTTCACCAGCGCCGTGCAATCGCTGAAGCGCGCGTCGGGCAGGTTCTTCGTCAAGCTGGCAAAGGCGGCGGCGGTGAACCAGTAATTGTCCATCTCAACGCCGATGCGCTTCGCACCCCAATCCTTGTCACGCAGGATGCCCGACAGGTAATCCATCGGGTGCTTTTCGGGATTCTGCACGTAATGGTCTGGATAGCCGATGATATTTTCGTGGCGCAGATAGGCCGTCAGCTTCGCCCCGTTCGCGTCCTGCCCACGACCGAACCAGATCGGCTCGCCATCGGGCGGGACGACGACGCATTGGTGGACATAGAAGGACCAGCCGTCATAGCCGGTCAGCCAGTTCATGTTCGAGGGGTCGGTGACGATCAGCAGATCGACCCCTTTCGCGTCCATGGCCTTGCGCGTTTTTGCTAGGCGGGCTGCATATTCCTGCCGGGTGAATTTCAATGAGACGTCTGTCATGGTGATGCTCTCAAAGGGAAAACTGCGCGCCGGCCCCGGCGGCTTGCGCGCGGGACAGGGCAAGGGCTGCGATGGCGGTGTCCTGGATGCCGGTGCCGGTCAGGTCGGCCAGGGTGATCTGGTCGGGGCTGGTGCGACCGGCGGCGAGGCGGGCGATGATCTGCCCAAGTTCGTGAAAGTCGCGATGGACAAGCGCGGAATGATGCAGCTCGCCCAGCCGTCGGGTCTGCGACAGCCGGTCGGCGACGTAATAGGCCGCATCGATCAGGTCGGGTGCGATCTCGTTCTTGTGCTCGGCATCCGATCCCATGGCGGTGACATGGGTTCCGGGCCGGACATCGGCAGCTGACAGGATTGGCTTGTCGGCGGGGGTCGTGGTGACGATCGCGTCGGCATCGCGAGTCGCCTGGGCGACAGTGCCGGCGGAAGAGACGGGGATGCCAAGCCGCGCACCCATCTCGGCCGCAAATGCATCTGCCCGCTTTGGATCGCGTGCCCAGACCGCGGCGCTTCTGATCGGGCGCACCAGCGTCAGCGCCTGCAACTGCATCCGCGCCTGCATGCCCGCACCCAGCACGGCGGCACGCTCTGCGTCCTCGCGCGCAAGATGGCGTGCGGCGACGGCACCTGCGGCCGCGGTGCGGATGTCGGTCAGATAGCCATTGTCCAGAAGCAGCGCCTCGACCAGCCCGGTGCGTGCCGAAAGGACGACAATCATCCCGTTGGTCGAGGGCAGGCCCAGCTTGGGATTGTCGAAGAAGCCGGGACTGATCTTGATCGCGAAATGGTCAAGGCCGGGAATATAGGCGGTCTTTACATCCACCTCTCCGCGATGCTCGGGAATGTCGAGGCGCAGGATCGGCGGCATCGCGACGGGCTGGGTCGCCAGCGCGCGGAAGGCGTCCTCGATGCAATCGACGGCAGCAAGGTCCAAGGGCACCAATCGGCGCAGGTCGGCTTCGGTCAGGATGGTGACGGGGTTTCTCATGCCGGCTCCACGCAATTTGCGCCCGCCATGATGCGGGCATGAAGGCCGGGGTCGATATTCGCCCCGGACAGCAGCGCGACAGTGGGGCCCGACGGGCGAAACGCGGCCGACAGCAGGGCGGCGATGCCGACTGCGGCCGCGCCCTCGACAACATGGCCCAAGCGGCCCAGATGACGCAGGCCGTCCGCGATCCGGTCTTCGGGGACAAGGATCACTTCATCCAGCAGGTCGCGGCACAGTGAAAAGGTGACGCGGTTGCCAAGGCCGATGCCCCCGCCAAGCGAGTCGGCAAGGCTGGCCGTCTCGGCCAGTTCGACCGGGTGGCCGGCGGCTATGCTGGCCGCCATGACCGCGCCGCCTTCCATGCTGAGGCCGACGATGCGCGCCCGCGGCGCCAGCGCCCTGACCGCCAGCGCGATCCCCGCCGCCAGGCCGCCGCCAGACAGCGGCACCAGCACGGCATCAAGATCGGCGACTTGTTCGATGATCTCGATCCCCAGCGTGCCCTGGCCCGCGACGATCGCGGGATCGTCAAAGGGCGGGATCTGCGTCATGCCCTTGTCGCGGACCAGGCGCGCGACCTCGGCCATCGCCTCGTCCTGACTTTCACCGATGATGCGGACTTCGGCGCCAAGCTGGCGCACCGCCGCGACCTTGTTCGCCGGAACCAGCCGCGACAGGCAGACCGTCGCCGGAACGCCAAGGGCATGGGCGGCATGGGCCAGCGCGCGGCCGTGATTGCCCGTCGATGCCGTGACCACGCCCCGCGCCATTGCCTCGGGCGGCAGCGACAGCAGCGCGTTCGTCGCGCCCCGCAACTTGAACGATCCCGTGTCCTGCAGATGTTCGCATTTCAGCAGGACCGGGGTCCCAAGGCCCGCCGACAGCATTTCGTCCCGCAGCATCGGGGTCTGGCGGATCCGGCCCCGGATGCGCTGGCGGGCCGCGCGGATATCGTCGATCCCAAGGCTCATGCCAGCCTCATTAACTGGCCGGGACCGCCGATGCCCGCATGACCGCAGGCCCGAAGCGCCGCCCAAAGCGTTGCCGAATTGGCCGAGACCACGGGAACGCCAAGCGCATCCTCGATCCGGTCGATGATCCCGGCGGCACGGACCGCGGTGCAGGCGATGAACAGGGCCTGGCTGTCCGGGGCCAGTGCCGCCCGCGCGGCGTCGATGATCGTTTCATGCGACAGGCGGGCCATGGCGCGGTCATCCGTCAGGTTCAGGCAGGAGACGCCCTGCAACCCAAACCCGCCCACCTCGAAACATTGCGCCATGGGGGCGGTCGTCTGCGGGGTATAGGGGGTCAGCAGGCTGATACGGTCCGCGCCCAACGCGCGCAGCGCCGCAAATCCGGCCGAGATCGGGGTGATCGCCTGCGTTCCGGGCTTGCCCTGTCGGATCGCGTCGCACACCACCGCGTCGCCGATCACGACCGAGGCCGAGGTGCAGCTATAGACGACCGCCTCCAGCGTCTCGTCCGGCAGGATCAGCGCGGCGGCGGCGGTCACGTCCCCCGCCATCGCGGCCAGGGTCTCGGGCGTGACCGGGTTCGCAAAGGGGATGCGCGTCGCATAAACCCCGATCCCCCACGCCGGCAGGACCGAAAAGTCGACCTCGGTCGTATGGTCGGTGGCCAGCGTCACCAGTCCGATCCGGGCGCGAAGCGGGCGGTCGTCCAGCCGGATGGGTTGGGTCAGGATGTTCATTGGCGCGGGATCCTTCCAAAGCGGCGTTCCAGCCAGCGCAACGCGATGACCGAGATCACGCTGACGATCAGGAACATCACGCCCACCAGCGTCATCGGCTCGACATAGCGATAGGACGAATTCGCGACCGATTTCGCCTGGTTCATCAGCTCGACCACGGTGATGGCCGACAGCAGCGGCGTTTCCTTGAACATGGCGAGCAGATAGTTGGCCATCGCGGGGATCATCGGCGGCACCGCCTGCGGCAGAACGACATGGGTCCAGGTCTGGCGCGTGGTCAGGTTGGTTGCGCGCGCCGCCTCCCACTGGCCACGGGGCACGGCCTCGATCCCGCCGCGATAGACCTCGGCGGCATAGGTCGCGTAATGCAGCCCCATGCCGATGACCCCTGCCGTCAGCGCGGGCAGGCTGATCCCGATATCGGGCAGGACGTAGAAGATGAAGTAAAGCTGCACCAGCAGCGGCGTGCCGCGGATGAATTCGACGACGAAGCCGGTGATCCGCGCCAGCCAGCGGTTCGGCGACCGGCGCAGGATTGCAAGGACCAGCCCCAGTACAGCCGCGACGATCGCGCCAAGGAAAGTGGCCAGCAGCGTGATCCGAAAACCCTGAAGCAGCGTGGGCAGGATCGAGCGCGCGAATTCCCAGTCCCATTCCATCTAGCGCACCCCGTCCAGCCCGCGCGTCACGCGGCGCTCCAGCCTGCGCATCCCGAATGAGATCGCAGACGACATCGCGAAATACAGCAGCAGGATCGTGGCAAAGGGCAGAAGCGTGCTGCCGGTCTGCGACCGCACCACCTGCGCCTGAAACGTCATGTCCGACAGAGAGATCAGCGACACGACCGAGGTGGCCTTCAACAATTCGATGGCGTTGTTGCCGAAGGTCGGCAGCATCAATGGCAGGGCCTGCGGCAGGATGACATGCCGCATCCGCTGGAATCGCGTCAGGTTGCAGGCGACGCAGGCCTCGGACTGGTCGCGGGGAACGGCAAGGATCGCACCCCGCACCACTTCGGCCCCATAGGCGCCGACATTCAGCCCCAGCGCCATGACGCCGGCCTGCATCGGTGAAAGCTGGATGCCGGTCATCGGCAGCACGAAATAGATCCAGAACAGCTGGACGAAGATCGAGGTGCCGCGGAAGAACTCGATATAGATCGTGGCAATCCAGCGCAGCGCGGCCGAGCCCGATACCCGCGCCAGTCCCGCGGCAAAGGCCACGACCAGCGCCAGCGCCGATCCCATCACCGTCAGCTTGACCGTGATCCACGCCCCCTGAAGGATGAGAGCAAGATATCCTGCCCAGTCGCCCATGCGCTGATGCCTGCCTTCCTTGTCCGGTTGATCGGGGCGGAGCTTCGGTCCGCCCCCGCCTTCACTCGCCGCAAAGCTTCGCGCGCGAGGTCGAGATCGCGGCCGCCGCCGAGAAGCCGTAAGGCTCGACGATCTTGGCGAATTCGCCCGATTCCTTCATCTTCGCCAGTTCGACATCGAAGGCGTCCCGCAGCGCGGTGTCCTTTTTGTTGAAGGCCGCGCCATCGCAATAGACGGGCGCGCCCTCGACCGGGGCAAAGACCTCAAGCTTGGCGTCGCCGGATTTGGCCAACAGGTCGTTCAGCGACAGGACCGGCAGCGAATAGGCGTCGATGCGGCCGTCCTGCACCATCTTCAGCCCCGATTGCGGGTCGGGCACCACGATCAGGCGGTCGCGGGGAACGCCGGCATCCAGCGCCAGCTTTTCCTCGGTCCCGCCGCCGGGGGCACCCAGCTTGGCCGAGGCGTCGCTGGCGAAATCGGCATAGGACTTGAAGCCCTTGGGATTGCCCTTGGGCACCAGCAGCGCCTCGGCATCGCAAAGGATCGGTTCGGAATAGGCGACGGCCTGGCACCGTTCGGGCTTCATGAACAGCCCTGCGGTGATGGCGTCGACGCGGCCCGCCTGCAGGCTGGGGATCATCGCGCCATATTCGGCGATCGAGGCCTCAAGATCCTTGACGCCCAGCTTTTCAAAGACGGCGTGCGCGACATCCGGGGCCGCGCCCGAGACCTTGCCGTCCGACGCGACCGCCGTATAGGGCGGCTCGTTGCCGATGGCGATGCGCACGAAGCCCTGCTCTTTCAGGTCTTCCAGCTTGTCGGCCAGTGCGGGCAGTGGCGCTGTCAGAAGCAGCGCGGCAATCAGGCATTTCCTCATCATTCTCTCCTGTCGGTTGGCATCACACGCGCTGTCCGGCGGCGATGATCTTGCGCAGGAAGGACTTCGTGCGGTCCTCTTGCGGCGCGGTGAAGATCTGGGCGGGCGGGCCCTGTTCGACGATGCGGCCCTTGTCGAAGAACAGGACGCGGTCGGCGAAGTCATGGGCAAAGCCCATCTCATGGGTGACAAGCAGCATGGTCATGTCGGTTTCGGCGGCCAGGCGCTTCATGACCTCCAGCACCTCCTCGACCAGTTCGGGGTCAAGCGCCGATGTCACCTCGTCGAACAGCATGATCTGGGGTTGCAGCGCCAACGCCCGCGCGATGGCGACCCGTTGCTTCTGCCCTCCCGACAGTTGCGAAGGCATGTAATCCGCCTTGTCGGACAGCCCGACCATCTCCAGCAGGTCGCGCGCGCGCTTTTCGGCGCTGGCGCGGCCTTCGCCCTTGGTCAGCATCGGGGCCAGCGTGATGTTCTGCAGGACGCTCTTGTGGGGGAACAGGTTGAAGTGCTGGAAGACCATACCGATATGGCGGCGCATCTTGTGCAGATGCGCTTCGTCGGCTGGGACCTCTGTGCCGTTTCGCGCCATGTGGTAAAGCGGCTCGCCGCAAACCTCGATCCGCCCGCCCGAGATGCTTTCCAGTGTCATCAGGATGCGCAGGATGGTGGTCTTGCCCGAACCGGACGGTCCGATCAGGGCCAGCTTCTCGCCCCTTTTCACGTCGAAGTTCAGCCCGTCGATGACGGTCAGCTTGCCAAAGGACTTTCGCAAATCCTGGATGCGGATGATCGGCTGGTCCAAGGTCGGTTCCCCCGTCGTCATGAAGGGAACTTTGCAACGCTATTAAATCAGGTCAATGATTAAATAATATCATGACAATTTTACGCCAATGGTTGCCTGTCAAACAAGCGGCAGAAGCGGTTCGGCGTTGCTGCCCAGGGTTTCCGCGACCAGCGTCAGGCCGCGCCGCAATTCCTCGGTCCCGGTTGAGCCAAGCGCGATCCGCACGGCCTCGCGCCGGTCCCGCTCGCCCAGGCGAAAGGCGCGGCCCGAGGCGATGGCGACTCCGCGCTGGCGGGCCTGGGCGACGAATTCCTCTTCGTCGCGGCCGGGGGGCAGTTCCAACCAGACATGCAGGCTTTGCGGATGTGCGCGGAAGGCCCCGGCACCCAACACTTCGCGCGCGATCCGGTGGCGGATCCCCAGGGCCTCGCGCTGCCATTCGATCAGTTGGTCGACGGTGCCGTCCAAGATCCAGTGACTCAGCAGCTCGACCATGGCGGGGGTGGCCATCCAGTTCGTCACCAGGTGGCGGTTCGCGGTTCCGGCGGCCAGGCGCGGCGGCGACACCAGCCAGGCGATGCGCAAGCCGGGCAGGGTGGTCTTGGTAAAGCCGTTGATATGCAGGGTGCGTTCCGGTGCCAGCGCGGCCATAGGCGGCGGCCTGTCGACGATCATCTGGTTCAGCATGTCGTTCTCGACGATCAGCAGGTCGTGGCGACGCGCGATCTCGGCCAAGGCGGCGCGGCGGTTTTCGCCGGTCATGATCGCCATCGGGTTGATCGCGGCGGGCTGCATATAGACCGCGCGCAGGTTGCCCTTGCGCGCCAGCGCATCCAGTGCCTCGGGCAGAATTCCGTCATCGTCGATGGGCAGCGCTTCCAGATGCAGGCCCAGATATTTGCACAGCGGCATCAGCAGGTGATGGGTCAGCGCCGCCGCCGCCAGCGTCCCGCCGGGGGGAACCGCGCTCATCACCGCGGTGGTGATGGCGGAGGTCGCACCGTCCGCGATTGTGATGCAATCCGGCGCGGTGTCGATCCCCCCGCGCCGCAGCCAGTCCGCGGCGATCTGGCGGTGCCGCGGCAGGACCGAGTTCGGGCGAAAGGACAGTGCGGCTGCCCCCGTCAGGTTGTCCGCGATCCAGTGCAGCCCTTCGCGGAAACGCTCGACATGCATGCGGTCGGTGACGGGTTTCAGGATCGACAGGTCAATCAACTCTCCCGGCCGCTCTGCCAGATAGGGGGGGCTGTTTTCCGCCCCTGCCGGCAGCACGAACGACCCGCGCCCCACCTCTCCCACGATCAGGCCGCGGCGGATAAGCTCATCATAGGCGCGCGAGACGGTCTGCACCGACAGGCCCAGGTCGTCGGCCAGCTTGCGCTGCGGCGGCAGCCGGGTTCCGGCGGGCAGATGTCCTTCGCCGATCGCGCGGGCATATTGGTCCGCAAGCGAAAGATAGGCGGGGCGGCGCAGCATTGCGGGATCGGGATGCCATATTGTCATGGAACGAAATTAGATAAATCGTGACAATTGGCAAGGGTATCCAAGACAATATGCCTACGCGTCGGGATGTGAATAGCCCAGCACCCGACCCGAGGCATCGACATCGCAAAGATGCCGCCGACTGCCATCGATTGCCTCGACCTTGGCTATGCCGCCGGTTTCTGACAGCCAATGCGATGTGACCTCGATCTGCGGGCGTCCGACATGCGCGGCGATGGTCGCGGTGCAGGCCGCCTCCTGCCGGGCGTGAAGATCGCCGCCGTCCGGTGCCTTTTCGGCCGCCGCGCAGGCCGCCAGCAGGACCGGGCAAAGGATCAGCAGGCGCAGCATGGCAAACCCCTTGGAGAACGCGAGGACGGGACGAGGATAGCATGGGCCGGGGATTGGCGCATCCTGTTCCGCGGTCGCGCCGGATCCACCTGGCGCGCGCCGCGGGGATTGCAGTCCGGTCGGGTTTTCCGGTCTGCGGGCAGACCGGCGAAGGCGTGGACTGTACGACCGTGTGGCCACCGTCCGCCATGGATCTATGGACCCCATCCCCCAGCATGGCCGGACATGTGCCCAAGGTGAATATGCGAGCTGGCCCGGGGGCGGCATTCTTTTGCCGCAAACCATTCAGCATCGAAAGGTAACAAGGACATGGGCCGCTTCAGCACCAAAGATGGCACCTCGATCTATTACAAGGATTGGGGCGCCGGGCCGGTCGTCACATTCTCGCATGGCTGGCCGTTGAATGCCGATGCCTGGGACAGCCAGATGCTGTTTCTGGCGCAGAACGGCTTTCGGGTCATCGCCCATGATCGCCGCGGGCATGGCCGCTCCAGCCAGCCGTCGACGGGCAACGACATGAATGGCTATGCCGACGATCTTGCCCAGTTGATCGAGACGCTGGACCTGCGCGACATCACCATGATCGGGCATTCCACCGGCGGTGGAGAGGTCGTGCGCTATTTGGGGCGGCATGGTGCCGAAAGGGTGGCACGCGCGGTTCTGATCGGGGCCGTGCCGCCGATCATGGTGAAGACACCTGCCAATCCCGAGGGGCTGGCGCCGGACGTGTTCGACGGGCTGCGCAGCAGCCTGCTGACCGACCGATCGCAGTTCTATCGCGACTTCGCCCAACCCTTCTATGGCGCGAACCGGCCCGGCAGCGACATTTCCCAGGCGGTGCTGGATCAGTTCTGGCTTTCGAGCATGCAGGCGGGCCTGTTGAACGCCCATGACTGCATCAAGGCATTCTCGGAAACCGATTTTACCGAGGATCTGGCACAGATCGAACTGCCGGTCCTGCTGATCCATGGCGAGGATGACCAGATCGTGCCGGTGGACGATTCGGCACGCAAGGCGGTGCGTCTGCTGCGCGATGGCCGTGCGATCTTTTATCCGGACGCGCCCCACGGCCTGACGTCGACCCATCGCGATCAGGTCAATGCGGATCTTCTTGCGTTCCTGAGAACCTAGTCCGACCGGCGGATCGGGGAACGGCCGCCCGCCGATGATGCGGGCGGTCAACCTTGCGCGCCCGGCCCCGGAGAAGGTCGGGACTTCCCCAACTGGTCGGGCGGGACTAACATGTCCCACGGAATCAGGTCGTTTTATCCTTGGGTTAGCGGCCAAGTCGGCAAGAAGCGCCTGCACTGGGAGGTGCCGCGAATGAAGGCGACCAATTCAGAAGATCCGCAGCGCCCTTTCGTGACCCTGGTCGATGATGATGTGAATGTCCGCGAAGCGATGGGGGCATTGCTGGAATCGGTCGGGATCGAATCTTTCGCCTTCGCCTCGGCTCGCGACATGCTGAACGCGACCCTTCCCGATCGTCCGGGCTGCTTCCTGCTTGATGTCCGCATGCCGGGGCTGAGCGGGCTGGACCTGCAGCAGCACCTGGCCAGCAAGGGGATGAACATGCCGGTCGTCTTCCTGACCGGACATGGCGATATCGCCATGAGCGTCGAGGCGATGAAGGCGGGCGCGCTGGACTTCCTGACGAAGCCGGTCCGCGACCAGACCTTGCTTGACGCGGTGCTGAAGGCCATCGCCATCGATGTCGACCGGCGCGAGGCCGCTGCCGAAACGCGCCTGCATTCGGGCCATTTCAGGACGCTGACATCGCGCGAACGCCAGGTGCTGAAGCTGGTGGTGGGCGGCGCCATGAACAAGCAGATCGCCTTTCAGCTGGGAATAAGCGAGGTCACGGTCAAGCTTCACCGCAGCAGCATGATGCGGAAGATGCAGGCAAGCTCGGTCCCGCAACTTCTTAACGCATGGCAGGCGATCCCCGACAGCCTGCGCGCAGCCGACAGCTAAGATTGCTCGCGCAGATCTAGCGGCGCAGCATGTCGTGAAGCGTGCGCCGGAATATCCCCGTATTCGCGCTGGTTTGTCCCGGTGCTGACGCCACGTTGGCCGCGTTGGCTGCGCTGCGCTGGCGGTCCAGGATTTCGGTGCGGAATGCCGGGTGATCGCGCAGCATCGCCTGACAGGCGTGATGGTCAAGTTCATAGACCTCAAGCGCAGTCAGCGCCCTGACTGTCGACCGATCATCGGCCGCAAGTTCGCCGATGATGTCCCCCGCTGACAGCCTCCGGATTTCCGTTTCGGCCAGCGACCTGACGGCCGCCCCCGAACGGATGATCATGAGGCCCGGAACCCCGCCGGTGGGCAAAAGCTCGTCGCGCGGGAAATGTCGCAGGCGGGCGTCCTGGGCCATCGCCGTGATCTGGTCATCCGACAGGCAATCGGCTGCCGGGTTGGAGCGCAGAAGCTCTTGCGCCGATTGTGGCTTGGCTGCGGGGATTGCGGCTTCACTCCACAGGATCGTCGCCGATTTCGGCGGTGCCAACGCGATACCGCTGGCCCTGCATTGGCGATAGACCAGATCGGCAACCTCGTTCCTGGCGCCAATGCGTTCGGCTGGGTGGCTGACATAGAAAAGCAGGTCGATATCCATCGCCAGCGCGTCCAGTCCCTTGAGGGAAACCAGCGGCGCATGGCCATGATGCGAGTGGTTCGAGGCCAGCATGGCCTGTCGGATGGTCTCGAGCACGACTTGGGGGCTGTGGCTCGGGGTGACGCGCAGTTGCAGGGCGACCTGATGTGCTTCGTCGGGGCGGCTGACATTGGTCAGCCCGATCTTGGCCAGAAAGCTGTTTGGCAGGACCACGATATTGTTCGTCGCCGTCAGCAGGTGGGTCGAGCGCCATGTGTTTTCCACGACGCGGCCCTCGGTGCCGTCCGCAAGCAGGATCCAGTCTCCGATCCCATAGGGACGGCCCAGGGTCAGGGCTAGTCCCGAGAAGACGTCGTTCAACGTGCTTTGCAGCGCAAGGCCCAGGATGATGGCGATGATCCCCGATGTTGCCACCAGTGTCCCGATCGCAATGCCGAACACATAGGCGAGGGCGGAAAGCGTGACGCCAAGATAGATGGTCGCAACGATCAGATCCTGCAGCAGCCTTGCCTCGCGCGGGCGACCGTCAAGAACGACATAGATGCGCACGAAGCCGATTGTCGCCCAGGCCAGATGGACCCACCAAAGCAGCTTGGCCGCCACCAGCAAGGTGCCGTTGCCATTGGAAAGGGGCTCGTAACGTGTCGGCGCGATACCCTGAGCGATCAGAATCGCGGTCATGGCGGCAAAGAACGCGATTTGCGTTATCAGCCGGGCATTGGGGCGATTGCGGCCCTGCAGGTGCCAGATGACGATGCCGGCAACACCCAACAGCACGATCTGCATGAGCGGGGAAATGGGAAGTTCGGGCATGATCCGGGATCTCCGAAGGCAGGGAGCGCGGATCGCGACGGGCGCGTCCGCGGTTCGTCCTTGCACGGGCTGTTCGTGTAACCGGGGAGGGATGATGCCCCCCGGTCGGCGGGTCATGCCCTGGCGAGCTGCGGGGCAAGCCAGTCTTCGAAATCGATCCGCCCGATCCGCGCCTTGCCCGCGGGGACCAGCGAGGCGTCGTTCAGCTCGACCCCGAAATAGCGAGCCTGGGGATCCGCCACCACCTGGTGCGGATCGTTGGTCAGTTTAAGGAAATGGGCGACGATTTCGTTCAGGCGCAGCTTTTCCGGGCCGGCAATCTCGATCGTGCCATTCACGGGTTGCGCCAATGCGGTTTCGGCCATGACATCTGCGACATCGTCCGAGGCGATGGGCTGAATGAAGGCCGGCGACAGGCGGATGCTGTCTCCGACCGCAGCGGATTTCGCGATCGCGCCCATGAACTCGAAGAACTGCGTCGAATGGACGATGGTGAAGGGGATGCCAGATGCCTGGATAAGCTGTTCCTGCGCCAGCTTGGCACGGAAATAGCCGCTGTCCTGCAGACGTTCGGTTCCGACGACCGACAGGGCGATGTGGTGACCGACCCCCGCTTCGATCCCGGCCTTCAGAAGGTTGTGGCCCGCGGTGCGGAAGAATTCCATGGCGGCGTCGCCCTCGAACGAGGGCGAGTTGGCCAGATCGATCACGACGCTTGCGCCGGAAAGCGCCTCGGCCAGACCCTCTCCGGTGATCGTGTCGACCCCGGAATTCGGCGAGGCGGCGATCACCTCGTGGCCCTTGTCGCGCAGCCTGCTGACGGTTTTCGAACCGATCAGGCCGGTTCCTCCGATGACGACGATCTTCATTGCAATCTCCTTTGGGTGTGGAACGGGAACGGGGGGAAGCGGTGTCTATTGCGCCAAGGCGGCATCGGCGATCAGGTCGGCGACTTCGTCGGGATGGGACACCATGACGGCGTGCGATGCGCCGTCGATCACCACGGTCTTCACTGCCTTGGCGCGATCGGCCATGAAATGAAGGACATCAGGCGGGATATTGAGGTCGCGCGATCCATAGATGACGTAGGTCGGAAGCACCTTCCAGGAAGCGGTGCCCGAAGGCTCTGCCAGCGCGGCCTGCGCCACCGGGCGCTGGGTAAAGGCCATCAGGTCCGCCTGCTCGTCCGGGACGTCCGCGGCGAACTGGGCGTGGAACTTGGCCGGATCGATGTAAAGGTCAGTCCCGCCCTGCGGCAGGTTGGCGGGAACAAGCGCAGCGGCCAAGGTGCTGCCCGGAAACTTCGATGAAAGTGTCAGGCTGGATTCGCCCGGTTCGGGCAGAAAGCCCGCGACATAAACCAGTGCCTTGACATTGGGATGGCCATTCGCCGCCTCGGTGATGACAGGGCCGCCATACGAATGGCCGACCAGAACCACGGGGCCATCAATCGCCGAAATCGCGGCCCCGACCGATCCGGCATCGGACACGACACCACGAAGCGGGTTCGCAGCGGCAATCGCGCGATAACCTTTGGCGGCAAGGCGGGTGATGACTGCGTTCCAGCTTGAGGATTCTGCGAAGGCGCCGTGCACCAGCACGATCGTCGGCTTTACGCTGTCAGCGGGTTGGGCCATGGCGGCCAAGGGTTGGGAAAGGATCGCGCCTAGCGCAAGGAGTTGCGGGATAGGGTGCATGTTATACCTCCGGTCGGCCCGTCCTGGGCGATTGGCCAGAGCATGCGCCCGGCAGCCGGCGGCTAGCTATCCTACTGGGGTGTCTGTCACCCTATGCCTGAGTATGAGGCGTGATGCGCAGATCGGTCGGGACGGCTGGCCGGAAAGCGGAACGAACGCGGGCCGGGTGACACGGCACCCGGCCCGAAGATCATGAACGGGTATTGTCCCGGTCAGGCCAGCCCCTCGGCCCGCAGCGCGGTTCTTACGGCGGGCCGGTCCCGCATGGCATCGCGCAGCGCGGCAAGACGGGGTGGAACCTCGACCCCGAAACGCTCGGCCCAAAGCAGCATGACGAAAAGATAGAAATCGGCCACCGTGGGATC
Organism: Paracoccus sp. KR1-242; assembly: GCF_049446195.1. Lineage (NCBI taxonomy): Bacteria > Pseudomonadati > Pseudomonadota > Alphaproteobacteria > Rhodobacterales > Paracoccaceae > Paracoccus > Paracoccus sp. KR1-242. Next base: position 184,991 of record NZ_JBMSED010000013.1, read on the forward strand.
ATCCCCGAACAGATAGACCGAGGTCGCACCGTTTCCGATCAGCCGGAAATGCGCCGCGATGTCGGGTCGTGCGTCGTTCCGGTCGGCCTCGGACGCGGCATGCCACATGGGCTTGAAGCTTCGGTGCAACTCGGTCGAGATGAAAGCCAGCGCCTCAAGCAGCCGCGTGCGGGCAAATGCTCCGGCGGCACCCAGCTTGGGATACTGGGCCGCCAGCCAATCGAGGATCGCGATGTTTTCGGTCAGCGTCTGGCCGTTGTCGAGGATCAGCACCGGCACATAGGCCTTTGGCGTGATCTGCGCGAAGTCGCGGCCAGAGAGCGTGCGCTTGGTTTGCAGATCGACCTGCTCCAGATCGAAGGTCGCGCCTGCTTCCCGCAGCGCGATGTGATCGGCAAGACTGCAGGCGAGGGGGCTGTAATACAGTTTCATGGGTGGCGTCCTTGTGGGTTCGGGCATGCCCTTTGGCATGCAAAGTCGCCTTGCCCTTTGTGGCGCGGCTCAGCGTGATCCTGACCCATCCCAGATGTCCGCGGCATCATCCCTGACGACAGGGTGACCCATGCCCGAAGCTGGGGTTCCGGCGCCTTGCGATGGCAGCGGGCTGACCCCGGGGGCGGTCGCGCCGATGACTGCGCAGAGGTGGCACCAGCCTTTCCCGCCCGCGGTCCCGCTGACGTCTCCGATGGATCAGGTCAGGCCGCACCCAGGCATGGTGGATGGCACCGACCCCGGACCGCCATGCTTGAAGCCGATCCCGATTGACGGATCGTTCAACCAAACCAAAGGAACGGCCATGACCCCGCGCGTAAACTATGCCCAGCAATCCCCTGAACTGCTGAAGAAATTCTCGGAGTTTCTTGCTGCAACCCGCGAAGGCTCGATCGAAGAACCCATTCGCGATCTGGTCGCGATCCGTGCAGCGCAGCTGAATGGATGCACCTTCTGTCTGGACATGCATGTCAAGCAGGCCAAAATCCACGGCGAGCGCGAATTGCGCCTGTATCACCTGGCCTCGTGGCGGGATTCGACGCTGTTTGCCCCGCGAGAGCGCGCCGCGCTGGCCTGGACCGAGATCCTGACCAGGCTGCCCGATCAGGGTGTTCCAGACGAGATCTATGACCGCGTGCGCACGCAGTTGTCGGAAAAGGAAATCTCGGATCTCAGCTTCATCGTGATGGTCGTCAATTCGTGGAACAGACTGAATATCGGCCTGAAACCCGAACCCGGTTCGGTCGACGGAAAATTCGGTCTGGACAAGGCCGGGCTGAACTGAACGCATCCCGCATCGCTGGAACCGGCGGACTTCGTCGGTTCCCTTGCCTGCCAGCCGGGCGGGCTGTCGCGCGGATGATAGGACGCCCAGCGTCCGCGTCACCTATCCCTTGGAACAGATGACTTTGCCGGTGCCCTCCAGATACGATCCCAGACCAGATGACTGGAACCACCATGCCTTCCTGCCCGGATGGAGCAAAACATGAAGCATCTTCTGCGGCACCGTCCTCCGCTGTGGCATCTTGGGATATTCATCGCCGCCTATGTGATGGCCAGCGGGTTTGCCCATCTGCTGGCGATCGTCCCCGGCACGGGCATTTCCATCTGGCCCTCCAGCGGGTTGTTCATGGCGGTGCTGATCTTTGCCCCCCGTGCGGGCTGGTCCTGGTGGTGGTTGGGCGGGTTGCTGGCGGAGTTGCTTGGAAATGCCCTTTGGTTTCACAATCCGCTTGCCATCGCGGCCCTGATCTATGCCGGGAACGCGCTTGAGGCGACGGTAGGGGCGTGGCTTGTCATCCGGTTCTGTGGGCGGCCGGTTCATCTTGAGACACTGAAAGAGGTGCTGGCCCTGGTCCTGCTGGGGGCTGGGCTGGCCCCGGTCATCAGTGCGACGGTGGGCAGCGCGACGCTTGCATGGTTCGGGTTGCAATCCTTTGCGACCGCCTGGCCCCTTTGGTGGATCGGAGATGCGACCGGCGTTCTGATTGTCGCGCCGCTGGCGCTGGTGGTGTTTCACAACTGGCGCGGCAACGCGCGGTTTTCGGCCGCGAGATGGGCCGAGGCCGGCGTGCTTACCCTCATCTTCTTCAGCATAGCTGCCCTGTCTCTCAGTGGGTATCTGCCCTTTGCCTATATCATCATGCCGCCGCTTCTGTGGGCGGCCGTGCGGTTCGAATTCAAGGGAGCCGCCGTCACGCTGGCCGTGCTTGCGCTGATAACGGGCGTCTTCACCCTGTCCGGGACCAGCGAGTTTGCGGGGGATCCCGAATCCCAGCGTCACCGGCAGATCATGTTGCAACTGTTTCTGGTGATTTCGGCATTCTCTGCCCTGATCGTCGCCGCGCTATCGCGCCAGCATCAGTTCGCGGAACTCACGTTGCGCAGAAGTGAGCATTCCCTGCGCGAACTGATCGAAACCGTTCCCGCCCTGCTGTGGCGTCTGGCGCCCGATGGAGAGCCGACCTTCTTCAACAAGCGCATGGCGGAGTTTCTGGGTTTCGACATTGCCGAGATCCGGGGAAAGGATGCCCGCAGCCCCAGCGCCATCGAGCAGGCGGTGCATCCCGAAGATGCCGCCGAGTTGTCCGAGACCCTGCGGACCTGCCTTGTCTCGGGCGTCAGCTTCGCCATGCGATACCGGCTGCGCCGCGCTGACGGGCACTATCGATGGATGTCGAGCCGGGCCGAGCCCTTGCGCGATGAGGATGGGCAGATCGTCCAGTGGTACGGGCTGTGCCACGACATCGACGACCAAGTCTCGGCCGAAGAGGCGCTGGGGCGCCGCGAGCGCGAATTTTCGCAGATCGTGAACATGGTGCCGGTCCATATCCGGCGACTGACGGCAGCGGGCGAGCCGGCCTTCTTCAACCAGCGGCTTCTGGACTTCTTCGGTCTTGGGACCGTGTCCGAATTGGACAAGCCGGGGATGAGCCGGTTGGCTGCGGCCATCGGGACGCTGACGCACCCCGAAGACGCCGCGACCCTGCTGGAGACGGTTCGCCATTCCGTGGCGTGCGGGGAACCCTATTCGATGAAATACCGGATGCTGCGCGCCGATGGGACATGGCGCTGGGTCGATGGCCGTGCCGAGCCCTTGCGTGACCAAGCCGGCAATATCGAGCACTGGTACGCGATCTCTATCGATATCGACGACGAGACGCGGGCGCTGGAGGCCCTGCGCGAACGCGAGCGGGAATTGTCCCAACTGGTCGACATGGTTCCAAGCCTGCTGTGGCGTCTTAGCCCGACGGGTGAGCCGGTCTTCTTCAGCCGTCGCATGGTCGAGTTCCTGGGGGTGGATATCGGTGACTACGACACTGCGGAAATCAACGGGCTGGCCGCGGCCATCGCCGCGATCGTTCACCCCGAGGATGCGGCAAGGTTGTCGGACGCGCTGAACCACGCGTTGGCGACCGGGGAAAGCTTCTCGATGAACTACCGGTTGCGCCGGGTCGATGGCGCCTATCGCTGGATGTCGGGAAGAGGCGAGCCGTTGCGGGACGAGGAGGGGCATATCGTCCAATGGTACGGCCTTTGCCATGACATCGACGATCAACTGCGTGTCGAGGAAGCGCTGCGTGAACGCGAACGCGCCCTGTGGCAGTTGGTGGAAACCTTGCCCGCGATGATTGACTGCGCCGCACCGGATGGCGAGCCGATCTATCGAAGCCAGCAATTGCGAGAATTCCTGGGCTATGAACTGGAAGAGCTGGACAGGGCCGGAACGCCCCGGCTGGCAGGCACGCTGGATGCCGGGGTGCATCCCGACGACGTGGCAGGGGTCAAGGACAACTTTGGCCGGTCATTGACGAATGGTGAGCCTTATGCCCTGCGTCACCGGCTGCGCCGCTTCGACGGCGAATATCGCTGGGTGGAAACGCGCGCCGCCCCGATGCGCGATGCCGGGGGCAATGTCGTGCAGTGGAACGTGATCTATCTTGATATCGATGCCGAGGTGAGGGCGCAGGAAAAGCTGCGCTCGGCCCAGGACAGTCTTGCGCGTTCGACCCAGGCGGCCAGCCTTGCAGAACTTTCCGCGTCGATCGCGCATGAGGTCAACCAGCCGCTGACCGCAGTCGTGACCTATTCAGGCGCACTTCAGCGCTGGCTTTCCTGTGACCCGCCCAATCTTGAGCGGGCGCAGAACACGGTCGACCGCATCATCCGCAGCGCCGATGCCGCGGCCGATGTGGTTGGCCGCATCCGCGCGCTGTTCCGGCAATCCATGGAAACAAGGGACTGCACCCCGCTATCCGGCATCATCGCCGAGGCGCGCGACCTGATGGCGGAAGAGGCGGTGCGCCGGCGCGTTCGCGTCGCCCTGAACGTGGACGAGCAGCTTCCCGTCGTCGCGCTGGACCGGGTGCAGATCCAGCAGGTTCTGGTCAATCTGATGCGCAATGGAATGGACGCCATGAACGCGGTCAGGGACGAGCGTGTGCTGGAGATCCGGGCCCGGGAACTGTTCGGGATGGTGCAGGTCGAAGTCAACGATCAGGGATCGGGAGTCGAGTTCCCGGACCGGGTCTTCGAACCATTCTACACCACGAAAGAGCAGGGCATGGGCATGGGCCTGGCAATCTGTCGATCCATCGTCGAGTCGCATGGCGGGCGCCTGTGGGTCGAGGAAGGCAGGCCGAGAGGCTCGACCTTCATTTTCACGTTGCCCGTCAGGGCGAAGACGGCGGCATGACCGGGGGGATGCGGACCCCCCGTCGCCGCGCGACCGATCAGGGTCACGGTGCTCGCGATCGCGCCGTGCGGAAGGAGGCATGAAGTGAACACGCGCAGGCCGATCGTGGCAGTCGTCGATGACGATCCCCGGGTTCTGGAATCTCTTGGCGAGTTGCTTGAGGCGTCGGATTACGGGGTCCGCAGTTTCCTGTCGGCGGATTCGCTTCTGGCCGAGGGACTGACGGGCGTGGACGTGCTTATCACGGACATAGGGCTGCCCGGCACGGATGGTTTCGAATTGCGCGAAATCGTGCGGCATTTGCATCCTGACCTGCCGGTTTTCCTGATCACCGGCCGACACGAGATTGCGGATCAGGACCGCGCCAAAGGAATTGGCGGGCTTTTCCGCAAGCCGTTCGACGCGCTCGCCCTGCTGTCCGCGCTTGGCGACGTGCTGAAAGAATAACGGCCCGCATGTCCGGCTGACAGTCGTTGGTCAAAGGGCGCTGCCGAAGCCCGCGACGAGCGATGGCCGCCATGGTAACGTGTCGGCGTCCGAACCCCGAACAGTCGCCCAACCGCGGCGCGTTGTAGCGGAGCTTCACCATGACATCCACCCAGGACGATCCTTTCACCACCGTCCCGTTGCACCCCGAGGAAATCAAATCCACCTTCGATCTGCGAGTAGGAAGACATGTCTCCTTGCACGGCAGCGCCCGCATAACCCCGGCTGGCGTGATCAGTGCCGGAATTGCCGTTGCAGCAATGACCTTTGCATTGGGCTACGTCATATCGTCGATACAGCGCCGCAGGAGCTAGGCTGCGTCTCTCCGCGTGCGAGCATTTGCCGGGCGCGGTCGATTGCCATGTATTCGAGCTGCCCGCCGCCGATGGTTCCTTGGATGGCTTTGGGCGTCACGATCATGATGGCGCCGGTTTCGCGCGGGGCTGAGCCGCGCGTGCGGGTGATCTCGACCC